>CAYXSE010000133.1:0-5347 GCA_964466675.1 uncultured Rhodothermales bacterium | reverse complement strand
GAGGGCCAGCCCGAGGGCAGCGAACCCAACCGCCACCCATAGTAGGTTCTTGTTGAAAGTGGGCTGTTCCGACCGCCCGGATCGGCGTCGAGATTTTGTCTTGGCCATGTTCAGTCTAACTGATTGAGATCGCGGCGCATCGCAACCGCGGTAGAGGGACACAAGATTGAGAACTGATCCGAAGCCAGGACCGCGTCCGGCACGACGCCCCTATCGATGGCCTCGTAGCCGACTTCGGCATAGCCTGGATCGGGATGGCCTAGAGCGTCACTTGGACCCGGGCCGTCTTCACGCTTTTAACGGGTTCGGTGCCCGTCCACGCTACAACGAGGTCTTCGCCCTCCCGAACCAGACGGGGATACCCGCTGGCTCTCGATGCCGAGGTCGGCACCAGCGTGACCGCATCGCTCAACCGACCGTCTGCTGAGACGCGCCGCGCCATGATACCCGCCTGCCGATCTGCCGATTGCCCGCCGGACGCCTCGATCCAGGAGGCAACAGCCGTTCCGTCTTCGAGCAGGACCACGTCCACTCGCCCGATGGGACCTCCCAGGTCCAGACGAATCGGCTCACCGAACGTAGCGCCATCATCGTCGGAAAATGCCACGTTCACCCTGGCATCGCCGCCGCTGGCGGTGAACCACGCGATGGCCACAGCGCCGTCGCGGGCGGCCAGCGCCGGTCCATTCACGGGGCAGCCTTGGATATGCCATCCATCGTCGTTGACCAGAATCGGCTCGAGCCAAGCGCCGTCAAGATAGCGGGCCACGTGGATGTCTCGGATTTCTTCCTTGGTCCTGTTTCGATAGGCTACGATGAGTGCGTCGTCCGAGAGCGCGACCATGTCGTTCGGGCAGCAGTCGCAGGCCAGTTCATCGAGCATGAATTCGTCTCCCATCTCCTGTCCGTCCTCTCCGTCCTGACCGACGAGGCGCGTCTGCACCGTCATTTCGTGGATGCCATCCGCCCATTTTCGACCGTCCAGCCACGCCGTCATTACCTGGTCTCCAATGGCGGCCATGGCGCCGAAGCCGTGTTCCGCTGCGGACCGGTCTTCATGCAGCCATTCCGGCTCCGACCAGCTTGCGCCTGCGTCCTCGGACGAGGCAATCCTTACTCCGTATGAGTAACGTCCCGACCCGTTGTATTCGAGCCAGTGTGCCCACATGTTGTCGCCGCTGGCGGCGATCGAGGGTACGTCCGCCCAGTTGACAAACCAGCCGCTCCCTTCGGATATAGTGTGCGGCGATTGCCATCCCGATTCTCCGAGGTGCGCCAGTCGCATCGCATGACCCTGATCCGTTCGGTCGATCCAGGAGATAGCGACGCCGGAATCGGTTGACCGGAGATACGGCTCCCCGCTTGTAGAGTCACCTGGAATGGCCATCTCCTGTACATCGACCTGGAATACCAGCGGCCCGTCCTGTGCGGAGGCGCAGGCGCCCACAAGCATGGTAGCGGCCAGAAGAAGAACTAGATTTCGCATTGGCCTGAGCCGACCTCATCGGCGATGGAAGCAATAGGGCGATGGAAGCAACAGCCCCCGTCAACGTGCCCATCTTCTCTCGGGTCCCGATGACACAAACACTAGTCGACAACAATCAAAACGTGACGACTCTTCCCTACAACAACGGAATATAGCCCGGCGGCCACCGCCTCTCCGCTCCGGCTTGTACCGTCCCAATCGCCGATGCCCATCCAAACGATCCGGCCCAATAGGTCGATGACCCGGACTGCCTGTGTGCTCTGGATTCGGAGAGAGCCGTGTCTCGATGGCGAGAACGGGTTGGGGAATGGGCGCTCGATATCCGACTCGGTGGGGAGCGCCATGGCCACTCCGCTCCGCTCATGTTGCGCCCCGATCACGACACCGTCAATGAGAGTGGCCGCGGCTACCTTCATGAGAGCATGCTCCCCTGGAGGCACCGAGGTGCCGTCGGAGCGTACCCACAACAATGTCACACGGTCCCCTTCCTGGTGGAGTGACGCCTTGCCGATTGGAATGCCTCGCCCCTCCACAAGAAGCCTGGCCTGGAGTCCTCGCATGGGCTCCTGGGTGTGAATGCTAAGGATACCGTCTGCAAGTACCAGACGAGCGTTTTCGCCCCCCTTTCCGACGATCCGGTTGGTAGTCGGGAGCGCGATGGCGTTCGGCCATTGCCCCCGGAGCACGGCTTGTGTGAGGACCGTCAGGTCACGAATGTCAATGCTCCCGTCGCCTGCAGGAAACGGAAACAGATCCAGGCTCGACGCGACTTGACCGATCGGGAGCACACGTCCCAGCACAACATCGATTCCGTACACGATATCTCCAACGTCGACGATCCCATCGTCTGTCGCATCGCCCCAAGAAGCCTGACCATAGGCCGTCACGACCGTCTGCGCGGCACCATCGTAGAGCAGCAGGGTCTCCTGCGGTCCCAAGTCCGTGGTAGAGGGAGTGAAGGAAACGGTTACTTCGACGGAGTCGCCGGCCGGAATGGACGCGAAACCTGGAGAAATGGAAAATGCGGGCTTGCCGGTGCTGATCTGGTCGATGGACAGCGTCGCGGTGCCTCGATTGAACAGCCACAGGCTGCTCGAACCGGTATCCCCCACCTGCACGCTGCCTAGCTGGAGTGAATCTGCGACTTCGAATACACCCACTCGAGGGAGAATCCTGATGGTCGTCGAAGCCAAGGAAGCGGAGAGACCCGCATCATCTCCATCGGGGACCGCCAGAGCTCCGATGAGTCCCGAGATGTCCAGTGTGACGACTGTGGTGTCCAAAACGTCAGTGAAGTCGAAGACCAGAGAGAGCAAAGGGTCGAACAGGCCAGGGCTGAGGCCCCCCGAATCGTTGGAAATCAACAAAACCGACTCTGATTCGCGCGACAGCGTCCAGGCAGACAAGTCCAGAAGCGCGGAACCCCGCTGTATGCCCGTCAGGGTGGCGTCTTGATTGCTCATGCCGATTGAGAACTGTAGACCCTGTAGCGAATCCGGGCCACTCCAATTCATGGGCAAGGGGAGCAGGACCCCCGAGGAGCCGGCAAGAACGTCCAACGAGGCGGAACCGAATCCAAACACCCCGCCCGTAGGGGGAGCCCCGGACACCGAGACGGTCACGTCGTCGATGCGTGCATTGGCGCCGCTTGAGCCCCCTCCGGAGCTTTCGAAGCGAATTCGGACTCCCGCCTGATCCAGGACCTCCCCCGGAACGGCGAATGAAAGTTCGACCCAGCTACTGGTAGCCTGCGGTAGGCCAATATTGCCAGCCGGGTACTCCCCGGATGGCAGGATGAATACAACGGCAACGGCTTCCGCGGGATAACTGCTGGTCCGCCGCGCGCTATAGGAAAGTATTGCCGCCCCCGCTCCGGTCAGATCGAACTCGGGTGTGGTGACGGAGGCTGCTCCCGTCCCCGTGTCTACCAGATTGTTCGCGCCGGAACCATTCGAGGATGACGAGGACGATGTTGCCCACGCGCCAGACCAGCCAGTCGGCAGCGCGGGCGTCGAAATGAGGTCAAATGACTCAGAAAGGCGGACGTCTTGGGCTGAGGCACGTTCTGCCGAGATCGCAATGGCAGCAATTGCCAGGAGCACGCGGAGGAATTGTGATGCCACCTGGGAATTCGGCGGCGGATGTAGGACGAGTTGCATGTGTCTTTTGACACACAGAGCGCTGGGGGTGCCGCGGCGTAACGCGGGCGCGCCTAAGCCGCCGGGCTTCCGCGCTTGATGGCGCCGCCGATGTCGGGGGCGGTCCAATCCGGCGGCTTCATCCACTTTCCGTCCTCGCGGCGATACCCGCCCGGACCGAGGTTGCGCAAGTTGGCTGAATCCACTTCCTCAAGCACCGGCTCGTCATCCACGCCGAACGCGATCAGCGTCCCGATGGTGACCACCGAGATATCGGCACAGCCGTCCACCACGCCTTCGACATCGACCGGATTGCCGTCCGTGTAATTCAGCGTTTCTTCCACGATTTCAGGACCCGACACCCCACCCGCTTGCACCGTAATGCCCAGCGCGGCCACAGTTTCCAGCGCCTCCTCCAGAATCAATTTGGCCCGCAGAATGCGGATGTCCGCATCCGGCACCGTGACCTCGCCCGGCGTCGCCTGGTTGGCCTTCTGCATGAAAGTGCGAATTCGCTTGAAGTGTGGCGTGGGCATCGACTGGGAGGTGCGTTGGTTCGTCGAAGAAAGTAAGTAGCGAGGCACCGCTGGAGCGCGCCCTCGCGTTTTTCTCGCGTTTTATTCTTTTGCGCGCGATATTCAGAGATGGCGCGCGTTTTTCAACGAATACCACCGCCCGTACCGGCGACTCCCGCCGGCTACTCGTGGATCATCGACCGGTACGATCTCCAGATCCCGCTGCCCCCGAAAATGGCGGGAATCGGCGAATTGCACCGCCGCGAGGAGACACCCCGCTGGCTGATTCTGTCTCCTCGGTACGCCCCCAAGGAAACGCTCGCGGGCCATCTCACTTTCGCCCTGAAAAACGAGGGGGTCGACCTGTCTGTGTTGGCTGCCCTGGCCCAGGCAGCACCAAAGAGCACGCTCGAGGAAGCCATCGCTATTTCGCCCAATGGCAAATATCTGCGACGATTCTGGTTCCTCATCGAGTGGGTATCGGGGAGCGGTTGTCTCTGGACGATGCGTCCCAAAAGCGAGGGCTGGAGTCGGTGGTCGATACCCGACTGCAGTACGCGCTGGAGTCCGGCGAGGTCTCGGAGCGGCATCGGGTCATCAACAATCTGCCCGGTACCCCCGAGTTCTGCCCTCTGGTCCGCCGGTCGGATGTAAACGAGGAGATGGTAGGCAGACGCCTTCGGGATCAGGCACTGAGACTGGCCGGAAGGACCCACCCCGATGTGATGGCACGCGCATCGGCCTTTTTATTGTTGAGCGACTCGAAGGCGTCATTCCAAATCGAAGAGGAGAAGCCCTCTCCAGACCGCACCCGTAGATGGGCGAAGGCCATTTCCAGCGCCGGTCAGCTCAGCCTGACCAGGGCTGCACTCCTCGCCCTCCAGGAAACCGTCATCGGCGACGCCAGATTTGTTGGTCTGGGCGAACGGACCGAGGGAGGTTTTGTCGGAAGCCGAGATCGGATCTCGCGGGCTCCTTTGCCGGAACACATCAGCGCGCGACCGCAGGATCTGGACAGCCTACTCCGTGGCCTCGTGATGTTCGCGGGACGGATCCGGGAACGAAAGATGGATCCTGTCGCGGCGGCGGCCTCGCTGTCGTTTGGATTCATCTATATCCATCCGTTTGAGGATGGAAACGGGCGATTGCACCGATGGCTAATACATCACGTGCTGGCAGCAACCGGTTTCTCGCCCGATCGGTTCGTT
>CAYXSE010000132.1:0-10336 GCA_964466675.1 uncultured Rhodothermales bacterium | reverse complement strand
TGGCAACGTCCGCGCCCAACGTGGCCAGCACCTTCGCCGTTGCAGGCAGCGGAAACCGATTGGATGCCAATCCGGACGAGGGGGGCGAAAATTGGGGAGAGTTGCATGTAGCCCTGACTCCCGGATCTGGCGATAGCGGTGAAGCTGAAGCGGTCGCCGAGCTTCGCGCCGAGCTGGGCAGAATCCCTGGACTGCAGTACAAAATCGCACGGCCGACCCTGTTCTCGTTCCGGACCCCGGTCGAAATCGAGGTAAGAGGGTATGATCTGGATGGGCTGAAGCTGGTCTCTCAGGTGCTGGCGCAGCGCCTTCGGGGGTCAACCCGGTTCGCGGATGTGAAGTCTTCCATGGAGGTCGGGCATCCAGAGATTCAGATAGTTTTTGACCGGGAGCGAGCCGCTGCGTTGGGCCTCGGTGTGGCGAACGTCGCCGACCGTGTGGTGTCCAAGGTTCGCGGCTCGGTGGCAACCCGATACTCTTGGGACGACCGGAAGATTGACGTTCTGGTTCGGACCCGTGACGAGGATCGGGCTTCCATCAACGACCTCCGTAATCTGATCGTCAACCCGGAAAGTGAACGCCCGGTCCGACTGGAATCCATCGCAAAGGTGGACGTTGGAATAGGCCCGAGCGAGATTCGTCGCACCAGTCAGCAGCGTGTCGCAATGGTGACTGCCAACCTGGAATACGGGGACCTGGGTGCCGCGGCCGGAGAGCTACAGACCGCGATCGAGTCGGTCGCTTTGCCGCCCGGCATCGACGTGCGAATCGCGGGTCAGAACGCGGAAATGTCCAGCAGTTTCCGGTCTCTTGTTTTTGCCCTGCTATTGGCGGTGTTCCTGGTCTATCTGGTCATGGCGTCTCAGTTCGAATCGCTCTTGCACCCGCTTGTGATCTTCTTTTCGATCCCCCTAGCGCTTGTGGGAGCCATTTTCGCACTCTGGATTACCGGTTCTACGGTGAGTGTGGTCGTATTCATCGGGCTGATTCTACTGGCCGGAATCGTGGTCAACAATGCCATTGTGCTTGTCGATTTGATCAATCAGCTCCGGGAACAGGGGATGGAAAAAGTCCAGGCCATCATCGAGGCAGGCGGGCAGAGGCTCAGGCCCATTCTGATGACGACTATGACGACCACATTGGGCCTCATTCCTCTGGCGATTGGGTTCGGAGATGGCGCCGAGATTCGAGCCCCGATGGCGATCACGGTCATCGGTGGACTGGTGGTTTCGACCGTCCTCACTCTGGTTGTCATTCCCACCGTGTATGCCGTCCTGGACCGGTCCTAGAACCAACAGACAAGACCTCGCGCTATGAATCTGTCCCAATTTTCAATGGACAGGCCGATTACCACGGTGATGGTATTTGTCTGTTTGGTGGCCGTTGGTGGAATCGCCACGCGGCTGATACCCCTCGAATTGTTTCCAGAGGTTTCTCAACCGTTTCTGAACATCAACATCCCTTACCCGGGCTCGACGCCTGAGGAGGTTGAGCGGGAGATCACGCGCCCGGCCGAAGAGGTGCTCGCGACGATTCCCGGTCTCAAGCGGCTACGCTCGAACTCGAACGAGGGTGGTGCCAACATCAACATGGAGTTTGACTGGGGCTCGGACACGGACCTAAAGGCGATCCAGGTTCGGGAACGGCTTGATGCCGTCAAGGATCAGTTCCCAGCCGATGTGGAGCGGGTCTTCGTGCAGCGCTTCAACATGGCCGATCAGCCGATTCTGCAATTGAGAGTCTCATCCGACCGCGATCTATCGGGCTCCTACGAGCTTCTTGATCGCAAGCTGAAACAAGAGATCGAACGCGTTTCGGGAGTGGCCAAAGTCGACCTGTATGGGGTCAACCGGCGCCAGGTCAAGATTGAACTTCTGGCCGATCGCGTGGCCGCGCACAACATTGATCTCACGGCTCTTGTCACTCAGCTTCAGGCCGCCAATTTCTCGGTGACCGCAGGCCGAATCTCCGACGCCGGCACGCGATATGCCGTTCGCCCGATAGGAGAGATCCGAAGCTCGCAGCAAATTGCGGATCTCGTGATTCGTCGCGATGGACTCCGGCTCAAAGACGTGGCCGAGATAACTCTGGAGGACCCGGAGTTGGACCACGGCCGCCATCTGAATCGGAACTATGCCGTGGGCCTGGATATCCGCAAGGAGGCCAGTGCCAACACGGTCGAGGTCGCGGAAAGGATCGAGCTCGCTCTGGCAGGAGTCGCGGACGATCCCGACATGAATGGGATCAACATCTACTATATGGGCAACGCTGCGGAGGGCATCGTTTCCTCTATCCGGGACCTACTGGAGTCCGGGGCATACGGTGGATTGTTCGCTCTGATCGTCTTGTTTTTCTTCCTCCGACAGATCTCGACGACCCTCGTCGTCACCCTCGCAGTCCCCATCTCTATTGTGGTCACCATCGGGGCGCTCTACTTCCTGGGCTTCACCCTAAACATGCTCAGCATGATGGGACTGATGCTGGCTGTAGGGATGTTGGTGGACAACGCGGTGGTTGTGACGGAAAATATCCAGCGGCACCAAAGAATGGACCCCGGCAACCCTCGCGCAGCCACGTTGAGGGGGGTAAAGGAGGTCTCTCTGGCCGTAACAGCCGGCACATTGACCACGGCCATCGTGTTCCTCCCCATGATTGTCAGTCAGGCCGACCAGGTAACGCTGTTCCTGAAGCATGTCGCGGTCGCGATCATCGTTTCGCTGATCGTGTCTCTCCTCATCTCGTTGACCATTGTGCCTTTATTGGCCGTTCGACTCAAGCCGCCACCGATTTCCGAGAAGGCGAATCTGATCGATCGTATGACCGAGCGTTATGCAAGGGTCCTGGATGGGCTGCTCAGGCGGCCGAAACTGGCTACGGCGATCGTGCTGGGTACTCTCTTCAGCGTTGCGATTCCAATGAGTCTGGTGAAGATGGACTTCTTTCCCAACGAAAACGGGGAAAGGAGAATCGATGTTCGCTACAACATCGATGGGCAGTACCCCGTCGCTCGGGTCGAGCAAGCCGTAGACCGGATGGAGGAGTATCTGTTCGCGAACCTCGAGGAGTTCGAGATCGACAACGTTTATTCGTTCTACGAGGGGGATTTTGCCAACTCATCTTTGCTTCTGGATCCGGACAGTGATACCGATCTGGAGGTGCTTCAGGAGCGCATCCGGGAAGGTTTTCCCAAATTTGCGATCGCCAGGCCGGCTTTCGATTTCAACAGCACCTCTGCCGAGAACGTGCGGGTCATTCTTGAGGGTGAGTCGAGCGAACGCCTGGTCGAGTTGTCTCGGAACGTGGCCGATGTTTTTAGCCGAGTGGAGGGCTTCAAGGATGTCCGATCCGAAGCCGAAACGGACGATCAGGAAGTACAGGTCGTGGTAGATCGAGACCGCGCCAGACAGTATGGGCTGTCTGCACAGCAGGTGGCCAGGACGGTCTCAACCGCCATGCGTGGTCAGAATCTCCGTCGCATCAGAACGCCTGAGGGAGAGCTGGATCTACGAGTCGAGTTCCAGGACCGTGATCGCAGGTCGTTGAACGATCTGAGGAACCTCCCGCTGACGACGCCGGACGGGAACCAGATTCGGCTCGCGGCGATGGCCGATCTGACTACCAAGCGCGCCCGTCGAGGGATCAGCCGCGAAAATAGGGTGACCATGATGGGAGTCACACTCTTCGTGGATGGGATCACCCTGGATGAGGCCAAAGAGCGGATAGGTCAGACCATGTCCAACTACGAGATGCCAGCGGGTTATACCTGGGGCTACGGCGCCCGGTTTGACGACGAGGCCAATTCCCAGCAGATCATGCTGATGAACCTTCTGCTGGCATTGGTTCTCATATATCTGGTGATGGCGTCGCTGTTCGAATCCCTGATTCACCCGGGAGCCATCTGGACTTCAATCCTGTTTGCCATCGTCGGAGTGTTCTGGTTCTTCTTCATCACCGGAACGACGTTCCAAATCATGGCCTGGATCGGAGTTCTTGTTCTGATCGGAGTCGTGGTGAACAACGGGATCGTTCTCATCGACCACATCAACCACCTTCGGAGCGAGGGCATGGAGCGGCACGAGGCCATCATTCAGGGTGCGCGCGACCGCATGCGTCCGATCGTGATGACGGCCGCAACCACCGTTCTCGGGCTGGTGCCGCTGTGTCTTGGGACCACCCAAATAGGCGGCGACGGACCGCCCTACTTCCCGATGGCGCGCGCAATCGTAGGCGGACTCACGTTTTCCACCTTGGTGACGTTGGTCATTCTACCGGTCGTCTATGTGTTTCTGGACGATGTCAGAAATTGGGGTTTACGGACTGCCAACGCCGTTTCTGAGAGCAAGTAGGGCCGTATCTTCGACCCGTGCCGAAGACAACGTTGATCATTGACGATGCCGGGCAGGGCGCCCGCATGCTCCGGGAGGGCCGCTTGGTGGCCTTCCCTACTGAGACTGTGTACGGCCTGGGGGCGGATGCCCGCGACGATACGGCCATCAAGTCGATCTACGAAGCCAAGGGCAGACCGCAAGACAATCCGTTGATTGTGCATGTCCACGACGTGACAGCCGCGTCTCGGATTGCTCTGGATATGCCAGACATCGCCATCGCGTTACTCAAGCGATTCGCGCCAGGGCCTGTGACGGTTGTTGTGAATCGGGGAGAGGGGGTGACTCCGCGCGTCTCGGCCGGTTTGCCTACCGTGGCCGTGAGAATCCCGGCACATCCTGTGGCCCGGGAGCTGCTCAGGATAGCCGCGATCCCGATTGCGGCACCGTCGGCAAATTTGTCCGGCCGCCCGAGCCCAACCAGGTGGGAGGCGGTCCGGGACGACCTCGGGGGAAGGATCGATGCGATCTTGAAGAGTGGCGCTTCCGAGGTTGGTTTGGAGTCCACTGTGGTGGATTGCACCGGACCGGTGCCCGTCGTTCTTCGGATCGGAGCGGTGACCATGGAGGAATTGCGGGCCTCTCACCCTGATATCTTGAGTCATGGAGGGCGGCCGGAGGCCAGCCCAGGGACCCGCCATCCGCACTACGCCCCGAATGCGAAGGTGGTGTTGATCGATGTGCCAGCACCTGCCGCGACCGCCGGATATATCGGATATGACGCCCCGGATCCGGGTTATGCGCTCGAAAGGGTCGTTGGTGGGCCAAAAGAATATGCGCGCGCGCTGTACGACTTCTTCCGGACCTGTGACGATCTCGGCCTGGATAGAATCGAGTGCCTGAGGCCGAGGGAAGAGGGCCTGGGACTGGCGCTTTTGGACCGTATTTCTCGCGCGGGCGGGCGGGTTTCCCCCGCTCGTGAAGGGTCTGTGGATTCATGATCTTGAGAGGATCACAGAGTCACAGAGTCCAAATTGGAGCGTACAAGCATCTCGAACGGGGAAGGAGACGGCGGGTCGCCAGACGGGCGTCACGGTTGTGCTTCTCATATCAAGGATGAACCATGCACAGCGCAACTCAGCAGGAACGCATGCAGGCTGGCCCGGAGCAGTTCCCGATATTCCTATCGGTTGTTGCAGTTCTCACCGCAGTAGCGGTGATGGTAGCCTGAGCGTTTTGTGCTCATAGATAGGCCGCCGGTCGGTCCGAGATACTCGGAACGGCCGGCGGTTTCTTTTTTGTGGGTTGGCCGCATGCCGCCCGCGGTCTGCCACCTACCGCCGCGGCCTGCCACCTACCGCCGCGGCCTGCCATATGCCGCCTGCCACCTACCGCCTGCCACCTCAGAACCTCAGCTGAAGCCCGGCACCGGCAGGTGTAACAATGGGCGTGACGCGAATCTTGCTCAGGCCACGGTGCCTCCGGCTTAAGATTTGAGCCGTCATGAACCCGATGGCCGCACCTCCAATAACATCGGAAAGCCAGTGGAGGTCGGTCGCGACGCGTGATGCAGCAGTCGCGGTGGCGATGAGGTAGAGGCTGGCAGCGGTTCGGTTGCCGTAGTACAGCGCGTACGGCGTCAGGGCGGCGAAGGCCGTTGTCGCGTGGCCCGAGGGGAATGAGGATCGACCCGAGAAGGGCTGGAACGACGAAGGCCCCTCCCGTTGCCAAGGGCGGGCGCGTCCCACCACGGTTTTCAGCAGGTTGGTAATCAAATTGGACACGACAATGGACTCCAGCGACGTAAAAGCGGCGTCCTGAAGCCGTTTATCCCGCGCCATCAGGGCGCCCACGAAAATGATAACGGTAGCCGGCCGAACGGTCTTCACGTTGCCGAACTCCTCGACCAGCCGGATACGGTAATCGTCTCGAGAGCCTGAGATACTGTTGGTGACCGACTGGTCGTACAGGCTTATGGCGATCAATCCCAGGCCCGCTCCGGCGGTCCAGGCCAGACTGTTCGCGTCGATCCCCAAAGGGATGTCGGTGAGATCGCTGACCGACCATCGAAGGAAACGGAACGGGTCATCCGCGGCCTGCCCGAGGGCGGGCGCAGCCAGAAGGAGGGAGAGAGAAAATTGGAGTGCGATTCGCAACAAAAACTACCGGGCGACGGAGAGCGCAATCAAAAGCTGTGCCGCAAAGTACGTGCCCCATATAAGGTACACGGAGCCTTCAGCGTGCCGAATGAAGCGACCGATGGCCAATGCGGCGTCCGAGATTACGAACAAGACGGCGCCCGTGGCTGCCATGATCGTACTCGCATTTGTATTGGCCTCAGCCGCTCCCAGGGCTGAACCGGCCATCCCCGCCAGCACCAGGCTGTAAACCAGGACCGGGAGGCGCTCCTTGCCCAAGTGAGGCCAGAGGAGCTTGGTCAGGAATAGTCCCGCGAGGACAAAGGGAAGGAAGGGGAGAATCGGGATCTCGTCCGTGCGGCCCAAAAAGGCGTAGATGTAAGCAACGTGGGCCAGCAGAAACGCAGTGAGGCCAGCCAGGAATCGGTCTTTTGGGAGCATCAGGAAGATGTCACCGATCAGCGACAGGCACAGTCCAGCAACAATTGCGATTTGATATTCTGGCGAGACCGCGGGCCACTCCAAAATGGCGATGAGACCGATGGAGGTCATAGCGAGCGGCTTGGCGGCATAAATCACCGACTGGTACCCCGACCGCTGAGCCCGGAACAGAACAGCTACGCTGGTGAGTGAAAGAAGCGCCAAAATTCCTGTCGCCATTGGGGCCTGCAAGGTTGTGTCTGGAAAGGGCCTCGGATAACTTATGAGACATCATACGAACGCCGCCCTCCCTTATGCCCATGCCTCCGAACCGAGAGTCAATCTATGACTCGTAGCGCCCTCGCATTGGCCGGGCTGGTCGTTTTCGCCTCCTCTGGGTGCGTTACACCTTCCGGAACAGTGCTAATGCCGGACCCGTCGGTGGCGCTACCTGTGCCGATTAGCCTGCCTGAGGAGGCCCCTCCATCGGCCATTCGAGAGTTCAGGGCCGCCTGGATTGCGACCGTGGCCAACATAGACTGGCCCAGTGAGCGCGGGCTGAGTTCCGAGGATCAGCGAGCCGAACTTCTCGCTCTCTTGGATCAGGCCGCATATCTGGGAATGAACGCCGTGGTTTTGCAGATTCGCCCTATGGCGGATGCGCTGTACCAATCCGAACTGGAGCCCTGGTCCTCCTATCTCACAGGAGAGCAAGGTGTCTCCCCCGGCTACGATCCGTTAGCCTACGCGGTCGAGCAAGCCCACCTGAGGGGAATCGAGCTACATGCCTGGTTTAATCCATTTCGAGCGGGTCACCCAACCAACGAGGAATCATACACCGACCTCCATGTGAGTATTCGTTCTCCGGATTGGGTCCGATCGTACGGAGAGCAGCTTTGGATGGACCCGGGCGACCCCGAGGCGGTCAACCACTCCCTGGCCGTGATCTCGGACGTGGTGAGCCGCTATGACGTGGATGGTGTGCACGTAGACGACTATTTCTACCCCTACGCAGTCGCCGACTCGGCGGGGCGAGACATCCCGTTTCCGGATGATGTGACCTGGGCCGCCTCCGGATTCGACGGCTCCAGAGACGATTGGCGGAGATCCAATGTGGACCGCTTCGTGGAGCGCTTGTACGCTACCGTGAAGGCCATCCGTCCATCAGTGAAGGTGGGAAGCAGCCCGTTCGGAATCTGGCGTCCCGGTTACCCGGAGGGTGTTGTGGGGTTTGATCAGTACGAGGGCCTTTTCGCCGATGCGCGACGGTGGCTGCACGAGGGCTGGGTAGACTATTTCACGCCACAGCTCTACTGGAAGTTGGATAGCCCGGGACAGCCGTACGGCCCGCTACTTGATTGGTGGGTCGGCGAGAATATTCACGAGCGTCACATGTGGCCCGGCAACTTCGCGAGTCGGGTAATCATGGATGGCTCCGCGCGCTGGGACCCGGAGGAACTAGTCAAACAAGTGCACTATACGCGCGGCAAAGTCGGAGCGACAGGCAATGTATTCTTCAGCATGAAGGCGCTCATGCCTGGTGTCGGCGCCGGGGAGATGTTGGCCGATAGTGTGTATTCGGTGCCTGCGCTGATGCCGGCGACCTCCTGGCTGGGCGGGGCAACACCGGGCCCTCCCTACGTTGTCCGGAAGGCAGGCACGGAGTCCCTTCTCCTGGAGCCTGGCTCAGGTGATCCGCCGTTTGTGTGGCACATCCGTGAGTGGAGAAGTGGTGCGTGGACCATCCGGGTTGTCCCGGGCCATGAGCGCAGTATCGAATACCAGGACGTGGTCCCGGATTTCGTTGTCGTGTCTGCCCTCAACCGATTGGGACAGGAAGGCCCCCCCGTATGGGTGCTTCCAGGAGGGTTGTCCATTGAGTAGTGGTGGGCGACGCCTTGCAGGGGCATTGATACTGCTGTTTGCATCAGGGTGTGCGACGACAGCACCGATCACTAGCGTTTCCGTGCCTGAGGTCCGAGACGCGGTCGGCGATTTTCTGGCGAACTGTCTGGCGACCGATTGTGGGTTCTCTCTCGATCCAGGGAGCGCGGTTGACACGGTCGTGGTTGCCGCATCCGGAGGCTTTGAGATCCGCCTCAACGATGCGTTTGCCCAGGTCCCATTCCGAGAGCGGGACGTGGCACTCATGGCTCAGATGATGAAGCAGAGGCTCCCTGGCGAGACGAGACTGACCCTGACGGCCTTGGGTCAACCCTTGGGTGAGCTTGTGCCGAACCTCATGCGATCGAGTACAGGACCGGACGATGCGAGAAGGCCCTCCGAATCCCCCCCGCCCAGGCCCCTACTCCGATTCCCGGACCGGGCGCCCTCTCCAACCCGAGGGCTTGCGGGGAGGCATGTCGCGCTGTGGGCGAGCCATGGTTGGTACTACGAGCCCTCGTTGGGCCGGTGGGAGTGGCAGCGCGCGCGCCTGTTCACGACCGTTGAGGACCTGCTGCCAACGTCGTTTGTGCTCCCGTATCTGGCCCCGATGCTTGAACGTGCGGGCGCCCAAGTTTGGATGCCGCGTGAAAGGGACACGCAGTCCAACATGGTAATCGTGGACAACGATTCCGGGCCCGGCTACTCGGAGTCCTGCGAATGGGAGAACGGTATTGGCGGATTCGCGTTCGGTGCCCCCCCGTACGGCGCGGACGACAGGCCTTGGGCGGCGGGGTCTCATCGCTGGTTGCAGGCCTCCGAGGAAGGGGGATGCGAGATCCGATGGCGCGCAGAGTTGCCGGCGCCGGGAGCCTACGCCGTATATGTGAGTCACGCCAGACATGACCATGCGACTGGCCGGGCTCAGTATGAGGTGATACACGCCGGCGGCAGGACACGCTTCGAGGTGGATCAGGGGATGGCTCCTGGAACGTGGCTTTATGTGGGCACATTCCAGTTCGGGTTTGACGCCATCGTACGGCTGACGAATCGGGGGGGAAGCGAATCTGTGGTGTCGGCCGATGCCGTTCGATTCGGCGGCGGAATGGGGAATATTGAGCGCGATGGCAAGACGAGCGGCAGACCCCGGTGGTTGGAGGGTGCTCGATATGCGTTGCAGTTCGACGGGATGCCGGACTCCCTGGTATACAATGTCACAGAGGCGCCCGACAAGGACTATCTGGACGACTACCGAAACCGGGGCGAGTGGGTCAACTACCTGCGAGGAGCGCCGCTGGGCCCCAACAAGAATCCCGGGCATCCAGGCTTGGGTGTACCGGTGGATCTGGCGCTTGCCTTTCACACGGACGCGGGTGTTGCGAAGGGAGATCGGACCATAGGCACGCTGGCCATCTATTCCAGCCGCGGCTACGGGCCGGATGGAGAAGAGGCACGGACCTTCAACAACGGTCTTTCCCGATTCGCCAATCGAGATTTGGCCGACGCCATTCAGACACAAATCGTCGACGATCTTCGGGCGCTGCACGACCCGACCTGGACGCGGCGCGC
>CAYXSE010000131.1:0-10358 GCA_964466675.1 uncultured Rhodothermales bacterium | reverse complement strand
GGAATCTTGACGCACGCCGGCCATAGTTACAACGGCCCGGCGAATGGGGACTCAAAGGAGGATGCGCTCCGTCGGGTCATGAGGGAGGAGCGCGACCGAATGCTGCAGTTTGCGGTTCGTCTGAAAGAGGCGGGGATCGAGGGCGTCAGACCGGGGCAGTTCGAGATATCTGTCGGCTCCACGCCATCGATCAGATACTTCGAGAACACGGAGTATGACGGATTCCGGATCACGGAAATCCGACCGGGGAACTACGTCTTTAATGATGCCATACAGGTCGATCTCGGCTTGGCCACCTGGGATGATTGTGCCCTCACCGTCCGGGCAACTGTGATCAGCAGCCAGCGAAACTCCGACGGGAGTGAACGGGTCTTTCTTGACGCAGGGAAGAAGGTGTTCACTTCGGATCGAGTCAAGGGTACGGGCCTTCACGGCGTATTGCTTTACAACCCGAGAGTGATGGAGCCGCTGCCACATGCGCGGCTGCATGGGTTGTCCGAGGAGCACGGTTGGGTGTCCGTCCCCGGAGGTGCCACGCTCGCGGTCGGGGATAGGGTTCGCACTGTTCCTGCCCACGCCTGCGTAGTCGTTAACATGCTGGACGAGTTTCACCTGGTCGACGGAGAAGAGGTCCTGGAGACCTGGCGGGTAGATGGCCGAGGGCGGGTAAACTAGCCTGTGTGAACTAGCCTATCGCTTCACTGGGTTGGTCCGGAATGAGGTCGGCCGCTCCCGAAGAGGTCATCAGCACCGCTCGGGGGAGTCAGTTTGAATCGCCGATACGCCCGAGCGGTAGCCACTCGCCCCCGTGACGTCCGTTCTATCAAGCCTTCCTGAATGAGATACGGCTCGTAGACTTCTTCCAGGGTGCCGGCGTCCTCGCCAACGGAGACCGCGAGATTAGACAATCCGGTGGGACCCCCGCCGAATTTTTCGATCAGGGTTGTCAGAATTCGGGTGTCCATCTCGTCCAGTCCCGAAGCATCGACGTTGAGCGCGTTCAACGCCCGGTCTGCTATTTTAGAGGATATGTTCCCGTCTCCTTCAACCTGCGCGAAATCTCGTGCGCGGCGAAGAAGTCGGTTCGCGATACGCGGCGTGCCCCGACTCCTCCGGGCAATCTCCATGGCCCCGTCGTCGGAAATGCCGACGCCGAGCAGTCGCGCCGATCGCCTGACGATTTTTTCCAACAGCTCAGCGGAGTAGTAGTCGTATCGGAAATCGATCCCGAAGCGAGCTCGGAGGGGGGAGGTGAGCAACCCCTTCCGGGTCGTGGCGCCGACCAGCGTGAAGGGTGGGAGCTGAATCTTGACGCTCCGAGCATTGGGGCCCTGATCAATGAGGATGTCGATATGATAGTCCTCCATCGCCGCGTAGAGGTACTCCTCGACGACCGGTGCCAGGCGATGAATCTCGTCGATGAAAAGAATCTCGCCTTCGCGAAGATTGGTCAACAGCCCGGCAATGGAGGCTGGTTTGTCCAGTACGGGGCCGGATGTAGTTTTGATCGGGGCCCCCATCTCCTCGGCGATGATGTAGCCCAGAGTGGTCTTCCCAAGCCCCGGGGGCCCAGAGAGCAGGACGTGGTCCAGCGCTTCCCCTCGTTGCCGCGCCGCCGTGATGAAAATGCGGAGATTGTCCTTGATCTTCTGCTGGCCGACGAACTCGTCCAGGCTGCGTGGCCTAAGTGCCTTCTCCAGGTCTTCGTCGCCGCGAATGGGTGCGGGACCTACAGTTCCGGGTCGCTCTTCCATATCCCTGAGAAACGGGTCTACATTTGGCTCCAAAGAGGCATATCGAGTCTGCGTCAGGTTGACAATCAGAGGCTGTCAGGCCTACGTTTCGGCATCTTGTTCGCTGTTGGCAACATACTGATTTCCGACGACGTGGTTGCCGCGCCCTTCGCCTGTAACCTCGCCGCTTGTGTCGGTGCGTGTTGCGTACAAGGGGACTCCGGCGCGCCGCTGGAGGCTGACGAGAGAAGGGAGTTGGAATCCGTTTTCGAAGTGGTCCGTCCCGGGCTTAGACCCGAGGCTCTTGAGGTCATCCGGGACCGAGGGGTCTGGGAAGAAACGAGTCCCGGCTACTACGAGACCACGTGTGTCGGTGACGCCGAGTGTGTGTTTGTGGTTTACGATGGCCCCGTCGCGAAATGCGCCATACAGAAGGCCCATGATGCCGGCAAGATCGAGTTTCCCAAGCCGATCTCCTGCCACCTCTACCCCATCCGAATCGACTACCTGGGCGATTACGAGACACTGAACTACGAAAAAGCTCCGATTTGCAGCTCTGCCGTCACTCACGGTAGCCGATCCGGATCGATTCTGCCGAACTTCCTGAGGCATCCGTTGGTTCGAAAGTATGGTGAGTCGTGGTACGCGGAATTCCGGGATGCTTGCATCGCCCGCCGGGAGATGCTTTACGGCTAGTCGACTCCTCCCAGCAATTCACGCTCCTCTTCGCGAGGTATAAATGCTCAATCTCCAACAAAGGCAGTCTCTTCAGCAGAAGCTCTCTCCTCAGCAGATCCAGTATATAAAGCTGTTGCAATTGCCGACGCTGGCCCTGGAGCAACGGATCAAGACGGAGATCGAATCCAATCCTCTCCTGGAAGAGGGGATGGACGAGGACGAGCAGGAGGAGCAAGGCACCGAGGCCAAGGACGAGGAGTCCAAGTCCGAGGATGATGACTTCAATTGGGAGGAGTTACTGCCGGACGCCGACGACCTTTATGGCTACAAGGCCCGTGTGGATCAAAGCGATGATGAGGATCGTCGCGAGATCCCTATGGCAGCCGGAACGAGCATGTCCGAGCATCTGACTTCGCAGTTGGCCTTCTTGGGGCTTTCGGAAGACAATGAACTCATCGCTGAACAGATAATCGGCTCTGTGGATGAGGATGGATACCTGAGACGGCCGTTGGAGAGCATCGTGGATGATGTCGCCTTCAACTACGGAGTCCTGGTGGACGAGGAGGACATCGAGAAGATATTGGTGCAAATTCAGCGCTTGGAGCCGCTCGGCATTGCATCCCGTGATCTGCGTGAGTGTTTGATGGTTCAGCTGGACGTGATGGATGAGAAAGTGAGTGGGCGGGACGCCGCCTACCGAATGTTGGATCGTGCCTACAAGGAATTCACGATGAAGCACTTCGATCACATCATGCGCAAACTGGACATCACATCCGCGGAGCTCAAGGAAGCGTATGATTTGGTTCACAGGCTGAACCCGAAGCCCGGAGAGGGCGAGTTCTCGGCCTCCCAGAACTACATCACACCAGATTTTACGGTCCGGGTTGAGGACGGTGATTTTCTCATCAGCCTCAATAGTGGAAATGCTCCCGAGCTACGCGTGTCACGCCAGTACCGGCAGATGCTGGAGAAGATTACTACGGAGAAGAAGCGAGGAAACAGCACCTCGCCATACGACAGCGACACCCGGACATTCCTGAAGAACAAATTGGAGTCGGCTCGGTGGTTCATCAACTCCATACACCAGCGTCGCCACACGATGCTGAAGATCATGGAGGCCATCGTTCAGATCCAGGATGGATTCTTCAGGCTAGGTCTCGGGAATCTGAGACCCATGATCCTGAAGGATATCGCCGAGATTATCCACATGGATATATCGACGGTGAGTCGGGTCGTCAATGGGAAGTACGTGCAGTCCGACTTCGGTGTGTTCGAGCTCAAATATTTCTTCTCGGAAGGTTTGGCCACCGATAGTGGCGAAGAGATCTCCAACAAGGAAGTGAAGGCCATCATCGAGGGTATCATCGCCAAGGAAGACAAACAGAAGCCTCTGTCGGACCAGAAGATTGCCACCATGCTGGAAGCCAAGGGGTTCCAGATTGCGCGGAGAACCGTAACCAAATACAGGGAGCAACTGGGCGTTCCTGTAGCCCGACTCCGCAAGGAGATTGTCCTTTCCTAGGATGTCAGAACTAGAAGCACATTTTGATCGGTTCCGCGCCGGCATCATCGGCGGAGAGGAGGAGTTCGACACGCCGTACGGCCGACAGAGACTGCTGTACGCCGATTGGATTGCCTCCGGCCGATTGTATCGGCCGATAGAACAGCGGATGGCGGAAGTTTTCGGTCCCTGGGTGGGGAATACGCATACAGAAGCCAGCGTCACGGGCACTTCAATGACGCATGCGTATCACGAGGCGCGCAACATCATAAAGCGGCACGTGAACGCCGGCCCGGACGATGCGATTATCGCCGCCGGGAGCGGGATGACTGGGGTCATCAACAAGCTCCAGCGCATTCTTGGATTGCGCGTCCCCGAGGGGCTCGCGTCCTACGTGTCGATCCCGGAAGACCGGCGGCCCGTTGTTTTCATCACGCACATGGAGCACCATTCGAACCAGACTTCCTGGCTGGAAACGGTGGCCGATGTGGAGTGGGTTCAGCCCCTGGAGGATGGTACCTGTTGCTTGGAAAGCCTTGCTGCTGCCCTTCGCCGATTCCCGGACCGGCCGAAGATTGGGTCCTTTACCGCCTGCTCAAACGTGACCGGTGTGACTACGCCGTACCACGCGATGGCCAGGGTGATGCACGAGCACGGCGGCCTCTGCTTCGTCGACTTCGCGGCTTCGGCTCCGTACTACGAAATCGATATGCATCCGGCGGACGAGATGGAAAGGCTCGATGCGATTTTCTTTTCGCCCCACAAGTTCCTGGGAGGGCCGGGATCGGCCGGCATCATGGTCTTCGATTCGTCCCTCGATTCGAATGCCGTCCCCGACAACCCGGGTGGGGGCACGGTGGATTGGACCAACCCCTGGGGAGAGCATCGGTACGTGGCCAACTTGGAGGACCGAGAAGATGGTGGTACTCCCGGATTCTTGCAGACTATTCGGGCCGCTCTAGCCATCCGGCTCAAGGAAGCGATGGGCAGCGCCGAGATGAGGGCGCGTGAGTCAGAGTTGCTGAGTGTGGCATTCGAGGGGATGTCGAAGATACCGGGATTGGTGATCCTGGCGGATCATTTGAAGGAGCGTTTGGGGATTGTGTCCTTCTACATGGAAGGCATCCACTACAATCTGGTGGTGAAACTGCTCAACGACCGATACGGGATACAAGTGCGTGGCGGGTGTTCCTGCGCCGGGACCTATGGACACTACCTCCTCCATGTCGATCAGGGATACTCGAATAGTATTACGGATCGCATCAACGAGGGCGATCTCTCCGCCAAGCCTGGTTGGGTGCGACTTTCGCTCCATCCGACCATGAAGGATGCCGAGCTACTCCTGGTCATCAAGGCGTTGGGCGATGTTCAGGCCCACCACCAAGAGTGGAGGGAAGACTACGACTACAATCCCGCCACCAACGAGTACCTGCATGCGTCGGAGCAAAGACTCCCGGTGCAGAAGTGGTTCGACTTCGATCAAGTCGAGTCCACGCCGGCGTAACGGGGACAACACTTCCGTTTTGGACCTCAATTCGGATACCAAAACGGTCTCCCTGTCTATTCCGACAGACACCAGGGGCCCCGGGAGTGTCGTGGCTACCGCGCTAGAAAACAGGCCGAGCCACCCCTGTTACATCCTTCAGGCTTGATTCCTCTATAGGCTAGAGCCCCCCACGGAGCCAATCGGCGCTACCGTGGCCTGCGAACATCAAAAAATATCGGACGCCGGAGGATACTTGGCACGGGATTGGCAGTGGATTCAGTCGTTCGACACTTTCACAGCTTCTAAAGGTGGATAACATGGGTTACGCTTCTCTCTCCTCTTCGAGTTCTTCGATGTCAATGCTTCTGAACCTGTACATGCAGGGGCAGATATCAGAGCAACTGTGGCAGCGCATGATGCGTCTGTTCGACCACGAAGCAACCTCGAAGACCGAGCGCATGGCGCTGGTTCGGTACGTCAGCGACATGGTGTCCGAAGACGCCTCAGACTCTCTCCACATGCCGCTCGCCACGGACCTCGCCGAGGTTCTGAGCCATGTACGACATTCATAATCGTCGAAGAGGAACGATTACACACTACCTCCTCCGTGTGTTTAAAGATCGTCCGTAACGGTGGGTGATACGGACTGATCGCCTTTCGACGTTGAGCCGGGTGCTATGGAAGCAGTGCCCGGCTCTTTTTTTTCTGGGACTTGTCGTTCGGCCAGGGATACCTGGCTGCCCATCCAGCCGATGGTGATGGCGGCTCTTCCGGCCAGGAAAATTTGCTGTAGAATGAACGCCGAAAAGGCGGCGCCGAGCCATCCTGCCGGGAAGGTGGGAAGCAGGGTCAGGATGGCTGCGGGGACAAACCAGATCAGGTAAATCATTGCGGCCCCGCGGAGTCTGATGGGGGCAGTGAGGCCGAAGATGAATGAGTCGACCACGGCCATGCCTCGCGCGACGAGTCCGAATCGCGCGTAGTCCAGCATCATGTCCAGCAGACCCAGTCCGATTGCCCAGACTCCCGGTCCGATGACCAATAGGGCCCAGAATCCAGCGACCTCACCTGGCCACATCAGCGTGGACGCAAACACGCCCAGGCCCACTAAAATCGTCCATCCAATCACGCAGATCAGGTAGAGGAGAGCGAGTCCGAGCCCGCGGGCAAAAAACGCCGTGACACCCGACCAGAAGGGCCTGCCGCCACCGTCCCTCAGCGCATGGACCAGCCCGACACCCGAGGCCGTGGACCAGATGAACAGGATAGGTACCATCCAAGCCAGGAGGGCAAAAATGGTGGGGACCAGGCCGGAGTTCTCTTCGAAAAAATCGGCCAACAGGGGGAGGTCCAGCGCCTCTACCATGTCGGGAACGTAGCCGCTCCCGGCGAAGGACGCGTTCAGAGCGGCCCCGATGGGAGCCGACACGGCGTACGCCAGAACGGCGTTCACAAGAAAAAGCAGGGCCGCGAGGCCGGGATGCCGGCGGATGGCTGAAAGCCCCGCGCCAAGATGGTCTCGAAACATAGGATCGTTCGGGAGGGGATCTAAAACAGGGCGGACAGCAGGATGGCAAATTGCTGAAAGGCGGTCGCAAAACGTCGCCGTTGCTGACTCCCAAGCTGACCGTCAATCCGGGAAGCTTTTCGGTTGTTCAAAACATTAGTCTCGAGCCACAATTTCCCATCCGGATCCAGCCATGCTTCGACCAGTCGGGAATCGCTTTCATGTGTGAACTCATGCCAGTCGTCCTCACCGTCCCACTGAAATCGCTGCGAGGAGCCGTCTTCGAATGTCATTAGGAGCTCTGTGGGCATATAGCCGTCGCCGCGACTCTCCACAAGCACGGAGTGTTTGTACCAGGTGCTGGTGGAATCCCAAGGAGAGTCGTCCTCGACAGAACGCATGTTGCCCACGGCGTAGTCCAGGACCGCCGTTCCGTACACATATTGCTCAAAAAACCAGTCCAGGTCCTGCCCAGACGCTGATTCCGCCGTCTCTTGCAGGTCTCGTGTGGTCGGGTGCCGGAAGCGCCACTCGTCGTAATAGCTTCGGAGAAACCGCAGCATGGTCTCGGTCCCGAGGTAACCCTCAAGCGTGTTCATGACCGTGGCGGGCTTCGAATACGAGGACTTGCTGTAATCTCCCGGACGGTATTCCCAGGATCTGGTGAACAGCTTCCCGCTCGACGGACGGTTTTTGGTGTAGACCAATCTCTGGAAGTCCCGGTCTCCAATGTTGAGCCCCGGAAGCTCGAGGACGGCTCCCGGTCCGTAGGCGTCATCCATGATTCGGGCTTCGAGGTAGGAGGTCATGCCCTCATCCAGCCAGGCCTCCTCGAACTCATTGCTGGCCAACAGCCCGTAGAAGTACTGATGACCGAACTCATGAATGATGACGAGTTCGAGCGGTCGGAACCAGCCTGGCAACTTGTAGACAGTTCCGGCAGTGATCAGCGTGGGGTACTCCATTCCGTTCGCTCCGCCCATGCCATCCACGATGGTCAGGGTCGTGTAGGGATATTCACCAACCCAGGAATCGAATCGATCGAGGGCAATCTTGGTGGCCTCCAGGTGTCTCTCGGCCTGGGCCTCGTGCTCGGGAAGGAGGAGCAATCTGAGGTTGACGTGCCGCCAGACGTCCTCATAGACCAAGTAGCCCTCATAGGCTGTCCAAGCAAAGTCGTGTACATCGTCTGCCCGATACCTGAGAGTACGCTGTCCGTTGGAAAGCTCCTCCGAGACCCTCAGGCCTGTTGCGCCGACAACGTACCCTTCCGGGACGCGCATCGTGACATCGTAGGTACCGAAGTCGGCATAGAATTCCGAGTTCACGTGGAACTGATGCGCGTTCCACTCGCCTTTCTCCGCGTCTTCGGGCACGTACCGCTGACCAGGCACCTCGAATACCGCAATCTTGGGAAACCACTGCGCCACCATGAAGAACGGGCGTCCGCTGGTGTCCTCCGCGAAGCCGGTCCGGGCGATGATTCTGGGTAATGTGCTCTTGAAATCGATGTCCAGCGCGATCGTCTCTCCTGGCGCGACTGGGTGAGGTAGTGAGACGGCCATAACAGTACGGTCGTTCAGGTTGTCATCATCGGGCTGGATGAATCGCATCCGGTGTGTCAGATCCTCGGCTGGGCCCTCGTACGGAATCGACGCGGCCAGGTCTTGGCGCAGGTCCGTCGCGATGCTCATGCGAGTGATCTCGACCCCGCCCCATCGATCATCCCGATCGTCCGAAAAACCGCGATGGGCCCCTCCGCTTTCCACCTGGAACGTAGATCCGGGAGAGAAGGCGTTCAGGTACAAATGGAACTGGAGTTCCGTCACAGGTGTGGCTCCAGGATTTCGCCAGCGCAGACGCTCGCTACCGGTGATGGTACGCGCGTCCACATCGAGTGCGACATCAATTTGGTAGGAAACCCGGCGTTCCGAGAGGGGACTTAGGGAAGTCGTCGTCGCCTGTCCGAAGGCTGGGGCCACCAGAAGGGCGAGACCCGCGAGGGTGAGGAGTTTGCCGAAGAACATTTTCGGTTGTTGTTCGATAGATACGTCGCCAAAACTACGAGCGGAAATGGAAATTGTCGAGCTGTGCGAAGTCGGGCCGCGAGACGGCTTTCAGTTTGAGGAAGTCCCGATTCCGACCCTCTTCAAGGTCGCCGCTGTTGAAGCGCTGATGATTGCCGGGCTTCGCCGGATCCAGATCACCTCGTTCGTTCATCCGCGTCTGGTGCCGCAAATGGCGGACGCAGAGGAGGTCGTCTCCAGCTGCCGCCAGAAAGCGACTGACGCCGGCGTGATTCTCTCCGCCCTCGCGCTCAACATGCGAGGCGTTGAAAGGGCGATCGATGCAGGTGTGAGCATGGTGGACCTGTCCATTGCGCTCAACGAGCAGCATGCGAAAGACAATACGAACTCTTCGGTCCATCAAGGCATAGAGCTCGCGGATGAGATGGTAGTGGTCGCTCAGGCGGCCGGGTTGGCGGTACAACTGGGCTTCCAGACCGTATGGGGGTACTCGGCTCCCGAGGATACAGAAAGCGCGCTGATTGAAGAGGTGTTGGGCCGGTTCGGAGACCGGGGCCTGGACTCGATATCGCTGGCCGATTCGACCGGAATGGCCGCGCCCGATTCGGTGAGACGCGTCTTGGACCTGGCTCGACGGCTGGCGCCCGGCACGCCCATCGTCCTGCACCTGCATGACACTCGCGGCCTTGGGCTGGTCAATATTGCGGCCGCTCTGGACTCGGGAGTTCGCCGGTTCGACACGTCACTAGGGGGCCTCGGAGGATGTCCGTTCATCCCTGGCGCGACCGGCAACGTGGCGACGGAGGATGTCGCCTATTTGGCCACCCGCCTGGGTTACGAGACGGGCATCGACCTGGGTTTGGTATCCCAGGTCTCGCGGGATGTGGAGCGGCTCGTCGGTCATCCCCTTTCTGGCCGGCTTTACCGGCAACTCTAAAAGGGGTTAGCGGGCATCTTGCCTTGGCTAGTCCTGGTATGCCTCGATCGGGGGGCATGTACAAATCAGCGTTCGGTCTCCCTGCGCATCGTTCACCCGACGAATGGAAGGCCAGAACTTGTTGTCTCGGGTCCAGGGGGCCGGGTACGCCGCCTTTTCGCGGGAATATGGGTGATCCCACCCATCGGAAAATACCATGCGTGCCGTGTGAGGCGCCTGTGAGAGCACGTTGATGGACTCATCGGCCATTCCCAACTCTACCTCCTGGATCTCCGATCGAATCGAGATCATCGCCTCGCAGAAGCGGTCCAATTCGGCCTTAGACTCACTCTCAGTAGGCTCCACCATCACCGTACCGACGAC
Organism: uncultured Rhodothermales bacterium; assembly: GCA_964466675.1. GTDB lineage: Bacteria > Bacteroidota > Rhodothermia > Rhodothermales > UBA10348 > CAYXSE01. Next base: position 126 of record CAYXSE010000131.1, on the reverse strand, counting down.
GGGCCAGGACATGGTGGGCGCGTGAAAGCCGTAGTCCATGAGTCGCTTGGCGACATCCACCTCCGTGAGGGAGGTGTTCTGGCGGAGGTACCGGAGGTCCAGGATGAATTCATGGGCGACCCTTCC
>CAYXSE010000130.1:0-10454 GCA_964466675.1 uncultured Rhodothermales bacterium | reverse complement strand
TCTCAACGTCCCTCCCCGAAGACGGTCAACTGGAAGCGCTTCGATGTATTCCGGGGATGGAGAAAGTGCATCTCCTGCGGCCTGGATATGCGATCGAGTACGACTACTTCCCTCCTCATCAACTCAAGTATTCTCTGGAAACGAAGAAGGTGGAAGGACTCTTTTTCGCCGGCCAGATCAACGGAACAACAGGTTACGAAGAGGCTGCCGCGCAGGGGTTGATAGCGGGAATCAATGCGGTTCAGCGTGTCATGGAGCGCGAAGCGGTGGTATTCTCCCGATCACAGGCCTATTTGGGTGTGTTGGTCGACGACCTGGTAGCCAAGGGCACAGATGAGCCCTATCGCATGTTTACTTCCCGAGCCGAGCATCGAATTCTACTCCGGCAGGACAACGCAGACACCAGGTTGACCGAGATGGGGTATGATCTCGGGCTGGCGTCGAAGGAGAGAAAGGACCGCATGATCGAGCGCAGGAACGCGGTTTCCGAGACTCGGCGAGCCGTGGAGGCGCGCGCGGCCACCCCGGCCGAGGTCAACGGATATCTCGAGTCCGTAGGCACCACGCCTATTGGTCACCCGGAGCGTCTTTCCCGGATCGCTCTTCGGCCGGAGGTGAATCTCCCGGCGCTGCTTGAGCACCTGGGAGCTACGTCGGAAATCGTAAGAATCGCCCCAGGTATGGACGATGCCGCCGCCCTCGTCGAAGTAGATCTCAAGTACGCCGGTTACGTGGAGAGAGCCCTAGTGGCTGTGGCCAGTCTCAAGAAAATGGAGCGAGCGAACATTCCAGCCGATATCGACTATCCAGGGATGAAGGCGCTCTCCACGGAAGCGCGCGAAAAGCTGGCGATCATTCGGCCGGACAATCTGGGGCAGGCCTCGAGAATTTCGGGTGTTCGTGCTGCGGATGTTGCGGTTCTGTCTGTTGCCATCAAGAAGGGTCGGGCCGGCGCCACCGGAAGGGATCATGTTTCACGTGAAACATCGGAAAATGTCCCTTCCTGATCCAGAAACATGGATTGTGCCCGACCGGAGGCACCTGATCGAGGATTACGCCGATCAGCTCGCCGCCTGGAATACCAAGGTTAACTTGGTCTCTCGCTCGTCGGTCGACATGATCCGGACACAGCACATTCCCCACTGTTTGTCCATTGCATGGCGACAGTTCCCCTCAGGATCGCGGGTCGTCGATTTCGGAACTGGAGGAGGGCTTCCGGCCGTCCCTCTCGCCATCTGTTTTCCAGATGTTCAATTCATCGCGATGGATGGTACGGGAAAGAAGGTCGCGGCCCTGAAGTTCATGGTTCGATCTCTCGGTTTGGACAACGTAGAAGTACTCCAGGGTCGCGCAGAACAGTGGGATGGTCAAGCGGATTATGCCGTTTCCAGGGCTGCAGGAACGTTATTCAAGCTTTGGCAGTGGAGTAGCCGCATCTTGGTCGGGCTTTCGGTCGAGGGGAAGGATGCGGGCGGCATGGCGAGCCCTCCCAAAGCGGACCCTCCTAAAGTTGAGGGAGGAAAGGTGACCAAGGCGGATGGGGAGCCGGCGGCCCTCGGCGAAGCACCTGCGGGCGCTGCCAGACCAGTGTGGGCTCCAGGTCTGATCTGCCTGAAGGGCGGCGATATCTCCAAGGAGGTTCGCAAGGTATCGAAGAGGGCGCAGGTTCAATTCTGGTCGTTGCCGGAAATTGTCAGCGGGGCCACCGATCCCGAGAAGTATATTCTTCACGCTTCGGCCCTCTAGGGGCTGGAAGCTGTTCAGAATGCCGGTACGATGGGGAACGAAGAAAGAAGAATGAACCGAACAGAGCGCCTTTTTGCGCTCGTTCTCTTGCTCCAGAATCGTCCGAATATGAGTTCGAGGATTCTGGCGGAGCATTTCGGCGTCAGCCGTCGAACGGTTTTCCGAGACCTTCGAGCGCTGACGGAGTCCGGAGTGCCGCTCACGTATGCCGAAGATGGCGGGTACGAAATCCTCGAGGGATACCAACTCCCGCCCCTGATGTTGACCGCTCGCGAGGCGGCGACGCTTCTCATGGGGACGGAGTTCATGAAGCTCCAGTCCGATGCCTCCCTGAGAACAGATTCCGACCAGGTGGCACTAAAGATCAGGTCTGTCCTGCCCCGCGAGATCCGCGAATACATCGATAGCCTGCGGTCAAAGACGGTTCTTGACCCGTACTGGATTCATGCCGCCCAGGAAGAAGCGAGGGCGGATGAGGGTCGGTGGTATCGTCTTAGCGAAGCGGTGGCTCGGGAGCGCAAGGTGATCATGGAGTACTTCGTCGAGTCTCGAGGGGAGACGACGAAACGGACGGTCGATCCGCTTGGGTTGGTGTACTACACGGATCATTGGAACCTCATCGCGTACGATCATCTCAGAGAAGAGGTCAGAAACTTCCGCTTGGACCGCATCCAGTCCATGCACGTTCTCTCCGAGAGCTTCTTGCGTCCCGAAGGCTTTGATTTGGTGCGGCATTTGGAGGCGCGGGGCGTGAAACAGTCGACTCGGGCCATCCGGATTTGGTTTTCGACAGACGCCTACGTCCGGGCGAAACAAGGTGTGCCGGCACGTTTGGACGAAGAAAAGAGGGACGAGGACGGCGTCGAGGTGACTTTTCGCTTCGACAATCTGGACTACGTCGCCGCCTGGTTGCTTCGATTTGGCACGAATGCCAAGGTCCTCAGCCCGGTCGCGCTGCGAGGGCGGCTCCGGAAGCTGGCGGAAGCCGTCGTGGTGGCGAACGCTTGACGGCTCGACCGCTCAACGGCGTGGGTAGCTTGATCGCGTGGGTGGCCTGCTGGCCTCGTGGTGGAACCAGGCCGCAGCTATCCGGCCAGAACCCGCATGACATCCAGTGCAGCGTCGAGATCCTGGACGTCTTGAACGATGGCCCTCAGCTTGTTTGATTTGTTTTCTTTCAGCGCCACCCGTCGCTCTAGTTCCTCCAACCGCTTTAGAAGCGGCTGGAACACCTCTTCGTAGAAATACGGATCCTGCTTCGAGTCGGGCAGGACCAGGAACAGCCGGTCGTTCTTGAATGTGACTCGCTTCAGGCGAAGGGAATCAGCCAGCAGTTTGAGCGCGGCGGATTGAAGCAGTCCGACGATCGACGGATGGAGCGGCCCGAACCGATCGATCATCTCCTCCCTGATCTCGGACAACGTTTCTTCCGTGGTCGCTTCGGCAATCCTTCGGTACAGGTTGAGTCGTTCGACGCGGTTTGCCAGGTAAGATTCAGGGATCAAGGCGTCAACAGCTACATCTACGGTCGTTTCGCCCACGCGGGGAGGTCTTACGTTGTCAAAGAGTTCGCCGAATTCGTCATGCCTCAGTTCCGCAACGGCCTCATCCAGGATCCGGTGATAGGTTTCGAACCCGACATCTTCGATCAGGCCACTCTGCTCGGCTCCAAGCAGGTTGCCAGCCCCCCGAATGTCCATATCCCTCATGGCAATCTGGAATCCTGATCCGAGCTCTGAAAATTCCTCAACAGCCTGCAACCGTTGCTTGGCTTCCCGAGTCAATCCATGGATGGACGGCACCAAGAGGTAACAGAAGGCCTTCTTGTCGGACCGTCCGACGCGGCCCCGTAGCTGATGGAGCTCTGCCAGGCCGAAGTGATTGGCCTTGTCAATGATGATGGTGTTCGCATTCGGTATATCCAGTCCGTTCTCGATTATGCTCGTGGCGACCAGAACATCGGCCTTCTTATTGACAAACTGACTCATCACACGCTCCAGATCCGAGCCCTTCATCTGCCCGTGGCCGACCACGATTCGGACGTCTGGCACGATCGATCTGAGCATATCGGACATCTCGTAGATGGATCGAACCCGATTGTGAATCAGGAAAACCTGCCCTCCTCGGCCAATTTCGAACAAAACAGCGTCGCGAATGAGATCCTTGTCAAACGTGTGGATTTCAGTGACGATGGGCTGCCGGTTGGGGGGAGCCGTCGCAATAATGGAGAGGTCGCGTGCGCCCATGAGCGAGAACTGCAAGGTTCTCGGAATGGGTGTCGCGGTCAGGGTGAGTGTGTCGACGCTGACTTTTAGCTCGCGTAGTTTCTCTTTCGCGCCCACGCCGAATCGTTGCTCTTCATCTACGATCAAGAGCCCAAGGTCCCTGAACTCGACATCCTTGGAGATCAGTCGGTGGGTCCCGACGATGATGTCGACCTTCCCTTCTTTGAGGCGGGTGAGGATGTCTCTCTTCTCGGCCGTGGATTTGAAGCGGGACAGTTGTTCCACGCACACCGGGAACTGGGAGAGGCGCTTCCGGAAGGTCCGTTCGTGCTGGGCGGCCAGGATGGTTGTCGGAACCAGGATGGCCACTTGTTTCCCGTCTTGGAGGGCCTTGAACGCCGCTCTTATGGCCACCTCTGTCTTTCCGAAGCCCACATCGCCGCACACAAGCCGGTCCATGGGTTCCCCCATTTCCATGTCTCGCTTGACGGAATCGACGGCCGAGGCTTGATCGGGCGTGTCCTCATACTGAAATGACGCCTCAAGCTCCCGCTGCCATACGCTGTCGATGGGAAAGGCATGGCCGCTGGACTGCTTTCGCTTGGCGTACAGCTTGATCAAGTCCCGCGCAATGTCCTTTACCCGACTCTTGGTACGCGCCTTCTTCTTCTCCCATTGCCCGGAACCGAGCTTCGTTAGCTGGGGCTGGTGACCCTCCTTGCCCTTGTATTTGTGCAGCTTTTGGAGAGCGTTGACGTTCACATACAGGACATCGCCATTGTGGTAAACGAGACGGACGGCCTCCTGAGTCTTTTCACGAACCTCAATTTGGTCCATCCCAGCGAACCGTCCAATCCCGTAGTCCATGTGGACCACGAAGTCGCCGGGCGTGAGCTGGTGCAATTCCCTGAGGCTGAGGCCTCCGAACCGACCCTTCTGTTTCCGGCCGGTAGGACGATGGTACCGGTTGAAGATCTGGTGGTCCGTGTACACGGCGAGTCCGAGTTCGGCGATTTCGAACCCCTCGTGTAGGGATTCGACCGTCAATCGGACGCCCAGAGACTCGAATTCGTGTTCAAGCAGGTCGGTCAACCGGGCCTCTTGACCCCGGGAATCGCAAAGGATGGTCGTCTGAAGCCCCTTCCTGAGGTTGGACGCGAGTCGTTTTCGCAGCAGGTCCAGGGAGCCGTTAAAAACCGGCTGCGGAGTCGCACCAAGTTCGAGCCGGTGTTCTCCCGTCCCGAGCCCGAAGGAGCCCACGAGCAAATGTCGATGAGCGGCCAGGGAGCGCTGGTAATCGTCGACGCCGAGGAACCAGTAGGAGGGCGGGTGAGTGCTCTCCTTGTCCGGGGCGCGGTCGTAGGACTCCTCCTGATGCTCCGCAAACGCGGCGGTCTTCTCCTCCAGGTCGGCTCCGTCCACCAGCACGAGAATGGCCCTCTCGGGGAGGTAGCCGGAGACGTGAATCCTGGCTCCGGACGTATCCACATCGATGTTGGGCACGAGTCTCGCACTCGTAAGCCGACTCACCGACCGCTGCGTGTGAATGTCGAACTCCCGAATCGAGTCGATCTCATCGCCGAAAAACTCGAGCCGGATCGGATAATTTCCCACGAACGGGAAAACGTCCAGAATCCCGCCTCGAAGGGCCAATTCTCCTGGTTGCTCCACGAACTCGACATGGTCGAAGCCGCTGGAGATCAAGTCTTCGATGACCGCCTGGGGAGGCGTGCTGTCTCCGACATTCAGGACGATGGTGGATTGCGAAAGTGTTTCTGCCTCCAGCACCTTTTCCAGGAAGGCCTCGATCCCGGAAACCACGATTCCAGGCTGGTTCTCCTGCAGTCGGGCCAGCACATCGGCGCGCTGAATGGCTGGGGCCGGATCCGCAACATGCTCAGGGTCGAAGGGCCTATGGTCGGACGGAGGGAGGAGCTGAACCAGATCATCGCCGCGAAGGACCTGCTGAATGTCACTGTGGAGGTAAGCGGCGCGATCGTGATCCGGGAGAACACAGAACAAGCTGGACCCGGCGCGGACGAGATCAGAAAGGTAGAACGCCAGGGTAGACCCGCCCGCTTCGATCAGTTCAACCGAGCGAGCGGCCCCGGGCTCTCCTTTTGCCCAAAGCCGGAGAGTAGATGCCTGCTTCGAGCCTTGTATGGTCTGGAAAATGTTGCGGAGCGACACGGCGTTATCTCCGGTCTCGGCGTGGTCGCAGATGTTTCACGTGAAACATCATTCGCCCAATTGATACGACCTGCCTGCGATGGCGGCGCGAACGAAGCCGCTCGCAGCCTCGAGTCGGGCGGTTGCCGTCGGAAGATCGACCTCGCCTAGAATCATCACCAAAGCCGTCTTGACATGGCCTCCCGTGAGGTTCAGGACTTCGCTGGCTTCCTCGTAATCGAGCCCCGTCACCAGCATCACGGTTCTCTTGGATCTTTCGACCAGCTTCAGGCTGGTCATTTGAAGATCCACCATCATGTTTTCATAGACCTTGCCCATCCGAATCATGGACGCGGTCGTGAGCATGTTCAGAACCATTTTCTGCGCCGTTCCGCTCTTCATCCGGGTCGAGCCCATGATGACCTCGGGCCCGACAACGGGACAGATCGCCACATCTACGTCGACGTCGAAATTGACACGCGGAGTACACGTAATGTAGAGAGTTGCGCAGCCGATAGATCGTGCATACCCAACGGCACCAATGACATAGGGCGTTCTTCGACTGGCCGCGATCCCGCAAACGATATCCTTGTCGGTGAAATCGACGGCCTTCAGGTCTCTTGCGCCGTCCTCTTGGCGGTCTTCTGCGCCTTCCTGGGAGCGGAAGACGGCAGGACGGCCCCCGGCCATCAACCCCTGAACCAATTCCGGCGGAGTGCCAAAAGTGGGCGGGCATTCAGACGCGTCCAGCACGCCGAGGCGCCCGGAAGTGCCGGCGCCGACATAGAGCAGTCGGCCGCCGGCCTGAAAGGCGCGAACGATCAGGTCGACAGCCTGCGCGATGTATGGCAACTCGAGGGAAACGGCCTCGGCAACCCGCCTGTCTTCCGCGTTGATGACACCGACAATATCTTCCGTCGTCATCGCATCGATGCCCATGGAAGCGGGATTTCGCTGCTCGGTGGCTAACTTTTCAAGTTCCTCGAAGAGTTCGGTGTTGGAGGCCATGCGTCTCGTAGGGTTCGATCGGCTGACCGAACGATTGGTGTTGCATCGCGTTCTCCGGGGGAGGAGCAAAACGGTGATAGGTCGGGTTTTTCACACGCTTCAAAGGCATGCAAATTCGCTCCATTCATATTCGGGGACTCCGGGCGCATGAGGACTCTGAGTATGCCTTTTCTCCGGCAGTAAATCTGCTTCACGGTCCGAACGGCATCGGAAAAACCAATGTCTTGGAAGCCATCCACTACGCCTGTCTGTCGAAATCTTTCATCACCACATCGGATCGCCACGTTCTCCGCATCGGATCGGAGTTTCTTCAGGTAGATGCCCAGGTCACAACCGATCGCCGAGGGGACCAGACCATCCGGCTTGTGTTCGTGCCTGGAGAGGGCAAACGGGTCTGGGTCAACGGGGTGCAACTGGAAAGGCTCATCGATTTGGTAGGCTTGTTTCCTGTGGTCGTGCTCGCGCCATCTGACCATAAATTGACCGAAGAGGGGCCAGACGAACGCAGGCGCTTTCTCGATACCATGCTTTGCCAGGCTTCGCCTAGTTACCTGCAGGCCCTGGTGGACTACCGCCGTATTCTCAAGCAACGCAACGAGTTACTGTCTCGTAGAAGCGACATGGGAGGGGCGATGCTCGCGCCCTACAATGATGCGTTGGCCACGCACGGTAGCACACTGGTGCAGAAGCGGGCCATTTTTGTCAGAGAGTTCTGCCGGCACCTGGACGACGCGTTCAAACTCATGGCAGGTGCGAGCGAGAGACCGAGCATCGCCTACCGAACGTTCTTGGAGGGAGCCTCCGAGCTATCGAAGGAAGTGCTTGTCGCCCGGTACCTGGGAGTGTTGGCTGAGAAATACCGGGCCGAGGTGGAGCGTGGCTTGACCCTTGTCGGCCCTCATCGAGACGACCTGGTATTTCGCCTCGACGACCTGCTGGTCAGACGATATGCCTCTCAAGGTCAGCATCGGACCTTCGTGACCGCACTGAAGATCGCACAGTATTTTTATCTGACAGAGCGGCTGGAAGAACGCCCCGTCCTGCTTCTCGATGACGCGTTTGACACACTTGATCCAGACAGGATGCAGGCGATTTCTGATATTCTGGGAGGAGATAGGATTGGGCAATCGCTCGTGACCGCCGCCAGGAAGGATATATTCGAGAATGCTTTCCGATTCGCGGACGAATCAAACTCTACCATTCCGATTCGCCCCCAAGCACCCGTCCCTACAAGCTGACCCACATCAAATGAGTTTCTCAATCCGGCGACTGACGACGACCATTCTATTAGCCGTGGTGGTCCTGCACCTTTCCGGTTGCGTGACGGGAAAGAGCCTCGTAACGGGCAGAAAACGGGCCTACGGATACACATGGCAGCAAGAGATTGAGCTCGGGAAGGAAGCCGATGTCGAAATCGTGGGTCAGTTTGGTCTCTACGATGACGAGGAACTGGCCACCTACGTAGAAAACCTCGGCCAACGCTTGCTGGCGGAGAGTCATGCCCGCCGGCCCGAGGCTCCAGCGGAGGTCCAGCAGACTGTCTTCACTTTTCGGGTACTCGACAGTCCGGTGATCAATGCTTTCGCGCTCCCCGGCGGGTACACCTATGTCACCCGAGGGCTTCTCGCGCACGTCGAAAATGAGGCTCAACTGGCCGTGATCATAGGCCATGAGATTGGTCACGTGGTGGGCCGGCATGCCTCCATTCGGGCAGCCACCCAGACCTTCGGGCAAGCGCTTCTGATTGGGGGTGCCCTTGGGGGGCAGGCTATTTTCGGGGGAGACACAGGGGCTTCGATCCTCCAGGGAGGCGGCACCATCGCTCAACTGGCATTCCTCAGCTATGGAAGGGATGCAGAACGAGAATCCGACAAGTTGGGCGTCGAGTATGCCGCCATCACCGGCTACAGTTCGGACGAGGGCGCGGGCTTCTTCCACACGCTTTCCCGTCTGTCCGAGGCGTCCGACTCAAGAGTCCCCTCGTTTCTATCGACACATCCGGATCCGGGTGAAAGGGATACTCAAATCCACCGGATGGCAGCCGAATGGTCGTTGACATACCCCGGGGGAAGGGTGATGCGAGACGCACTCTTGGCGCAGATAGACGGAATCGTGGTCGGGGAGAATCCACGCTCTGGTTTTACCGAGGACCGAGTCTTCTATCACCCAGATCTGGCCTTCCGCTTTCCTGTCCCACCGGGCTACAGCGTAAGCAATCAGGCCAGCAAGGTGATCCTGTTCGCGGAAGATGAGGCGTCGGCGATGGTTGTGTCTATCGAAGAGGGAGTGGGCACTGCACGAGAGGCGGCCGAGAAATTTGGAGCCCAAGATGGAATGACCGTGGTGCAGTCGGGGATCGGCAGTGCCTACGGACTTCCGGCTCAATTCGTCGTCGCGGATGTGGATGATAGTTCGGACCCAGCCCTTCGCTTGCGAGCTCACTACGTGGAATACAACGGCAGGGTCTACTCGATTCTGGGACTGGCTTCCAGGGAAGCTTATTCGGAGAGGCAGGCGGGATTTATCCGGACAATGCAGGGTTTTGCGCCCCTCCGAGACGCGCTCAAGCTGAATGTGCAACCGGCGCGCCTCAGAGTCAGGACAACGGCGTCCGGCGGCGTCTTCCGCAGCCTGATCCCGTCCTCAGGAGCCGGCGGATTTTCGGCTCGCGAGTTGGCCATCCTGAATCAGGTTGAACTGGGTGAGGCTATCCCTGCTGGCACCGCACTCAAGTTCGTCGAGGGATCCTAGCCGGTCTCGCCCGGCGGTATCAATACGGCTTCCCCACCCAGGGCGAGTTTCTTGCCCAGGTACACGTACACGCGCATGCGGATGTGGCGGTACTTTTCGATCTTCTCAGCCACGCGCACTTCGACGGTGATGGTCGATCCGACTGGAACCGGCCTCAGAAACTTGGACGAGATCGAAACCGCCACACTACCGGGCCCGGGGAAATCACGTCCGAGGACCTTTGAAATGATGCCCAACAGGAGTACACCGTGAACGATGGTCCCGCCGAAACGAGTCTGAGCGGCGAAGTCTTCGTCAATGTGGAGGGGGTTGTCATCGCCCGTGACATCCGCGAAAGCCTGGACATCATCCGCGGTAATCAATCGATCAACGGAGAACGATGCTCCGACTTCCAACGACTCGTACGTGTTCTGCATAATGGCTTGCGGCATCAAAAAGCCCGGAGGCCCCCACTCAAGTGACGATTTGCCATAATACACTACACACCGTGAATGGCGATGGTGACTACTCCCCGCCATGAATGGCGAGGCTTCTCGTCTCAACGGTTGCAACCAC
>CAYXSE010000129.1:0-10455 GCA_964466675.1 uncultured Rhodothermales bacterium | reverse complement strand
GGTTCGTGCGCGCCGGTGAGTTCGAAGCCATTCCCCTGCGCCGTGTGGTCGAAGATCGCTCCTCCCCAGGTCTGGTCGGAATGACAGGTCAGACACGTGGTTGGAAAGCCTGAGCCAGCGTGTTCTTCCTGGTATTCTGAGTCGTGGCACGCCAGACACTCCGTCTCCAGTGGCGAAAATGCGCCTCCCAGGTCGTCCTCGTGGCAGGACTGGCAAAGGACGGTCTCGTGCCCACCGGTCAGTGGGAACGAGGTCTGCCAATGGATTGCGGCACCATCGACATCAGAAAACGTCGTCTCGACGTGGCAACTGACACATGTCGAGGTCAGCGTTCCAGCATGGGGGTCCGTGTGGCAGCTGGCGCAAGCGTCGTTTTCCACATCGGGCTGGGAAAACACCAAGCCTGTGTGACAATCCTCGCAGGTCACTACTACATGCGACGAAATCAGGCTGAAGCTCGTCTGCACGTTGTGGTCGAACAGCAAGGAGTCTCGTACGGGCAGCCATGCCGTTTTCAGGTGACACGCCGAGCAGTCCAATCCGGAGATCTGGCCGTGCGGGTTACCTATTTCTATCTCCTGTCCGAGGGCTTCGCCATCCGGGCCCAATAGCAGCAGGGTCAGACAGACCAAGGGTAGTATCCTCAACGTCGCTCTCCGAATTTGACGTCGATTTGGATACCGCAGCTTTCGAGAAACGCGGTCGGCAGAATGCCTCCTGCAAATACGAACACGTTGTCATTGTCCATGAACCGGTCCGTACCAGTCTGGTCCTGGTACCGGACCCTTTCGCGGGCGATCTCCGAAACACGGGTGTTGAAAAGAAGCTCGACGGCGCCAGTAGCAGCCGCCAGTTCGATGCGTTCCAGATTGGCCTCCTTGATGCGTCTGAACGCTTCGCGCCGATAGGAGAGACTGACCCGTGTGCCCGGCTCGTCTGCAAGCGAGAGCGCTGCTTCAACAGCTGAGTCGCCGCCGCCGACCACCATGACCCGATCACCCCGATAGACGGACGGCTCTCGCAGCGAGTAGAGGACCTTCGAACTGTCCTCTCCGGGGACGCCGAGCTTCCTCGGGGTCCCTCGCCTGCCGATCGCAAGAATCACCTGCCGAGCCCGGAGGGTACCGTTGGAGGAATGAACTTTGAATCCTCCATCCGGGAGTCGGTCTATGTGGTTCACGGTGGTTCCAACCGTGATCTTGATGCCGGAATTCTGGACGATATCCTCCCACAACGTGATCAGGTCTTCCTTCTGTATCTCACGAAACTTGAGTTTCCCGTACCCCGGAACCATGAGAGGCTGGGTCATCACCAGCTTTTTCCGAGGGTAGGACCGAACCGTTCCCCCGATATCCTCGCGTTCCAGGGTCTCGAATCGAAGGCCGTGCTCGTGGCAATTTATCGCAGCGGATAGCCCGGCCGGCCCGCACCCAACAATCAGAACATCCAGTTCACCTTCTCGACCTCGCTCGCCTGTCGCGGCAATGCCTTCGATACACTGGCGCCCTTGCTCAAACGCATTCCGGATGAGCCCCATGCCCCCCAACTCGCCAATCACGTAGATCCCGGGGATGTTAGTCTCGAAGTTCTCCTGGATGCGGGGCAGCTCGACTCCGCGTTTCTGGGCCCCGAAGACCAGCGTAATCGCATCAACCGGACACGAGCGTTCGCACAGACCGTGCCCGATACATCTGGCGGGGCTCACAGGGACTGCCTGTCCGAATCGAAGACCGAGGACGTCCTTTTCTGGGCACGCGTCTACGCAATTGCCTGTTCCGATGCACGAGGACGGATCTACCAACGGAGAAAGTGTAATGGGCTCATCGAGACCCTTTGCCAAGGCTTCTTCCTCGGCCTGGGCCACAAGCCGCTCTTGCCGGCGATGGCGACGCAGATACGGCACCACGAAGATTGCTCCAAGCACGGCCCCAACAGCGAGTATGACCAGAGTATCCACGCTCAAAAACGGTACCCCAAAGACAGAAACAGACTATTCGAAGACGTCTGACTGCTGAACTGCCGCCGAACTTGGGCGGATAAATCGAAGTACCGACCCAGATTGCCGGCCACACCGAACATTATCGAATGCGACTGGGTCCTGGCCGTCCGTCCATCGACCTGGTAGACCTGGTAGGTTGCTCTGCCGCGTAACCCCCGCAGCCGGCGCGTCAGGGAGACGGTCCCATATCGCGTGGAACTGCCCGCGCCGGACCAAACCCCCGCCGATACCGCCGTTCCGATTCCGGCCAGACCGACATCGGCCATGGAGTACCCTCCGGCATAGCTCGTCCCCCGAAAGCCCGCCGCCGCTACCGTCTCGGTCCAGGTCAGATTCGCGCTCGCGCCTCGCCCAGACCAGCCCAAAGCAACCGATGTCTGTGTTCGCTGCGTTCCCACAACGTTGGAGGAGCGCCAAGCGGAGAACGGTTTCCGGATCGAAATCCGTGGGCGCAACTCGAAGCCTTTCGCCAGGGGCAGCCTGACGCTGGACTGAATCCGAGATGCATACACTCCGCCCTCTGGGTCCTGGTCTAGCTGAACCTCCGAATTCCATCGAAACCGGCCGTACCGAAAGTCCTGGCGGAGCCCCGCGTAGGTGTGGTCCACCCACTGGTTGTTGGGCCGAACCATCACTCCGGATAGCGTCGTGGATGACCGAAGTTCACCCACCCTCACACTGTTTCGGACGAACGAACCGACCTTGGGTACACTGGTCTGCACCTGACCATTGAACCGGTCGGGCTCGAAGCCAACCGCTACCCCCCACTCCAGCGAGTTGCCTTTCCAACTCGCCCGCGCTCCGTCCCAGTAGGTTCGGCCTGGATCCTCGCGAAACTGGAATCTTCCGGTCTCCAACTCGAAGGGGCTCCCAGGCAGGGCGCGGAGCAGGCTCAACTGCTGAAATCGGGTGAGCGTCGTGGGACTGATGGTGGACCCCGAGCTCAGCCGACGGGACACCCTGAACCGCATGATTGCTGTGATTCCACCGGGGAGGCCCCGGCCCACGAGTCGACCAGATATGGTAGGGGTGGCGAAGGTTCGAATCACCGATTGCGGGGTACTCGTCTCCCATTTGGTCCGAAGGATGGAAGTGCCCAGTCTGATTCGCCCTGAAAGCAAGGGCGGGCGCTTGCGGCGCCCAGTCGGAGCTGTAACCGATTGACTCGCAGTCATCAAAGATTGCCTTTCGCGGACGTCGGGAGTCGACGCGGTTGCCTCGACCGGACTCGCCCCGTCCGGCAAAACAACCCACAGCGTATCGCCAATACTCAAATCGAAAGCCGCTGCGAGCATCCTGTTGACCGATCGCGATCGCGAGACACCCTGCACCCGGAGCTCCCCCAGGTGAACTCCCCGCCTGAATACGGCCAGCGTATCCGCATTGTGTAGGCCCTGGTTGCTGCCCACATCCAGATACACGTACTCGGTGGTCATGTGCGAGACATGGGCCTCCAGGCGCTCCCCCTGGGCTGAAGCGGTTTGCGCCATGAGAATGACCAAGCCAAAGAGGACAATCCTAGTCATCTTCTTTCCCGTCAGGATGGCAGCTCAGACACGCCAGGCTTTCGTACACGTAACCACTGGTACCGCGATGTTCATCGTCCATTTCTGACTGCGCATGCTCGTGGCAGTTGAAACATGTGAAGGTCTCGAACCCGCCCGAATCGTGGCATGTCTGGCAGGTGTTCCACTCGCCCCGGTGCTCCCCGGAATAGATGGGGAACGCCACAGCATCATGATCGGGAAAGCCGGCGTCATCCCATCGTTCGGCGGTGTGACATTGAAGGCAATCGGTGGGAAAGTCAGAGTTACGATGATTGGCGTCATAGTCCGATTCATGACACGTGAAACAGTCGGACGCCGCAGCCTGGGGTACAATCAAAACCAGGTTCGGGGCGCCGTGGCAATTGGTGCACGCGATCCGGTCGTGCGCGCCGAGTAATTCGAAGCCAGAAGCGGTTAGGTGATCGAAGAGCCATCCCCCGCTCCAGGCAATCGTACCGTGGCAGTCCTGGCAAATCTGGAAAAAACCGTTCTCCACATGGTCAATGGACTGAGTCGCCTCGTATTCATCAAGGTGACAGCTCTCACATTCCGGCTGAAGAGGACTCAGGAAGCCGGCGTGATCATCGGTGTGGCAGGCAGAGCAAGGCACCTGAACATGCGATCCGGTTAACGCGAATGTCGTCCGCATGTGGGCGGAAATGCCATCCACATCGTCAAACCGAGTCGTGTTGTGACAATCCACGCAATTCTCGGACAACGCGCCCGCGCGAACATCCTCGTGGCAAGTCGCACAGTCCGAGGATTCTGGTAAATCGAACCGGGCATCCGTATGACATGAAATGCAGGACGGCGTCTCGTGAGCGCTCCCGAGCACGAATCCTGTCAGTTCGCCATGATCGATCTCCATCTCTTCTCGCAGGTCGGTCCAGTTCGCCGCTTTGTGGCACGAGGAGCAGTCCAACGGTGCCGGAAGTTGACCATGTGGATTGACGCCGGATTGCCGTGCCACCGAAGGGCCGACAGCGAAGAGAACGAACAGGATGGCCAGCAAGCATCTCATGAGCCGTGGCAGGAGATGCACGTGAGTTCGAGAGGTCTGAATCGGACAAATGGCAAGCCGCTTGGGCTCGGCTCGGTCCCATGGCAGCTCGCACAAGCCACCTTTTTGTGAGCACCATCGAGCGGGAATCGGGTATTCTGGTGCTCGAACGCTGTCAGCCGGAACGCCTCTGAGTCATGGCAGGAGTCGCAGGTCCGGTCCTCGAACTGGTCCACATGTGGATCGTCTGCGGCATGACAGCCCTCACAGCTCATCTCCAGACTTCGGTAGGTCGTCGGTCCGGACTGCTGCGGTTCGTGGCACCCTTGGCACGTGGTCAGAATGTGTGCGCCCAGCAGAGGAAAGTCCGTGCCGTCGTGATCGAAGGAGGCGAGAGACCAGTCCTCGGTGCCGTGGCAGGAGCCGCACAAGGACGCTCCCGCTGCGCTCGCGAACTGCTCCCCGTGGGGGTCGTCTGGCTCGTGACACGATTGGCAGCTACGGTCTTCCACCAGAAAATGAGGTGCGATCTCCTCTTCAACAGTAGAATGGCAGGCGCTGCACGGAACAGCCAAGTGGGCTCCCTCGAGTTCGAAACGCGCCCCTTGTTGATGCTCATCGAGTCCGAAAGAGGAAGGAGTCCACGCCCCGGCGTCATGGCAGTCCGCACACGCCATAGGATCGGGCTGCATTGAGAACGAAGAATCGTGGGCATCCAGATGACAATCTGCGCACTCCGTGCCCACCGGCTGCCTGTAGTTCGCCCGGCCGCGAGTCGAGACGAAACGCATCCGCACGGTCGGCGAGGTCGGCGCACCGGCATCGTGGCATGACGCGCAGGTGGCCTCAACATGAGCACCGGAAAGCGCAAAGCCCGTCCGGTCGTGATCGAAATTTGAGGCTAGGGTCGACTCGGATACGCTAGACCAGCCGGCGGTCCGGTGGCAACTGGCGCACGCCGCTTCGAATCGGCCCTGGTGCTCATCCTCGTGACAGTCCAGACATCCTCCGAATGGAATAGGTCGGTAGAGCACCTCGGGCATGTCGATAGACCCTTCGGAAGAATGACATTGGGCGCACTCGACGCTCAGGTGTTTGCCGGTGAGGGTGTAGCGAGCCGCAGCGTGATCGAAGAGTTCAGCGCTTTCCCACACTTCTTCAGTGTGGCAGTTGGTACAGGTCTGGTCCTCGAATTGGAGGCCGTGGGGCGACTCGGATTCATGACACCCTACGCAAGTCGTCTCCAGACCAAGAAATGTATGGTCGAGCGCGCCTGCATCGCCCTTGAATGCGATGACCCCAGGATCTGTTATGAGCCCCGAGGTGTGACAGTCGGAGCATTGTGCCTCTATGTGGCTACCAAGTAGCTCATAGCCCGAATCCTGATGATTGAACGCGAGGGAATCGAATCTCAGCACATCGAACTCCCTTCCGAAGTGTTCCTTGTGGCAACTGCCGCAGGCCAGGGATTCCATCTGCCCGTGATAGCCCAACTCACGCTCGATTCGAGCGGCTAATGGTTCGTGGCAGTTGAGGCAGAGCGTGGCTGACACCCCCCGAACCCCCAGTTGATGACAGGTCACGCACTGACTGATCCCCTCGAGGCGCTCGTGCACGGTGCTGAGCTTTCCGGGCGAAATCAACTGAGCCGATGCGCCACCGACCAGCGGAATCTGAACCAGTAATAGGAGGACCAACTTCTTCACGACGCCGTCAGTTTGGGCTGGTGAGTCTTGCTAGCGTGGCCCGAGCCTTCTGGACTATCTCCGAATCGTCGGACTCTATGGCTCGGTGGAGCCACTCGGCCGCACTGTTTATGTCGGACTGGTTCGCGGCAATGACTCCCATGTTATACAGGCCTGCGGGATCATCCGGATAGTGCGCCAGCAGGCCTTTTGTGGCCTCGGAAGCGGCGGCCCAGCGGCCCAGCGAAGCCTGCGCGGTTGCCAGGTCAAGCCAGTGCTGTCTTGCTTTCGGCCGGAGGACCAGATACGCCTGATATCGCTCGACCGCGGTTTCCATTGCGTGAGCATCGAAATACAGGCCGGCCAATTCCGCTAGAGCTGTAGTGTCGTCCTGGGCCGCAAGAACTCGGGCCTCCAGGACCGCCACCTTCTGGCGATACCGATGGCTGACATTGCTCGCTGAGGGCGCAGCTGGATCGTCGAAGCCAGGGGTCCGCTCGTGGGTGGTCAGCATGCCCATGGACCCAGCCACCGCTGCCACTGGGCGCTTCCCCACCGACTGCCTGCTAGGCGCGGGCGTTCTGGAGGGTCGCATCAGGAGGACCGCGGCAATCACTAGCAGGATGCCCCCGGGGATGGCGAAGCGCTTAAGGGAATGCATGGTCATTGGATCCAGAAATAGCCGAAGGCGAAAGCGACCGCAATGTGCAGGGTCATGATGATGACCATCACGACCGCCAAGGGCAGATGAAAGACATGCCAGTAACCGAAAAGCCTTTGGAACGGTCTAAGAATCGAAAGTTGCTGGCGCAGGTTTCGGTGTGCGATCAACTCGGGAAGCAGGCGAGTCCGGACCTCAGCAGTCAGCCCCATGGGCGCCATGGCTCGCTTGAGCTCCCGGGGCAACCGCTTTCGCATCAGATCGAATCCAATGGCTCCCCAAATGGCTTTGATGAAACCCAACTCCTCTATCTCGACTTTGCCCAGGAGGGACATCACGTGTGACTGTGACAGCCCAAACGCACCTACGCGGTCCCTCAATTCCATAGTCTGCCGCTGAAGGGCAACCGGCGATATGGGCGTTCCGGCCTCGGTTATGGGTAGTCGGGTGTAGACATAGCGGCCAAAGACCCCCGACGCGACCACAAGAACCATGCTCCAGAAGGCGATGGAAATCAGGCCGCCGACTCGAAACGCCGTGTGCAACATGACCAGGAATGGACCTAGCGTACACATGAAAATGTGAACCGTCAGCCAGGTCCTAAGCTTACCGGCGCCATGGAGAAAGCCCACGCGCTTCCGAGCGCTGTACATCCCGATCCCCGCCAGCATCAGAATGCTACCCACGATGCCGAATCCGTGCCCCAGGGTACCGGTCGGGCCGTAGACTGCATGGGCGTCGTCGAACGCCCTCACGGACAGCGGCATCCGGTAGTAGGACACGGCGCCTTCCAGAGACCAGAGGGCAACACCCAGCCAGACGGCAGTGAGCGTCCAACCGAGTAATCGGCGGCCCTGTAGCCGAGCCGGGCCCGTATGGCTACCGGGCGCTACGGGCGAATGTGATATGGCCAATAAACTCATGGAGGAAGGAGAGTTGAGTCATTGTTCAGCTACTTCTACGGCCAGACTCCTCCTGACCCTACCCATGGGTCGCAACTATGCTTATCGCCCACTTATGGAAAGCAACCCACGACAACCGGGTGAATCCAGGTCTGGTAGCGGATCTCAGGGCCGCAGCGGGTTTGGGACTATCCATAATTTACAGCGTCTGGAGAAAGCGGAGCAGATCATCCGGAGGCCGATATCGTGTGACAACGGCGATATCCGGAGCCTCCAGGCGCGCGAGCGCTTTTTCCTTCATGGCGAGGTCCAGTTCGATGTAGCCATGCGTGGTCGAGGGACTTTCATGTCCCAGCCACAATGCGATCACGCTTATGTCCACGCCCGACTGGAGCAGGTGCATCGCCGTCGTGTGACGAATGGTATGCGGCGAGATGGGTCGCGCGGCAAGTCTCGGACAGACGTCGATCGCCGTCTTCAAAGCCCGTTGCAAGCGCTGCGAAGCGTTGGCGCGGGTCATGGGATGGCCTGCACGGGTTGGAAAGAGCGGCCTATCTGGAGCCGGCTGTCCGTTTCTCTTCAACCAGGTGCGTATCGACTTGACGGTTGTCTTCCAGAGCGGAACGGATCTCTGCTTCCGGCCCTTGCCGCGTAGATGGACAAAAGAGGTCTCCGCGAGAACCAACAGCAGCCGATCACGCTCACCAACCCAGGTTCTGGGCGGCGCATCCATGACGGCGAAGACCTCCTCGCGCGTAAGAAAGCCCATCATGGGCCGATCAAAGCGTTTCATCGGGACCGCCAGCGCCTCTTCAATGTAGCGAAGGCTCGTGAGATCGCGCCGGGCGGCCAACTTCAAAAACGAGCGAACGGCCGCCAATCGGGCATTACGGGTGCGTACCGAATTACCGCGATCACGCTCCAAGTGATCCAGAAAGCTTGCCAATAAATCACTGGTGATGTCGGCCAGTTGCAGAACCGTTGGCGGTTTGCCCAGTCGCTTCTCGGCAAAATCCAGAAGTAGCATGAACGCGTCGCGATAGGAACCCACCGTTTGAGGGCTCAGCGCTCGCTGATCAACCAGATAGTTCGTGAAGAACTCTTGGACCAAGGCCGCGAACGATGGAGGTGCTGTTTTACGCATCCTTCACCCCCTCGCCAAGCGCAAAGCGTTCGAACGTTTCCCCGACAATCTCCATCAATTCCGGAGCGGCCGTCAGGTACCAATAGGCATCCGAGATCTTGGCGTGGCCGAGATACGTGCTGAGCAAAAACGTCCCGTGCTCAATGGAAACGTCACTTTGGTGCCATCGCTGCACGCGGCGCACGGCAAAAGTATGCCGCAGGTCGTGGATCCGTGGGTTTGGGTGTCCACTGCGTGCCACTATTCCAAGACGCGCACGCAGGCCACGAATACTTCGTGTACGGTACGTAAGGGTAGTTGGCTACTGGCCGCAGAGACGAAGAAGGGGAGGGTGCGGCCGACTGCCCAGTCGCGCACGCGTACATATTCTTCCAGTGCCTTCACCGTACTTGGGTGCAGGTAGAGGAGCCGCGATTTACGGAACTTCGTCTGACGCACGGTCAACGTCTGCCCGGATAAGTCGACGTCGGAGCAGCCCAAATGCAACGCCTCCGATATTCGGAGCCCGGTGGCCGCGATCAGGCCGAACAGAGTTCGGTACGTGGCCGGTCTCAAACCTCCCCGAGGAGAGAGACGCCCGGCTTCTTCAAGCAAGTCGCAGATCTCCTTATCGGTGTAGATGTGAGGCATGAGGCGCCGATGGCCGGGACCAAATGTGGCCCGGTCCGGCACGACGGTCTCTGGCTCAAACTGCCGGTTTCCTCGATGGCGCCCGGCGCCGGGTGCTCAACCACGACACCCTGGTCAATCAATACGGCCCGTAGGTGCCGAAGGGCCGCGCGTAGATCATTACGGCCTCGCCGCACAGGAGCAGAGCAGGTGCAGTATGGAAGGTGTTGATCGAGGAAATCGCGAACCGTATCACCCGAGAGGTCGCAAGCCGATCGCTGCTCCTCTGTAAGCCAATGCGCGAAGTGGGCCACGCAGCACAAATAGGTCCGCTGGGTCGAGATAGCGTATCGTCGAGTTGCGAGGTACCGCCGATAAGCCGGCACCGAGGGAGCAAACTCGCTTTGCTGCAACCAGGCAGCCGGTGTGGGATCGAGAACGAATGAGTCCATGTGGGCCTCCTGTTGTGATGGAATACCACACAGAAGACCTTCCGGATTTATGGAAAGCAAGCATCCTCGAAACCCTCTCAACCGGGGTCATTCAGGCTGATTGCGCCTGCGCACTTTCCATAAGTGGGCGATAAGCATAGTTGCGATTGTACTAAACCGCTCCGCGGTAGCTGAGTCGCGGTTTTTGCAGTTCTAACGGGGACTGCTGGAGGGATTGATGGTCGTCGCACGGACGATGGCACTTCGGTAACGAGCGCGGGAAAGACATAGCAGACTCCCGGTGAGGCAAGGTATCCTCGTGGTGCCTAAACCATGTGTTCCAAACTCACCGGAGTTCTACGGCGTCTGCCTGGGTACCCTCTGTGCCTATCATGATGAGACACTTTCCTACTCATAGTTTAACCTAAGCTGAGCGATTCTGGCTAGATCGCATAAAAAACCCTCTGGGTTAAGCCG
>CAYXSE010000128.1:0-10564 GCA_964466675.1 uncultured Rhodothermales bacterium | reverse complement strand
TGTTGCGTAGCGAGCCCAGTGTCGGCGTGAGGCCGTTCTGGTTGCACTCCTGCTGACGCGATTTCTAGCGTTGAGGGTTGCCGCGACCCCCATTTCGTTTAAAGATTGAAGCCCGCGATGCCAATGGTTGACAGCGCGGGCTTCACTGCGTCGTGGCCTCGTCGTCGATTTAGTAGCCGGTGACTGAGGGACACGCTCAGGATCCTGGAAGTTGGCGAAGCCGGTCCTCACAAGCAAACGTGTCTTTGTCACGGCTTCGTACGAGCCAGACGGCCAAGGTAGACTCAGGGCGGTGCTACTCTCCCGCTGCCCCTTCGCGACCGGGCGTGATCGATGCCGCGTATTGGTCCACCACTACCGGGCTCGCAAGACGGGCCCACGCTTCCCGTTGGCGGTAGTCGCCTGCTCAGCCCATCCGGGCCGCTGCTACACGATTTATCCGCCCGGGCATTTTCCGTACGGTCGCGCGCCGTTGGCGCCGGTGAGCACCGCAGGCCGTCTTTTCGTTGATGTCAAGACGAGGATGCCCGTTTGGGCCGAGACGTATTTCGCAGCGGCCATCGACGCTGCCAAGGGGGATTGGTGGTCACCCGAGAGCCCATTCGATGAATCCCCGTCGCCGGAGGACACAAGGGCGGCGTCTGGAGCGGGCGGGCCTGCTGCTTGGGATTCACCCCTCCCTTGCGGATGATGTTCGCGAGCGCATCGCCTCCCGTCTGGGTGTTCCCATGATGAGGCTTCAATCGGCGAGTCGGCGCTGGGGAGTCCCATGGGCAACGCGAGGGCTGGCCGTGACGTCGGTCCTGGAGGCGATCGCCGCGACCGCGTCCCTTTCCAAGCGAATGCTGTCCGCCGGTGCGGCCGGAGGGCTGTGGGCTGAGCCCGGCGCCGGTTGACGGTTCCACGCCACGGGAACGGGGCGGCGCCCAGATCCCCGGATTCCGAGGATGTCACCCACGACTTTGCCCGTTTCGGCCGGAGGGCCCTCGGTGTAGTCTCTGGCCATGAACGAATCACCCCGCCCACCGGTCCAGCCGAGCGCCGAAGCGCTGCTTCGCTACTCGATTCTTGCACAAGTGGAAGCGCTCCTCGTTGGTGGCTGCCGGGCCGCGGCCGCCGTGCGCGAGGTCGCCGCTCGGCAGCATGCCGATCCGGCCGGCCGCGCGGTCCGGGTGAGCGCCCGCACGATCCAGCGATGGCGCGCTGCCTACACCGAGTCTGGTATCGCGGGCCTCGAGCCCAAGAGCCGCAAACGAACCGATACTTCCGAGGTCCTCAATGAGACCCTCATCGCCTTCTTCAAGACAGAGAAGGAGTCGGATCCGCGGGCCTCGGTCCCGGAACTGATCCGGAGGGCCCGTGAGCGGGGCATTCTCCACGGACCCATCGACCGGACGACCGTCTGGCGGGTCTGCCGCCGAATGGGCCTTCCCACTCGCCTTCGTCCGACGAAGCGGGAGGGTGACATTCGCCGATGGAGCTACCCCCACAGGGGGCAATGCGTCCTTTGTGACGGCAAATATTTCAGAGCGGGGGCGGGGCGCCTGCGCCGGGTGGCGCTCTTCTTTCTTGATGATGCCACCCGCTTTGCCTTGGGAGTCCGGGTGGGCCACTCTGAATCCTCCCGGCTCTTCCTCCAGGGCCTTCACGAGGTGGTGATGGCGCATGGATTACCGGAGCTCCTCTTCCTGGACCGCGGGCCGGGGTTTATCTCCCATGACACGCATGCGGTCGTCCAGGGTGGACTCGGAGCATGGCTGGTTCACGGGACCGCCAAATATCCGCAGGGCCGCGGCGTCATTGAACGCTTCAACCGTACCGCCCAGGACCAGGTCCTCCGTTCCTTGGACAAGGCCATCCAAGTAGACCCCAACCCGGAAGCGCTCACCTTGCGGCTACGCCACTATCTGGACCGTTACAACGACACGCCCCACGAGACCCTCCGAGGCGATACCCCCAGGCAGCGCTGGGAGGCCGGGCGCCCGCTGCGTTTTCCGGACGACGAAGCCGACCTCCGTCGCCGGTTCGTGGTCCAGCGGAAGGTCTCCGCGGACCACATCATCCAGGCGGGCGGCAAGCTCTGGGAGGCTCCGCGTGGCCTCGGCGAACAGACCGTCCAGATCGCCCGGCATGTCCTGGAAGACAAACTTTGGGTGCTCCATGAAGGCAAGTATGTGGAGCTCGCGGAACTGGATGCGCACGCCAATGCGACCGATCGCCGCGGCAAGGCCGAAGGTCCCGTGCCCACAGAAGGCGTCCCCAAGACGGCCGCCACAGGCGCCTTCGAGCAAGACATGCAGGCCGTCGTCGGTCCCGACGGCGGATTCCATGACCACGAACCAGACCCAACAGACCCATGAACCTCGACTTATCGCCTCTCGGCTTCCGCAAGACGCCCTTCACCCGCGAGATCGCCGTCACCGAGCGTTTTTCGCTGCCTCACCAAGACGAGGTGATTGATGCCCTCACCGAAGCGGTCCGTCACCGGATGTCAGCGGCCCTCATCGCGCCCGCCGGTACCGGCAAGACGGTTGCCTTACGGACCCTGGTGGCCGCGCTGCCGGAGGCCCGGTATCAAGTTCGCTACCTCAAAGTAACCGGCCTCTCAAAGCGGGATTTATGCCGAGAGATTGCTGCCGTCTGCGGACTTCCGCCGGCGGGGACCTATCCGTCGCTCGTACGCAAACTGCAGGAGCGATACGAAGAGGTAGCCGGCACCGACGGGCTCTGTCCGGTCCTGATCTTGGACGAGGCGCACGACCTCCGGCCGGGATCGCTCGCGATACTGCGTCTGCTCACCAACTTCCAGATGGACTCGAGACTCGTCGTCTCGGTCATCCTCGCCGGGCAGCCTCCCTTGAAGACGTTGCTGGCCCGGCCCGAACTAGCCGCCGTCGCTCAGCGACTGGCGCATGCGGCGACGCTGCGGCTCCTCTCCCGAGAAGAGACCCAAGCCTACATCGCCCACCGCGCGGCGGTGGCAGGCGCGTCCAAGCCGCCATTTGATTCCGATGCGCTCGAGACGGTCTTTGAGATGAGCCGCGGCAATATCCGGGCGATCGACCGCCTGGCGCTCAAGGCCATCGAACGCGCCGCCCAGGCTGAACGCACCGTCGTCAGTTCAGGAGACGTCATTGCCGCCCGCGAACGACTCCTGGCGTGAATCAGCTGCCGACCGCTCGGATCCATGCCATCGATCCGCAGCCGGAAGAAGCCCGGTGGCTCGTCAAGGGTCTGTGGAGCGCCTCGGCGGTCGGCATCATTGGTGGCGCTCCGAAGAGTTGTAAATCATTTCTGGCCTTGGATCTGGCCGTCTCGGTGGCCTCGGGCACCGCCTGCCTCGGACGCTTCGAGGTCGAGCGCCCGGGGCCGGCGCTCGTCTATCTGGCCGAAGATCCGCTGGTACACGTTCGTGACCGAGTCCTTCAGCTCTGTCAGCACCGCGGTCTTGCGCTGGAACGTCTTCCGCTCCATGTCATCACCGCTCCCAGCCTGCGGCTTGACGTCGAAGCGGATCGCCAGGCGCTGGGTCAGACCCTCTCCGCGATCAAGCCCCGGCTGCTGGTCCTGGATCCTTTGGTTCGCCTGCACACGACCCTGGATGAGAACTCGAGCGCCGACATCTCACGGCTTCTTGGTTTTTTGCGCGAACTCAACCGCCGCCACGAGGTGGCCATCGCGCTCGTCCACCATATGGCCAAACGCTCGCGGAGGGATCCAGGGCAGGCCCTGCGAGGATCCCCGACCTTCATGCATGGACGGACTCGGCCTGTTATCTCTTTCGCCGCTCCGACGGCGGTCTGCGCCTGAAGGTCGAGCACCGGGCAGCAGCGGCCCCGGAGGCCCTCATGCTGCATCTTGCCGGAGGGAATACCGAGCCCTGCCGGCTGGAGTTGGACGGAGCCGATGCTGCGCCGCCGCTGGCTGATGCCGTGCGCATCGAACTGCGGCGCTCTGGGGATCCACTCTCCAAGGCCGCACTCCGCAAACAACTCCGCGTCAACAACGCACGCCTCGGCGAGACCCTACAGACCCTGGAAAACCGCGGACTGGTCGTCCGCTGCTCAGGCGGATGGTGCCTCCCCGACGACGCCGATCAGCTGGAACTGGTTCTGGCTCGCTGACTGCTCCAAGCGTTCCGAACTGGAGGCATCCTCGGAACGGGTCTGAGCCCTCGTAATTGCCACCTGCGGTCCATCTAGACCCTTTTTGGTAACGCTGGGCGCGAATCGTTCCGGATGGTGCGTACCAGGGGCGCGCTCGGAACGGCCTTTTGGAACGGTCTCCACGCCATCATGCTAGCCGAGCACTTGATGTCAAGCTACGCGCAACCGATTGCGTCACGGGGACCGCAACGCAACAGGCAGATTCCAGGACGCGAGCCGCCTTCTGGACCGAGCCGTGAGCCAGGCCGAGCGCGACGGAGCCGCGCGGTATGCAGAACACCTAAAGTCACTGAGAGCACTAACTCGAGCGGGCCAATCTTTGCGGATTGCTTGGCCACCCTTTGTCCTCAGTCGGTAGAACTTCTTTGGCAAGTTGTGCTGTTCCTCTCTTGTGCGGTCCTTATTTTAATCCACTCTCCAATCCGGCGATTGTCACTCCCAATACGATGACTCGACCCAGAAACTGGATCCTGGCTGCTGCCATGTTGATGTACTCAATATCAACGGCGGATTTTGCGATGGCCCAGGACTTTCAAGGCCTCGTGACCGAAACAACCGTTACGGACTCCGAGGTCCGGTTTTCGATCAAGTCGGGCTACGAGAGAGTGACGCTGGTCGTGGCTGGGCCAGGCGAATTCATCCTTGAACGTTCTTTCGCCATGGGTGAAGAGCCAACGTTTTCTATCTCGTCAGTAAGTCACGCCCTGGCTGACGGCTCTTACACGTTCGAGTTGCGCGGCGCGATGTCATTGCCGGATGTTGTCAGCTCGCAGTTGACGGAGGCTCGGAATTCGGGTGATCGTATGCTCATCGCAGCGATTCTATCCGATGCTGGATTGGATCCCTCAGCGTCTGTAACCATGGGGCGCATCGGGATTTTTGACGGCCAGTTTGTGGTGCCTGACACAGAGCCCCTGCCTACCAGGGCAGAACCTCGAACTGGCAACGGCGGCTCCGGAACCAGTCCCATCGACGGCTTCAGGGATGCGGTCGCAAATGGTTCGGCCTCCCTTAGTGGGGTTGTGCAAGACGGTCTGTGGCTTGACGCCATGATCTCGTCGACGAATGCCGACGGCAGCGTCGCCAACTATAGAGGGTATGTGCTGCCTCCACAGGTTGCGCAAGGTTCGGACAAGCAGTATCTGAGAGCCTATTTCCGGCTAGTGGATTCCGGTGAGGCCGGACCGTGGGTTCGAGGTTATTTCGAGTCTGATGAGGGCAGCTTTCGCTTCGTTGATCAGTCCACCTTTGATGCTTCCGGGCTGCGATCGGCTATCTCTGCCCCGATTGATTATACTATGCGGAGTCCCGAGGCGGTGAGTTCCGAGCCTCTGCCTCCTTCGGAACTACGGGATCAAAAGATTCAGGATGATTTGGTAGTGGTCGGCAGCATCTGCGCCGGATTTGATTGTGTGAGTGGAGAAAGCTTCGGGTTCGATACGATTCGGCTGAAGGAAAACAACCTTAGAGCGAGAACAACTACTTCGCAGGCGATGTGAGGATCGGAACGACATCGGGCGCTAACATCCTGAACGTCGCCCAAAATTCGATCACTGATCCGATTGCGGACGCGTGGACTACCTACAGCTCACGCCGGTGGAAATCCGAGATAGCAACTCTGGAGAACGCCCTTTCAACGGTGGAGCATTTGCGCGGGGTCTCTTACACGTGGAAGGCTGATGGCAAACGGGATATTGGTCTTATCGCGGAAGAAGTTGGCAACGTAATACCGGAAATAGTGGTCTATGAAAATAACGGAGTCGATGCGCTCTCCGTAGACTATCCTCGACTAGTGGCCGTCCTAATAGAGGCCATAAAAGAACAGCAAGAGATAGTCCGAGTCCGCGGCGCCGAGATCCGTGGACTGGCGACTCGTGTCGGGTCACTTGAAACAGATATGACGGCGATACTTCTTGCGCTGGCGCGGGAGGGATCTGCAATGCAGCAGGATTAGAGTCGGTGAATGGGCTCCGGGGAATTACCTTATTAAACCGCGAAAAGGTCGATTGTATGGCAGACAGATGCCTTGGGCACCTATGAGTGGCAATAATGATCACACGGCAGCAAGATGTAGATCATAACGAACTCCCCTACTATATCGGCTGCATTTTCGACACCCGAAACGCGTTGTCGGCGAGCCACTCCGTGACAAAGGCCCAGCCAAAAGCTTGGTCCTTCGCGACCGTCTGGCTGGGGGGATGCGTCCGAATTGCAATGGCATTCTGATCAAACGGCGTGCTGAACGCCAGTTACCGTTTTTGCTCAGCGATGAAAATTTTATTCATGGGTAGAAAGGCCGGCGGAGCTCGGGCCCTGCGGTGGACCTACAAACAGGGATACGATATCGTAGCCGTTGTTACTGATTCTCACTTTCCTCATTCCCCTACGGCGCGAGTAGCCCGAGAGTTGGGGCTGCGACTGTGGTCGATCGATGAGGCGCAGGAGGCGGCGTCTAGAGATAAGCCGAGACTCGATTTGGTTGTCTCATTTCTTTATTGGAGGATTATCAAGCAGCCGCTGCTCTCGGCGCCAAAACTTGGCGTGATTAATTTTCATCCGGCTCCACTCCCCGACTACAAGGGGGTTGGTGGATATAATCTGGCCATCCTGGAGGGGCGCTCTGACTGGGGGGTCTCCGCGCACTACGTAGACGCGGGGATAGATACAGGCGATATTATCGAAGTCAGGGATTTTTCAATCGACCCCAAATCGGAGACAGCCTGGTCCCTGGAAAGAGCATCATCTGAGGAACTTCTGGCACTTTACAAAGCCACTTTGTTACGCGTTGGAGAACGCAATTCCCTTTTGAGTACGACTCCAAATGTGGGAGGGAGGTATTTGGACAGGAGGTCACTCGAAGAGCTTAAGCTTATCAACACGGGCGATGACATAGACCGCAAGATTAGGGCTTTCTGGTTTCCGCCGTACTCCGGCGCCCAGGTCGAAATCGCTGGTACCCGATACACGCTCATCTCTGATGCAGTTTTGTCTGAGCTGGCGGCGCACTTAGATCCGGATGGAACACACCTCAAGCACTGATGCCTCATCCTGAGATCAATAGGCCAATGGCAGAATCAAGATTTGCTTTGATAGGAGCCGCGGGGTACATCGCTCCAAGGCACATGGCAGCAATTCGGTCAATAGGCGGAGAGATCGTTGCTTGCTGTGATCCTTTCGACAGCGTTGGTGTTATAGATCGATATTTCCCGGACGCATCGTTCTTCGCGGAATTTGAGCGGTTTGATCGCCATATTCACAAACTTCATGGTTCCGGTGTTCCCTTGGATTACGTAGCGATCTGCTCTCCCAATCATTTACACGATCCTCACCTTAGGTGGGCATTACGCGCGGGAGCAGACCCTGTCTGCGAAAAGCCGCTGGTGCTCAATCCGGACAACCTCAACTACTTACAGGACCTGGAAGTGAAATCAGGTCGAAGGGTGAGGGCTATCCTTCAGTTGCGCCTCCACCCGGAGATCGCGGCGCTAAAGAGCCGCGTAGAGCAGGATCCCTCAAGACACTTCGAGGTGAGCATTGTCACTGTTACGCCGCGCGGACGCTGGTACGATTATTCTTGGAAAGGGGAACAATCAAAAAGCGGTGGACTGGCTACCAACATAGGCATTCACTTGTTTGACATGATGTGTTGGATATTTGGATCGCCACAGGAACTGCGGGTTTCCGAGAACTCTCAGCGGAGGTCGGTGGGGAGGGTTGTCTTAGAGCGTGCGACCGTCGATTGGTACCTATCGATCAATAGGGAGGACCTCGACAAATACGTTCGAAACTCATCTGGACGGCCATTCAGAAGGCTCCGGATTGATGGTGATGAGGTCGAATTCGCAAGTGGTTTTGAGGACTTGCATTTGGAATCCTATCGACAAATAGTTGGCGGAGCCGGATTTGGAATCGATGATGCGCGTTGCGCCATCGAACTGGTTCACGAAATCAGAATGGCGTCCGCACAATCAGTTGAGTGATCTCCGTACCTCCGATGGCCATTCGGACAAGAGGGATAGTAAAGTGTCACGCGTCGGCGGCATTCTGCGAGATAGTTCTCTGTACGGCGTCCTAGAGATGGCTGTCTCCTTTGCTGGCAATGTAGCTATCGCAAGACTGATACTCCCCGCCGAGTTCGGGATGTTCGTGGTGCCGATGCTTCTTGTTGCAGTTGCCCAGGCCCTCGCTGAGTCGGGAATGTCAAGCGCGTTAGTTGCCAAGGGGCGTGAAGGTGTTTCGAATTGGCGGCCTGTTCACTCCGCTCTCCTAACGCGCGGCCTCATCGGGTCTGTCGTTCTCGCCGGTGGCTACCTCTTGATTTCTGTGGTGCTGGGGTTGCCGCCTGAGCGCGCCTGGTTTCTTTTGCCGATGTTGCCGCTTTACTGCATATCAGTGGTCCCGAGGGTAGCGCTAGCAACGCACTTTCGATTCGCCGCACTGGGAAAAATTACGGTAGGTGCTGCTGTTCTTAGTTCGCTGTTTGGCGTGGCTGTGGCGCTGAAGATCCGGACCGTTGAGGCTCTTTTCCTTCAGAGAATATTTGCTCTCGCGATAACGGCCCTCGCCTTACTAGCCACGAGGGGAATAAGACTCGATTTTGCGAGCTATGCCCTCCCCGCTGCGCTCCAGAAGTTTGGGCGCCGTGTTCGAGATTCAAATCTACTAGAGGTGGTCTATAACGAGTTGGATAGAGCCGTTGTTGTGCTGAGCTCCGGCCCGACTCAGGGGGGGCTGTACTCGCGGGCGAAGTCGGTCGCATCGATTCCCGCAGGGATGCCGGGCAAGTTGCTACTCCAGCCCATCTATGCGGTCTTGGGAAACACGACCGCCACTGAGCGAGGGAAGGTGTTTCTGGAATGTGCCTTCGTCATCAATATCCTCGTCATTCCTCCGTTTTGTGTTTTGGCCGCACATTCTGGATATCTGTTTGAAGTTGTCTATGGGCCTGAGTGGTCTCCCTCTGCCAGCCTTTTTGCGCTGTTCATTCTGGCCGCAGTCTTCCATGTGGCCAAGACATCATTAATCTACTACTGCTATTCTATTGGATCCCCTGCGACGGTTCTCAGGCTCTCTATGGTCCACCGGGCCCTCCAGCTCATGCTGGTTGTACCGTTGCTATATGGTTGGATTCTGGGGGCACTAGGACTTCTCGTCGGGTTGAAAATTGTAGAGTACGCACACTACTTGCATGCGTCTACTAAGCTCGAATCGACCGGCCGGGCAGGTTCATTCTGGTCTCAGCACGCGTCCGGGATACTCTTTGGCGGGCTAGTTGGCGGGTTGGTTGTTGTGGCTGGAAGATTCGCGTTGGGTCTACTCCCCGGTCAGGACCTAGTCATTGTAGCCGCCTCTCTCTTGGTGGCGGCAGCCATAAATGGTCTGGTCTTTCGGAGTCGCATTGTAGAAGTGGCGAGGATAATTGCGTAAGAGACTCCTTTACATTGCTGCAAATAATGGCTTGGGCCACGTTCGTCGAAGTCTTGCTGTAATCTCGCAAATCCTTGACAAACGAACAGACATTCACCTGCTGTGCGCGGAATGGCACCACCTCTGTCTGCAAAATCAACTGGACCATTTGTGCAATAGAGGCCTGAAGCTAGTCAAGCCTGGGTTGTCAGGTACGGCGCTTTTATCGCTACTGCCATCTAGCTCGCGACACTCAACTTACCAGGAAGTTCGAGAAGCAATTCAGCGATTGAAGCCAGATTGTTGCGTCAGCGACAACCTCATCGGCGTTTCAGCCATGCACCCGCGAGTACTCGTACTTGCTAGTTTTGAGTGGGGACAGAACCTGGCGAACATACCGGTAACATCGGTGGAGGATGAGACCTTTCGGCGCCTGGAACTGGTGGCGGCAATTGAATCGGGCGCCCGACTAGCTTTCAACAAGTACTTCTGTGCGTACGCTCCCCCTCGTGGGTCAGTTGGCTTAGGAATGATGTGCGAGGCCCGCGACGTTAGGGAAACGCACCCCATGCGACTATCCAGCATGAGAGTAGGGCTGGTCGGGAGTGCCGCCGGCCTAGGAAAGCACGCCCTTGAGCGGGTGATTGAGATCTGCAGAACCGCTAGCCGCGAGTGCTTTGTGGATCGGAACGTCCTTGCTGCCGAGGTCCGGCCGCCTGAGGCAGTTGTACTATTCTCAAGGGGAGAGGTGGACGTTCCTAGATTTGATTTAGTAGTTGCGCGTCCGGGACTCGGAGCGGTGACCGAAGCATGCGGAACCGGAACCCCAATTGTCGCTATTGTGACGGACTCTAGCCCTGAGATCGGGCAAAATGCCCGCAACATTGAGCGGTTAGGGTGGGGCTACGGATTGTGGTCTCACGATTCAACAGAACATGTGCTAGGTAAAATTGAAGCTAACTATGTCGCGCTCTGTGAGTCGATCGTCCAGT
>CAYXSE010000127.1:0-10569 GCA_964466675.1 uncultured Rhodothermales bacterium | reverse complement strand
CGCCCTCATCAAGAAAATCCAGCGATACATCCGAAAGGAACAGCGCCAGGCATTCACTCCCTTGGATCTTCCGTCCCTCATACAGGACTGCGTTGTGTTGACGCGCCCCTACTGGTACAACGAGCCTCGCAGGCAAGGCATCGCCATATCAATCGAACAGCAGCTTGACCAGGTTCCGGCTGTTCTCGGCTCTGCGTCCGAGCTTCGAGACGTGCTGGTAAATCTGATCTTGAACGCTGTTCAGGCGATGCCGGGTGGAGGCATTGTCAGCTTTAGATGTTGGGAAGCAGGGGCGCGGGTATTCCTCTCCATCCACGACACCGGCGTGGGCATGAGCGACGCCGTAAAGGAGCGTATCTTCGAGCCCCTGTTCACGACCAAGGGAGACCGCGGAACGGGGATGGGCCTGGCCGTCGTCGCCGGAGTAGTGAGCGAGCACGACGCCACTATCGAGGTCGAGACCATCCTGGGATCCGGAACCGGATTCACGCTGACCTTTCCTTCCGGAGGCTCGACGAAGACCCAGCTCATTGAACCGGAGGGCACCACCAGTACCACAGAATCGCTTCAGATTCTTGTGGTTGACGACGAAAAGATGGTCCGTACCGTGCTCCGCAAGCTGTTGACGATTCGTGGCCACCGGGTGACCGTTGCGGCCTCGGGTGCGGAAGGACTGGAAAAGCTCGCTGAAGGGGAGTTCGATGCGATCATCACCGACCAAGCCATGCCAGAGATGAATGGGCGGGAGTTCGCCCGGATAGCGCACGAGATGCGCCCCGCCATTCCTATTACCCTGCTGACAGGCGACACACACGTTGGCTCAACGGACCAGACAATTTCTGCGGTTTTAGCAAAACCATTCAAGATTGACGAGGTCGAAGCGACTCTGGCTGGACTCGTCGCCACCTCTCACTGACATCCTGGCAGTCCGTGGGGTTTGGTCTGGTTTTTGAGATCGGCCCTGTCGACCTTTTCCGCTCCCCCCTCGACGAGCGCCGCCGCGGCGCCCTCGCATTAATTATTCTCTGTATGAGTTCGGACTTCCTGCATCTGATAGACGACGACCCTGAGCAGAGCATCCCTCTTCCTACTTCGGATGAGGAGAAGGAAATGAGTACATCGGAGGTGCCCGATGTGATACCGATCCTCGCGCTCAGGAATACCGTCCTCTTTCCGGGAGTGGTTCTTCCCATCACGGTCGGTCGTGATGCTTCTTTGAAGCTCGTCAAAGACTCATTTTCCGACGACAGACTCATAGGAGTCGTCGCTCAGAAAGCGGCGGAAACGGAGAACCCGCAACCGAGCGACGTCTACGAATACGGCACCGTGGCCAGCATTCTGAAGCTGATCAAGATGCCCGACGGTTCCAAGTCCATCGTGATTCAGGGCAAGCGCCGCTTTCTGATCAAGGAATTCGTCGACGTCGATCCGTACTTCAAGGCCCGCGTGGAGCCTGTCAACGAATCTCTCGCGACAGACCCGGTGGAAATCCAGGCTCGTATCCGCTCGATCAAGGAGTTGGCCATTCAGATTGTGAATCTGTCCCCCAACTTGCCCAGCGAGGCGGCCTACGCGATTCAGAACATCGAGTCGCCGACATTTCTGATTCATTTTATTGCCTCGAATCTTCAGATTGATGTTTCCGACAAGCAGGAGCTCCTTGAAACGCTTCCCCTGGTCGCCCGGGCTGACCTCGTGCTCAGGCACCTCCACAAGGAGCTTCAAGTGCTACAGTTGTCGGAGGAGATCCGCTCACGTGTCAAGAGCGATGTAGACCAACAGCAGCGCGAATACCTCCTTCGCCAGCAATTGAAGGCCATCCACGAGGAGCTTGGCGAAACAGACGCACTTGGAGGCGAACTCGGTGACCTGAAGGAGAGGGCCGAAAAGAAGAAGCTTCCCGAGGCCGCACAGAAGGCGCTGAAAAAGGAACTGGAGAAATTGGGACGATCCAATCCTTCCTCCCCGGACTACGCAGTGACCAGGAATTACATCGACTGGATGCTCGATATCCCGTGGGAGGATTATTCAGAGGATGACCTGGACATCAAGCGCGCCAGCGCCATTCTGGACGAAGATCACTACGGACTCGACCAGGTCAAACAAAGGATCCTGGAGTATCTGGCCGTCCTCAAGCTGAAAGGCGACATGAAGTCGCCGATTTTGTGCTTCTATGGTCCTCCCGGGGTTGGTAAGACCAGTCTCGGAAAGAGTATTGCGCGGGCGATTAGTCGCGAGTTTGTGCGCATCAGCCTCGGAGGTGTCAGGGACGAGGCCGAAATCCGTGGGCATCGGCGAACCTACGTGGGCGCACTTCCGGGCCGAATCATCCAGGGGATGAAGAAGGCTGGAACGGCCAATCCCGTCTTTATGCTCGACGAGGTCGACAAGCTCGGCTCAGATTTCCGGGGCGACCCCTCGTCAGCCCTTCTGGAAGTACTGGACCCAGAGCAGAACAACGCCTTCAACGATCACTACCTGGAACTGGATTACGACCTGTCCAATGTACTTTTCATCGCCACCGCCAACTACCTGGAGATGATTCCCACACCGCTCCGGGATCGAATGGAGCTGATCCAGATCACTGGGTATACGCAGGAAGAGAAGCTGGCCATCGCCAAACAGTACCTTCTCCCCCGCCAGACCGAGCGCAACGGGCTGACCAAGGCGCAGTTCAAGCTGACACCAGACGCCATCCGGCTGATCATCGACGGTTACACCAGAGAGTCAGGAGTTCGGCAGCTTGAGCGAACCATCGGGTCCGTTGCACGGGGTGTGGCCAAGAAGGTGGCCATGGGAGACTCAGAGGGTGAGCAAGTTCATGCCGACGGAATCGAGGAATACCTCAAGGCCCGCCGCTATGATTCTGACCTCGCCGAGCGAACAGGAGTACCCGGGGTGGCCACGGGTCTGGCCTGGACTCCTGTAGGCGGAGACATCCTGTTTATCGAGGCTTCGGTGTCGCGCGGATCGGGGCGAATGATCCTGACCGGCCAACTCGGGGATGTGATGAAAGAATCCGCCCAGGCCGCACTGTCCTACGTCAAGGCTAATTCTGATATGTTAGGTATCCCCCAAGCGGCTTTCCGCTATTGGGATCTGCATGTTCACGTTCCGGCGGGAGCCGTTCCCAAAGACGGCCCATCGGCGGGAGTCGCGATGTTGTCTGCTTTGGTCTCCATCTACACCCAGAGGCGCGTTCGACACACCGTGGCTATGACCGGGGAAATTACCCTCCGGGGCCTGGTTCTTCCGGTCGGCGGGATCAAAGAGAAGGTCCTTGCCGCTAAGCGGGCGGGCATCAAGAAGGTCTACCTTCCCAAAAAGAACAAGAAAGATGTCGACGAAATCGGGAAACGCACCCTCAAGGGAATCTCCATCGAGTATCTGACCCGCATGGAGGATGTGATCGACTTGGTCCTCGTGAAACGGCCTCTGAAGAACCCAAAGAGCTTCTTCAAGGTGCCCGAGTCGGCGAACGGCACGGCCCCCAAGGATTCCAACGTTCTTCTGGTGAATCCCTGAGTCTTCTTTTTCCGGTCGCGACTGGCCCGGTTGGCTCGACTGGCCCCACTGGCTCGACCGGGTCCACTTCTGGGCTCAGAGTCTATTTCTTGTCTCGCGGGGAGCGCTTCTTAGCGGCGGCGTGCTCTTCCAGAATTTTTGCTTCATCGATGTCCTCATCGAGGCCGTCGATGAACGCGCGCCCGGCCGCCCCCACCAGGGATGTGGCCTGATCCACAATCGTCTCGACTACGGCCTCCGCCGCCCTCGCCACCTGACCGGTCAGAAATATGGTCTTTCCGACCCAATTGAGTTTGTCGAACTCAACCTCTCGTTTTCCGGAGTCCTGATCGCCCACCGATGCTCAATCTTTGGATTCTGAATCCGCAGGTTTCTTCCGAGGAGCTCTCTTCTTCGTGGTCTTTTTGGCCGCCGGTTCTGCTTCGGCACCGGGAGTCGCTTCGCCCTCGCCCTCTTCAGCCTCGCTACCCTCGCGCTCGGCTTGCTCGGCCTTGATGTTGTCCACGATGTCATCGACAACCTTGGACACCACATTCCCGGCTTCGCGAGCACCGTGAGCCACCATTGACATGGCCGCTTCTACCAGGAACTGGGCCTTTTCGTCTACTTCCAGCTCGTCGAACGCGACCCGAAGTTTGAGATAGGCCTCGCTCTTTTGCTTCTGTTCGCTCATGTTGTTTCGACTGCGGTGTGTTGCCGGCTGATTGATTTATAAGACCCTTGAAGGTAGACGGGGGTTTGCCGATCAGGTTTCATCTAACAAGACCGCCCCATTGAGCAAAACAGAGAATGCCCCCAGAGCCTGACGACCCCGGGGGCACCTCCACGAGAAGCCGTGATGAGACGGCTATTTGACGGCCGAGACAAACTCGGCCGAAGCGGGATCGTCTGTTTCGACGAAATGGTAGGCAGGCCACGGGCCCGACAAATCGAAGGTGAAGCCAATCGTCTCCAATTCGGTCGCAAGAGCGTCGACCTCGGATTTAAAATCGGATACCTGCCCGGCTTCGACCAGGTAGGCGGCGTTATAGACCAGATCGACTCCCGGCGCCGTGATCAGGGCCTTCTGCGCCCCGTCTACCGCGCAGGGCATGAGCGCATCGTGCGTTCGCCGCAGGCAGTTTTCCGTTATGGTCGCGATGAGTTCGTCGTCCATCAGTTCTCCGGACTTCACCATTTCGTCCTTGATGAACTGCGCGACCCCGGTCGAAATGGCCTCCAGTGAATCCTGAACCGCACGCTCGCTGGCATTAATTCTGGACTGGAGTTTTTCCGCGTCACGGGTGACGCGAAGACTCCATTCCTGTTTGTCCTTCAACCTCTCCAACGTTGAGACGATCTCGTCATACTGGTTTCCCATCATGACGGCCACGTCGGCTTCGTTGTCAAACACCTGACCAAATCTAACCGGAACGACAGTCCCGCTTGATTTGAAGGCGTCCAGAACCGTGGCGTGGTGACGAATCTGTACTTTCAGCCATTCCGTGTCCTTGCTGCGTGCTTCCAGAATCTCCGCAGAGAACTGATCGGCCGAAACCTTGCTGATCACGGCACGAACGCCACGGAGAGTGACGAAACGGATGGGATGCGCCTCATCAATGGGCTTCACGCCCTCAGGTGCAACCGCGGCAATCTCAGGAGCGGAGACATAACCATAGACGTAGCACCGGAGTCCGTCGTCGGCCGCCCAACTCATATCCAAATCGGGGGTGGGTTCCGGTTTTTTGTCTTCCGGATTGGAAGCCGGCTGAGGAGCCGGTTCCGAAGGGGTCCCCGTAGCTTCGGGCCAGCCGTCGATCGACGCGCTCCCTTCTTCTGCCGCCTCATGGATCCGGACTTCGGCCACATCGGCGACCGCGTCGTCCTGTTCGGGAGAATCATGGGTGACGAACTCTGTGACAATCAGATCGTCCATGGGCTCTGGCGGCGACACGGCCACCATGCGATCCTCGCCGGTATCGTCGATATCACTCAGTTTTACCCAGGCATCCGTGGAGGCGGGCTCCCCGGGAGAGAGAACTGGGGCGGCGGGCTGAGCCCATTCAGACGAGGCGGCCTGGGCCGAGGGCCAGCCCACCATCTCCGGTGCCTGATTAACTGACAGGGTAGGCGGCTCTGCCGTCAAGGTACCCTTGGACGGCCCCGGAGCAGTGGGCGACGGCTGATAGCCACTCCCATTCCACGCTCCGGCTCGAGGAGCGTCGCTCGATGTCATCGCGTGCAGAGCCTGCTGGAACATCGCGCCCTCCTGATTCGGAGCGGTGACGGACTGGCCGATCTCGCGCATGGCCTCGCCGAGCACGTTTATAAGTACCCTTTCCTTGAAGACTGCGCGGACCTTGCTCAAAACCTCGTCGGCTGGATCCAGCTGCGCCATGGCTTCGTGAGCCGCCGCCTGAGCGTCGTCCAGGGCACTCTTCGTCATCTTGACCATATCCTTGATCAGGAGTTCTCGCAGGGCCCCACTTGCCTTCTGGATGGCCTTGTCGTCGGATTCGATCCGACCTCTCGACTGGCGCGCGATGGTGCGCGTATCGTCCAGCGATGCGGTCCCCAACTCGGCGATCTCGTTTATCAGGAGATCCCGGAGGATCGCGGTCGCCGACACGATCGCATCGTCGGTGTCACTAATATGTGTGCGGGCCTCGCGGGCCGCCTCATCCGCGTCCTGGATTTCCGAAAGCGATGTTTCCGCAATCGCCGACATGACCCTCTCGCGGACCTTTTCTGTGGCGCGGACGAATCTCGGATCCTTGGTGTCAATGCGCTCAAATGCCTTGGCGCCGGCCTTTTCGGGCTCCAGAAGCGTGTAGGTAGCCTGCTTGGCGAGGTCCTCCATCACCAATTCCTTGAGAACCTCGGTGGCCGCGATCAGGGCGGCGTTTCCGGAGCCCATGCGAACCTTGGCCTTTCGAGCCGTCTCGCCGGCGTCAGAGAACGACTCGCCTACCTGTCGGATGATATCGGTCATGATCTGCTCTCGGAGAGACTCCACCGTAGCCTCGACCACGGCGTCCTCCCGGGTCGTGACCTCAAGGGCCAACGCCTGCATGCGGTCATCCTCCTCGAGAGAGGCTACCGCCCTGTGGGCGACCAGTTCGGTTAGGCGCGTTTGGAGCACGCTCACGGCGCGCGCCACATGCCCGTCCTTCGGGTCCATATAGTCCCGGGCAGCATCGGCCAACGCGTCCGGATCTGTGCATCGCTCGCGCGCCTGCTCTGCGACATGGCGAGCCATGGTCTCGTAGACCGTGTTCGCGGCCGTCGCGACGGTCAATTCGTGGTCCGCCGCCAGTTTTAGTGCGGCCTCGCCGGCCGATTCAGCGTCACCCAACTTCTCCAAGGCCTGATCGGCGATGTGTTGAGTGATTTTTCGTGTGAGGGCCGTCGTGGCCGATGCGATCTTCTTGTCTTCCAGATCGAGCTCCACCAGAGCTTCCCTGGCTGCGGCACGTGTGTCCTCGAGAGAGGCCATCGATCGCTCGCGGACGATGGCCAAGATGTCAGACCGTACCGTTCGGACGGTCGAAACGATCGCCTCGTGATCCGGCCCGAGTTCTGCTTCCAACTCCTTGGCTATGGCGGCGGGATCCGAGATCACTCGCTCGGAGACTATTCCCATGATCCGCTCCTTGAACCTGTTCGCCGCTTCATCGGCGAGAGCGACTGACGCCTCATTGCCGCTTAGTTGCGATAGCACCGACTGGAGAATGATGTCTCCGGCCGAAGCCTGAATTCGCGTGATGGCATCGGCGACACTGGGCTCTGTAGGGTCAATGGCCTCACCGGCCAGTTCAACCACGCGGTCCGCATCAATCCCTCCGGACCAAGCCTTCGCAGCGATTGTAGTGCACAGTTTCTCTTGCACATCCTCGGCGAGTGCCTCGATGGCGGAGGAATTAGCCGTAGCGATCGACTCGAAAGCGTTCTTGATGGTTGCACCATCATCTGCAAGCCCGGCCAGGGCACGATCTGAAATGGCAGCCAGTAGCTTAGTCTCGACCCTGGAAGCGGCTTCATCCACCTCTGAGCCGTCGACGGCCGCCTGAGCCGCGGCATCGGCGATTTCGTCCAGATCAGCCTCCGAAACCTCGCGCGCCGCACGCCGGACCAGGTGCGCCTTAGCCTTGTTCGCCAGTCGGTCCAGATCTTCCTGATCCAGTTCGATCGAATCGAAGGATTCTGCGGCCAGAGTTTCGGCATCGCCGAGTTCCTCCATGGCCTGTTGCATCACCAATCGAAGGATCTTCTTCTTCAGCGCGTCTTTCGCGCCCGCTAGTTTCCCGCTTTCTTGCCCATCCAGCATACGCTGGACCGATTCCCGGCCCTTATCGGACTTGGGGGATCCGGTCTTGCTTGATTTAGCGCTCATCAGTGCTTCTCGTTTTGTCGCCACAGGTCGGCATGCAGGATGACCAAATGAGTCGACCCGCCTAATTCGGACAATGCGAGAAGTGTGCCTAGTAGGTAAAACTGCCTGTCGGTCGACCAAAACGAGGCCAATTACGCCGATTGAGGCGCAAACGATTGGCCTCCCCTCCAGGCAGGGCGGGTCCCGTCCCCGGCCCGTGGGGAAAAACATGCCGGCGCGAACTCCCAGAAAACGCGGTACCACCATGCCTTCGAGACTTAGTTTTCTTGAGTTTGCCGTGGAGGAGGCTTTCATGCGAATCGAATCGTTCATGGCCTCGTTGCAGTACCAGACGAGAGTCCTGACCACCTGAATCGAGCTTATGAACAACATCATCGCGAATACTCCGCCGCCAGTAAACGACCAGATATCGTCGTTCGCACCCGGAAGCCCAGAACGGGCCTCGTTGAAAGCTCGGTTGGCAGAAATGCAGGCCGAAACCGTCGAGATTCCAGCCTTTGTGGGGGGCAAGGAAATCTGGACGGGTCGCACCATCGATTTGCACCCGCCACATGCTACCGCCCAAACGGTCGGGAAGGCTCATCTGGTCGGAGAGGTGGAAATCCAGGCCGCCATTGATGCATCAATGGGAGCCAGGAAGGAGTGGGCAGCCATGGACTGGCAGGACCGAGCGGCAATTTTCCTCAAGGCCGCTGAACTTCTTGCCGGCCCGTGGAGGGACACCCTCAACGCCGCTACCATGATCGGCCAGAGCAAGAATGCCTATCAGGCGGAGATTGACTCAGCCTGTGAGTTGATAGATTTCCTGCGCTTCAACGTGCACTTCATGGAGCAGATCTATTCCGGCCAGCCTCGGTCTTCTTCCGGAGTATGGAACAGGCTGCAATACCGGGGCCTCGAAGGGTTCGTCCTCGCCGTGACACCATTTAACTTTACGGCGATCCAGGGCAATCTTGGAGCGGCTCCAGCCATGATGGGGAATACCATCGTTTGGAAGCCAGCAACATCTTCTCTGCTCTCGGCCTACTATTTCTACAAGCTCATGGAGGAGGCGGGCTTGCCGCCCGGCGTCCTGAACATGATCCCTGGACGCGGATCGGAAGTCGGCAAGCATGTCTTCGCGTCGGAGCACTTCGGTGGCCTTCATTTCACCGGATCCACCGCCACCTTTCAACACATGTGGTCTGCCATCGCAGAGAATCTGCCGGCTTACAGATCCTACCCCCGCGTGGTCGGCGAGACCGGTGGCAAAGACTTCATCATCGCACACCCCTCTTGCGACAATGCCGCGGTCGCCACAGGTATCGTGAGGGGAGCCTTCGAGTACCAGGGGCAGAAGTGTTCGGCGGCGTCCCGTGTGTACCTTCCGAAATCGTGCTGGTCGGATATCCGGGATCGGATGGTCTCTCAGCTGGAGGAGATCCGGATGGGTCCGGTGGATGACTTCGGTAACTTTCTCAACGCGGTGATCGATCGGAACGCCTTCACGAGCATTACCGGTTACATCGACGGCGCTAAAGCCAATCCGAACGTCGAGTTCGTTTTCGGCGGCGGCTACTCCGATGAAGAGGGCTACTTTGTCGAGCCGACGGTTCTGTTGACCTCGGACCCAACCTCCACAACCATGTGCGAGGAAATTTTCGGACCCGTCGTCACCATCTATCTCTACGACGACGATCGTTACGCTGAGGCGCTTGACCTCCTCGATTCTACGTCGCCCTACGCGCTGACTGGAGCGGTCTTCGCGCAGGATCGTCGGGCGATTGTTCAGACCGCGACCCGCCTCCAGGACAACGTGGGAAACTTCTACATCAACGATAAGCCTACTGGCGCCGTGGTCGGGCAACAACCATTCGGAGGAGCACGCGCCAGCGGCACCAACGACAAGGCGGGGTCCTACCTCAATCTTGTCAGGTGGGTCTCCGCTCGATCAATCAAGGAGACCTTCAACCCGCCCCATCATTTCGGATACCCGTTCCTGAAATCTGATTCGTAGTCGCAATGAACCATCAAACGCAGAAACCTCTCCGTGTGGCCCAATTTGGCATTGGTCCGATCGGGGCATCCACGCTGAGAACGGTTCTCGGAAAGGGAGCGCGTATCGAACTGGTGGGCGCGATAGACGTGGACCCTCAGAAGATTGGCCGAGATGCAGCCATTGTGGCGGGTTTAGATGCACCCTGCGGAGTCCTCGTTACGGGAGGCGCAGAAGAGACCCTAGCCGAGACCCGGCCTGACGTTGTGCTGCACACAACCTCCTCTTTCCTGGACCGCATGTATGATCAGCTCATCGTGTGTGTTCGAGCGGGCTGTAATGTGGTCTCCTCGACCGAGGAGCTTTCCTATCCTTACCACCGTCACCCTCGAATCGCCGCCGAAATCGACGAAGCTGCCCGCGAGAATGACGTGACGGTTCTCGGCACCGGAGTGAATCCAGGCTATGCCATGGATGCTCTGGCGCTGATGGCGACGGGCGTCTGCAATACGGTGAAGAGCATCCGGGTACGGCGCGTCGTGGACGCCGGGAAGCGCCGGATGCCCCTCCAGATGAAGGTCGGCGCTTCCATGACGGAGGAGGAGTTCGCTGAGAAAAAGGCGACCGGCACGTTTGGACACATCGGTCTGGTAGAATCACTTTATCTGGTCGCAGAAAAGCTGGGTTGGAGCCTGGA
>CAYXSE010000126.1:0-10665 GCA_964466675.1 uncultured Rhodothermales bacterium | reverse complement strand
ACATTTCCCTCAAAGGAAGGCGTTTCTGGTCAACTCTGAGGAATTCGAAACCCGCTGGAGGCACATTCCGAGTAGATTGTCCAGCGGAAGCCTCAAAACAGGGGCGTTCCCGGATAAGAACTAGACCTAGCCTGCCTCTGCCAAATCAGGCGGTGGTTGCGCCACTGCTAGCCTTCACACCCGCGACCGCTCCAATGATAACGGCCAATCCGATCGCGAAGAAGAGCAGCCCTTCCGCCTTGCTGTGCTGCATCATGGTGTTCAGCATCTGTAACTGCTGGTCTGCTGGTATCGAATCCGGTATCGTACCGAACGAATTGGGATCAACGCTCAAGAACCTGACGCCGAGCAGAGTCCAAAGAACAGCGGGGATCGCTGCAACGATTCTCCCCATCCTACTGGCATCGATATGCCGGTACGCGGCAAAGACCCCGAACGCTCCAAACGCTCCGATCAGAATGGGTATCTGGCGTGATCCGTAAAACATGTAGTAGGAATTGCTGGTAGCCAGCAGGGCTGCTACGACAACAACCAGAAGTGCAAACCCCTTGACTGCACTCATTGCGCTTTTTCCCACGCGGTCGTCTTGCCACATTTCAGGATGATCTCTCTCGGGCTGCTGTTATCCGGACTCTTGAATATTGACGGCCCTTGGAATGCTCACGATAGTCACCCCCTGGACGCCGACCAAGATAGTGTAGCTAATCGCACCTGACGGGACTAACCCCAGAAAGCCGCGGCCCACAGGTAAGAAACCGCGCCGGGCTTTCGGGTCAAAAAGAGGATCGCCAGACCCGCTCCTACCGCCGGCGGAGAGAGCAACCACAGCACCAAGGTTCTGATGGGACCCAACCGTCCGGCCCGGCCCAGATCGATGGTAGCCCGAACCGATCCCCAGCAGGAAGCCAACACCGACGTGCCGAGCAGGGGCGCAAGCAGGGGGGATGCCGCCTCGATCGGTAGGCCGGCGAGTACCATGAAGGCCGGCACCGAGGCGAATACGGGCCACTGAGGCCAAACGGTGAGCACCAAAATTTGCCCGATGCCGAGATTCGACTGGCGGCCTATGGTCACATGGATGAGAATCACCCATAGAAAGCCCGCGATCGCCATGGAGGAAGACAGGGCCAGAATCCACCATCGGGAGCCAGAGAATACGGCATCCAGCCACATCCTCACGGGGACCGGGCTCCAGTTCCAGACCGCATGGTAGCCGGACGCCGACGGTAGGACTCGACCAGCCTCCATCGCAATAATCCCGCCGGCAATCCCGAAGCAGATCATGAGCGTGATGGAACTGCCGGTCATGGTGTTTCGGCTCTCCATCACCGCAGTCCTATAGAACGAGTGGCCGGTGAAATACCGGACGAACATCGGGCGAAAACGAGGCGACCTCACGTAGAGCCCAAGAAGGACCAACACCAACAACCACCCGACAACCACGGTCTGACTCGACGGTCGGGGGGCCGCCGAGTGTGGCGGGCGTTCGAAAACGAAACGCCCCTCTTCGAGGATTCTGTGTATGACGGTGGCCGCCGGTCTGGCCTCATTGCGATCGGCCGTTATCCCATACCTCTCGCCTCCGGGATCCGACTGAAATCCGGCCACCGAGACTTGATCCCTCCAGCGATGCAGGAAAAGGGGGGTGGAAGACTGGTTTTCAGCCAGGCGCTGAGCCAGAAACGCGGCTTGATCGTACAGGTCGGACGTTACCGGGCGGCCGAAGACGTCGGAGGCTAACGCGTCGTGTTCCGGACTGTCATACAGGACCAGATCCACAGAACCCTGGCACAGGTCCGGAGGGCGGTCCCAAGACACGATATAGGTCACGAGGGGTGTAGCGGCGGCAAGGTCCCGCAAGACCCGGCACGTAGCGTCTTCTGTCGATTGGGGGGCAAAGGCAAGCCCCACGGCCGTGACATACCCCGTGCTCGCCGCCCTCTCCATGGCCATCAAGAGAGAGTCCTTGGACTGCACCAACTCTATACTCGTAAGAAATCGAACCGGAAGGTCCACGTAGATGGCCAGTCCCAACGAGTCGGCCGCCTTCAGGACGCCGGTGGGAGAGTGGTCTGGGAGTCGAACCGCCGAGAAGCCGACTTCCGAAATCGCATCGAGGTCTGCGAGCGCAAGGGACAATTCCGCTGGCGGATCCCAGATCACTCCGACCGTCTGACCGGCGGCCTCCCCGGAGGCGCTCAGCGCAACTGCAAGGATCAGCGATATCGGAAAGCAGTGACTCACGGGCCTCGAAGTTAGCAATTTGAACCACGACAAAGGCCGCGTCCAAGTGAACGCGGCCTCGTCGACCGGTCCCTCTGATCTAC
This sequence comes from uncultured Rhodothermales bacterium, assembly GCA_964466675.1. GTDB lineage: Bacteria > Bacteroidota > Rhodothermia > Rhodothermales > UBA10348 > CAYXSE01. Next base: position 8,338 of record CAYXSE010000126.1, on the reverse strand, counting down.
AACACCGACAGCCTGGCGGTGAAAGCCGAATATGCTCAGTATCCGGTCGTAGAAGAGGTCAGGTAAGCGCGCCCGAGGGCGCGAACTCGTCGTCTGACTAGTCCAACATCTTTTTGAGGAATGCGGGGACGTCCTCTTTCTTGGCTGGAATCGTCTCCATTTCGCGTGAGATGTCTTCGAGATTAAGCCGACGGACCTTTGCTGGACCACCGTCTCCGATCCCATCATCATGAGGCTCCACGGACAACGACGCCGATCGACGTTGATACGCGGGAGTATCCAATTTCTGCAGAGCCTCCTCGCCCTTGTACTGAACCACCGGGCCGGCGGCATCCAGCGGCAGCGTGAGCCTTCGTCCCGGGACCAGCGCTGGTTTCTGCGTTTCGAAACCGGTCGCAATCACCGCAATACGCAGCTCGTCGCCCATTTCGTCGTCGATCACCGTGCCAAAAATGACTTCAACGTCCTCCCCGGCCTCTCTTTGGATGATGCTGGTGGCCGCTGTCGCCTCCCGAATTCCCAATGATCGGCCTGCGGTGATGTTCACCAAGACATTTCTGGCGCCATGGATAGAAAGGCCATCCAACAGCGGACTGGACAAAGCCTCCGTCGCCGCTTTTTCGGCTCGCCCTTCGCCTGATGCCGTGGCTGCCCCCATGAGTGCGGTACCGCCATTCTTCATGGTGGTCTTGATGTCCGCGAAGTCTAGGTTGATCAGGCCGTTCACCGTAATCAGGTCGCTGATCCCCCTGGTCGCGTTGTAGAGCACGTCGTCGGCCTTCGCGAAGGCATCCATGAGAGTCGTATCCACATCTGCGATATCCAGAAGTCGCTCGTTGGGGATGATGATCAACGTGTCTACGTTTTCCTTCAGGAGAGCAATCCCCGTCTCGGCAGCCTGGCGGCGACGACGGCCCTCGGCGTCGAATGGTTTTGTGACGATGGCCACCGAGAGGATCTCCAACTCTTTGGCGATCGCGGCCACGATGGGGGCACCACCGGTTCCGGTACCACCGCCCATTCCAGCCGTGATGAACACCATATCGAAGCCCCGAAGCATCTCTTCGAGGTCGTCTCGGGTCTCTTGCACCGCTTGGGCACCGATGGCCGGTCTCGCGCCGGCTCCCAGGCCTTTGGTCAGGCCCCGGCCAGCCTGAATCTTTGTCGGCGCTAGATTCGCTGCAAGGGCTTGAGAATCCGTGTTGATGGCGAAGAACTCCACGCCGTGGATACCCTTTTCGATCATGTTGTTGACGGCGTTGCCGCCTCCGCCACCGACACCTACGACGCATATCTTCGCCTCGTCACTCAGTGCATCATCGAAGGCAAAGTGCGAGCTGAATTCAGACTTGTGACGGTCTTGCATCATGTTTCTGACCGATTCGTCCATATTTTCCTTCATAACAGTTTGGGCTGTTGGTTTGCCCGTTGGGGGGCAGGCTTGTACAGACCCGGGTGAGCATCCCGGTTCTGCTCTTGGGGTGTATTGCTGCTAGAGTTCGTCGAACCAGGTTTTCATTCGATTGGCGATCCGTCCGACCAGGTGTTCGCCACTCAGGACGAGTTCGCCCTGATTCCGCACGCCCATATCGGTGAGGAAGGGGGTGCCACCGATCAGATCCGGACGGAGGCCGTATAACACGAGGCCTACGGCCGTGGCGAATTTCGGGTCGTTTACCTCTTGGGCCATGCCGCCATCGAGTCCCATGGGAACGCCTATTCTGGCTTCCAGCCCCAGAATCTCGGCCGCAAGAACGGCTGAGCCCGGGATCATGGATCCGCCGCCCGTTAACACGACCCCTGCGGAGAGGTGGCGACCATATCCGCTGCGTTTGATTTCGATGGCCGCGATTTCCAGGATCTCTTCCATGCGGGGCTGAATGATCTGGGCCAGTGTTGATCGACCCACCAGTTTCTCTCCTCTTCCTGCTCGGCCTGGGATCGAAATTTCTTCGTCAACCTCCACCAGGTCGGCCAGAGCCACTCCGTAGGCGCACTTCAGGCGTTCTGCTTGATCGCGAACGAGGCCGAGACCCTTCCGGACGTCGTCCGTGACTTTGCTGCCTGCCACCGCGATGACCGCCGTGTGCCGGATCGTGTTGTCTTCGAAAACCGCAATGTCCGTGGTACCTCCGCCGATATCGATGAGAGCTACACCGACCTCCTTCTCGTCCGGATGCAGCACGGAGAACGATGACCCAAGCGGCTCCAGAACGATGTCGGCTACTCGATACCCGGCTTTTTCGACGCACCGATAGATGTTCTTTGCGGCTGAAACCAGGCCGGTAATGATGTGAACATTGGCCTCAAGACGTACTCCGCACATGCCGATGGGATCGACGACGCCGTCCTGGCCGTCCACGATGAACTCCTGGGGAATCACGTGCAGGATCTCTCGGTCTGCGGGCATCGCCACATGGGTCGTGTCCTCCAGGAGTCGCTGTACGTCCGCCTCTGATATTTCCCCATCCCGCTGGGAGATCGTGACCACTCCACGGCTCTGAAAACTCTGCACGTGATCGCCGGCGATACCGACAATCACGCTGGTCACCGTCATGCCGGCCATACGTTCTGCCTCGCCTACGGCCACTCGGATCGCCGCGACGGTCTTGTCGATGTTGACGACCACGCCGCGACTGAGGCCATCGGACTCAGCCATCCCCACTCCGAGCACGTTGATCTTGCCCAAATCGTTTGCCGCGGCTACCACCGCGCAAACCTTGGTGGTCCCGATGTCGAGTCCGACAACGATTCGTTCGTCAGTGGCTTCCATTTCTTGTTCCCGGGTGTTCATGCTCTTTCCCTGCTTACGATCTGCCCGTCGAAGCGCAGATCAATCCATTCATAGGTGGTGGTTGGTCGACGCAGGACAGACTGGATCCAGAAGGCCTGCAGCCTATCTATTTTTTCCGCGAATTGGTCTCTGCCGAGGAGGACTCGAACGGATTGTCCTGCCGGTGTGATGGCCGTAAATAGTTCGATCTCCCCATTCGCTTTTTCGTGAACCTCCGAGACCAGTGCGTCCTGCTCTCTGGGCAGTTCCGGCAGAAGGGCCAGGAGTTGCAGAAGGGCGGCCGACTTCACCGGAGAGACCGGGTGGTATGGCTCTCGAACTCCACGAAAGACTGGTACATGGGCCACTACGTCCTTCGCAAACGGCATTCGAAATCCCTCTGAATCCATGTAGTAGGCCGGTACACCTTCCCCATCCAGGTACAGACTCACCGGGACCCGTTCACGAACCGTGATCACCAGGGTGCCCGTTGGATTTCGAGAGGCCGAGGCGGCCTTCACCCAAGGGTGCCGCCGGACGCGATCTGCAACCAAAGCCGCAGAAACGTCCATTATGGGGCCACCCCGGTCAATCCCCGCCAGACCGACCAGCTCGGTCGAATCCGCGTGAACGAATCCGCGCACTTCTACCGACCTAACTGGCACCGCTCCGAGCCAATGCCAGCCCACGAAGCCCAGCATTCCAGTGATCATCAATGCGGCAATTCGTGGTACCCAATTGATCATGATGACGCCTCCGACACTTTCGCTTCGAGTGCAGCCAAAAGTTTGCGGGAGTATCTCCAGATATCGCCAGCTCCCATGTTGATCACGACGTCTCCGGGCAGTGCCAACTCAGAGACGTATTTCGGGAGGTCCTTTTTGTCCGGCACGTAGTGGACAGCTCTGTGCCCGTATTGCTGTGCAAGACGGGCGACGGTCGCGCCGCTGGTGTCCGATGTCCGCGCCTCGCGTGCGCCGTAGATATCCGTCAGGACGAGCACGTCCGCATTAAAAAACGCGCGTGCGAAGCCTTCCTTGAAGTCTCTGGTTCGCGAATACAGATGAGGCTGGAATACGGCGACAATCCTTCGGTCAGGCCAAGATTGAACGGAGGTTTCCAGGGTGGCCTCCACCTCCGTCGGGTGATGGGCGTAGTCGTCGATGACGAGAACCTCTCCGACCTCTCCGAGGATGTGGAGCCTTCTCTGCACTCCCGAGAAACGCGCGATTCCAGCCGCAATGGTCTCGAATGGGATGTCCAACTCCAGACCCACCGTGACCGCGGCCAAGGCGTTCTGGACATTATGGAGTCCGGGCACATTGAGCAGAACGGTCCCCAGTCGACTTCCCTTGTGCACGACATCGAACCGCATGGTCAAGGCATGCTGCTCGATCCGGTCGGCCCGAACCTCCGACTGCCTGTTGGTTCCGTACGTTACCACACGCCGATCGATCTGGCCCACGATCCGCTGCACATTGGGATCGTCCAGGCAAACGATCGCCGCTCCAAAAAACGGGACCGAGTTGGCGTATTGGAGGAAAGAGGCCAGGAGGTCGTCCAGGTCCTCGTAGATATCGAGGTGCTCTTCCTCAATATTCGTGATCACCGCCAGGGAAGGCGTCAGGCGCAAGAAAGTCCGGTCGTATTCGTCGGCTTCGACTAGGATCACATCGCCCTCGCCAGCCACCGCGTTGGATCCGAAAACGGAGACCTTGCCTCCGACGATAATGGTGGGGTCAAAGCCGCCCTCAGCTACCACCAAGCCCGCCATGCTCGTCGTGGTGGTCTTGCCATGAGTGCCGGCAATCCCCACACCATATTTCATGCGCATCAACTCCCCGAGCATCACCGCCCTGGGAATCAACGGGATGCGCAGCCGAAGGGCTTCTCTCGTTTCGGGGTTGGAATCGGCATCAATCGCGGACGAATGCACCACGAGATGCGCCTCTCCGACCTGGTTGGCCGCGTGGCCCACGAAAATGGTCGCTCCAAGGCTCTCAAGGCGTTCGGTGACTTCGGACTGGGTCAGGTCAGAACCAGACACCCGAAACCCCCTGGTCAACAGGACTTCGGCAATCGAACTCATTCCGATTCCGCCGATGCCCACCATGTGGATGCTTCTCACGCGTCCAAAAGCCGGTAACCTTCGTGTCATGCAGCCCTCCGTTCGGCAAGGCGGAGGACGGATTCCGCGATCTTGTCCGCTGCATCGATGACGGCATGCTTCACGGCCGCCTCTGACATGGTGGAAAGTCTTGTAGGGTCACCCAAGAGGATTGAGGCGCGGGCTACCCAATCATTCCTGAGGTCGGGCTCCTCCAACAATTCAGCGGCGCCGAGAGCCACCAATGAGCGCGCGTTGTGGGTCTGGTGGTCCTCCGCGACGTTTGGCGAAGGGACAAGAATGGATGGCGATCCGGTGGCCAGAAGCTCCGAACACGTCGAAGCACCCGCGCGACACAGCACCAAGTCTGCCGCGGCGTAGGCAGCCGGCATGTCATGCAGGTATTCTAAAATGTGGATGCGGTCTGAGTCCTGCGCGGCTTGCACCATCCTCTCGTAATAGCGACGCCCGGTCTGCCAGATCAAATGAGCGTCGGTCACTTCCAGGAACGTCGGAATGCTTTCGAGAATGGCCTCATTGAGGGCCTGACTTCCCAAAGAGCCACCGAATACCAGCAGAACCGATGCCGAATCCGGGACACCCATGACCTCTCTGGATTCCGTTGCGTTGGCTTCCGCCAACTCGGGACGGATGGGATTCCCGGAGAGCACGACCTTTCCTTCCGGGAACGCTTTCCTCGCTTCCGGAAATGCTATGTGAACGGATTCTGCGATGCGGCCCAGCAGTCTGTTTGTGACCCCGGCAAACGCGTTCTGCTCCTGAATGAGTACGGATCGACCACGCATCCACCCGGCTAGGCCCACGGGGCCCGCCACGAAGCCGCCCGTACCCACCACGACATCGGCGTCGAAATCGCCTACCAGGCGGTAGCTCTGGCCCAGTCCCTGGAAAATCTTGATCGGTAGTCCCAGATTCTTGAGGATGGCCTTCCTGCTGAATCCCGCCGCCACAATGGGATAAATCGGATATCCGGCCTTGGGCACGGCATCCCATTCTATTCGATCTCTGGTCCCCGCGAAGGCCAATGCCGAATCCGGGGCCTTTCGCCGGACCGCATCCGCCACGGCAATCGCGGGATACACATGTCCCCCGGTACCCCCTCCAGCCAACAATATGCGTGCGGGACGACCGTTCATCGAAGCTGTCGCGAGATGTTGAGGAGAATCCCGATCATCGCGCCGTTGACCACCATGGATGTGCCGCCATACGACACGAAGGGAAGAGGCAATCCGGTCACCGGAAGCAATCCGGAGGCCACACCGGCGTGTGCGAATCCGTAGGCAGCAACCGTAGCCGAAAGGCCGACCGCTAGAAAGAGACCCAGCGGGTCAGGGGCGTGTCTGGCTATTCTGAGAATCCCTCGTAAAAGGAGCATCACCAGGATGCCCAGCAAACCGAGAGCGCCAACCACGCCATATTCCTCCGCGATGATGGCGAAAATGAAATCGTTGTAGGGCTCCGGGATAAAGTCTCGTTGGGTGCTTTTTCCGGGCCCTCTTCCCGTCAGACCACCCATGGCGAACGCGATTCTGGCCTGACGGGCCTGATAACCCTCGTCACGATCGGAAAACACCTGTTCTGAGTCCGTATTTGGAAACAGCTTCATCCCAACGAAGCTCTCCACACGCGCGGCTCGGTTGGGGGATGTCATGAGCAACCCGTAGCCAAGACTGGCGGCCAGGCCAATCACCGCGATGAGCTGCCATGCTCGAACGCGAGCCACAAAACACATCGCACCCACCGCAGACAGCGTCACCAGGGCCGTCGATAGGTCTTCAATCCCTATGAGCACACCCGTCAGAAGCATCCAGAACAGGAGGGGTGCGAAGGCGCGAGAGAATGACTCGATATAGGGCTGCTTCTTGGCCAGGAGGGTCGCCGCATAGATGATCAGACCCAGCCGGGCCAGATCGGACGGTTGGAAGCCGAATGACCCAAACTGGAGCCACCTGGTGGCACCACCGCTCGCTACGCCCAGAATCTTGACGAGGACCAGAAGAAGCAGACTGGCGATCATGAAGTGCCTGGAGAATCGGGCCATGAATCTGTAGTCGATCACAGATACCACCGCCATCACTCCAAACGCGATCCCCAGTTTGAACACATGTCGAAGCAGGAAGGCACTCGTGTCGCCGTTTGCCTTCGTGGCCGCCAGATAGGAAATCGCACTGTACACGGCGACGACCCCGAAGGCCGCGAGGCCCAAGGTCAGCCAGACGACATACTTGTCGACCGGCGCGCGAACTAGAATGCGAGTCCTGGCGGTAGCCATCAGATGTTGCTCACCAAACGTTTGAAGGCGTTTCCTCGCTGCTCGTAGTTGTCGAATTGATCAAACGAGGCACACGCCGGGCTGAGAAGCACCACATCCCCCGCTACACTTTCGACCGAGGCAATCTGCACCGCCTCCTCCAAGTCTCTGGCGCGAACACATATCGGTGAAGAGTCCCCGAGCGCTTCCGCGATTTGGGGCGCAGCTTCGCCGAATGCCACCAACATCTTCACCTTATCCCTGATCAAAGGTTGGAGCGGGCCGTAATCGTTGCCTTTGTCACGTCCTCCGGCCAACAGGATCACCGGCCCTCGCATGCTCTCCAGCGCGTACCAGACCGCGTTGATGTTGGTAGCCTTCGAGTCGTTCACATAGCGAACGCCTTGCACGTCGCGGACTTCCTCCAGCCGGTGGGGGACGCCTTCGAATGTCGCCAGACTCTCTCGCACCACATCGTTTCGCACCTCCATGACTCGTGCGGCGACGGCCGCAGCCAAGGAGTTGTACAGGTTGTGGCGACCTTTCAGTGCCAACTTTTCGGTCTGCATAAGGGGTTCGTCGTGGCCAGATAGCCGTATGTGAATCGTCTCGCCTATCACAAAGGCGGCTGCCTCGCGAGACTCAATGGAGAAGCCCAGTTTTTCGACATGGGAGGTTCGTTCGGCCAAAGCCCGGAGCCGAGGATCGTCCAGGTTGAAAACCAGGGCGTCACCAGGCCCCTGGGAGGCGCAAATCCGGAATTTCGCGGCCGCGTACCGCTCCACGTCGCCGCCATATCGATCCAGGTGATCCGGCGTAATGTTCAGGAGGACCGCCACTTTGGGACGGAACGTGGTCGTGTAGTCCAGCTGGAAGCTCGAGACTTCCAGGACCACGACATCCGATGGCGCGACATCCGTGACAATGGAGCTGAACGGCAGCCCGATATTGCCTGCCACCCAGGATTTTCGGCCCGATTTGGAAAGGACGTGCGCTACCAGTGTTGTTGTCGTGGTCTTGCCGTTGGACCCCGTGATTCCCACGATGGGCGCCGTACAGAACCAGGACGCCAGCTCCAATTCGGAGTGAATCGGTATGGATAGATCGGCTGCGCCCGCGAGAAGGGGCGAGCCGGACGGCACGCCCGGGCTTGTTACGACGAAGTCCGCCTCCAGTCCAGTTGTCG
>CAYXSE010000125.1:0-10676 GCA_964466675.1 uncultured Rhodothermales bacterium | reverse complement strand
GGGTTTCTTCCATGGCCAGGGTACCCAGCCCGTTGGAGGCGAGCCCCGCGTAGCTTGCGTTCCCTCCGTTCCAGGGGTCCGACTTCGTCTTCCAGAAAACCGCACTGGCTGCAATCGCCAGGTTCCGACTCAGAATCGCGTCTGCTTCATTCTTCCCGTAAGACTCCAGCACGGCTTGAATTCCGGAGACCACAGCGATCCCGACAATGATCACGCCCATCACGAGAAGAAGAAGTTGCTGCTGGCCCATCGCATCCTACCAAATTGAAACTATTGACCCGTCTGTTATCGCCCCAAATCGCACTAGCTTAATACCGTTCACCAGAGCAGGTCACGGAAAACTGGCCCTCCCTAGGCTGCAAGAAAGGCCCGAACAGCACAACGGCGACGCCCTTCAAGAGAGCGTCGCCGCATGCAATTCTGCTACGGCCCCGCGGCCGCACTACTCAGACCAATCAGGAGGCCGGATTGATCGTCGTGGTAATATCGGTCGTTGCGATGCCAGTGATGGCAATGACAACATGGTTGAATACCGTCGCGTCTGAGTTATAACTGTTGGCGTCTATAGTAAGTGTCGCGCCAGAGGCGGACAGATCATAGATGCCATTCAGGTTCTCGTACTGGTCCGCGTCCGCGGTTCCAGCTGTCGAGGAGTTGTTTCCAACCGAGTAGCCAAGCTGAAGCAGTGACAGCCCAGCCCAGTTAGTTGCGCTGGCACCGCCGCCAAAGGCCGCCGGTTTCAGTTTCCAAGCTTGCGCGTCACTTGCAATCCGAAGCCCATCGTTTACGATAGCGTCGGCATTGGCCTTTTTCTGATTCTCCGAAAACGCCTGAATACCAACCACGACGGCGAGGCCGACTATGACGATACCGAGGACGAGAAGGAGAAGTTGTTGCTGACCCATTGATCAACCTCCGTGGTTATTTTAATGTCTTGTATTTATCAGGCAATTCCACGCCCTGTATCGGCCAGGTCATGGATCGACTTTAGCAAATGCTATCGTCCCATCCGATGAAGGATCGCCTGTTGATCTCCCACGGACTCAAGTCTTATCGACCATTGATAGGCACGACTTAAGCGCTTTGCGAAAGTTGTGCCCAACTAGGCGCACGCAACTCCTGGGAACCTCCCTTCGTATTATTGCACGAACTCCCCTTCAGGTACACAAGGAAACGATTATGGCACGGTGGGACTCTTCGTTCGAGGAATTCAAGGTCAAGGGCAACCAGGTCGTTGACAAGGTCAAAGAGTTGATCCAGGAGGGCAACGCGAGAAGCGTCAGCATTCGAAAAGATGGCCGTGTGCTCCTTGAATTCCCGCTTTCTGTCGGTGTGGGCGGCGCGACGGCCGCCATTTTTATCGCTCCGATTCTGGCCGCGGTGGGTGCCATGGCGGCGCTTGTGAGCGATGTGGAAGTGGTCGTGGAGCGCGCCGAAACGGGCGAAACCGAAGTCGTGGCTGAAGAGGCCGAGGAAGCAGACGGCACCGACTAGGCTGATCCGTTCTGGCCGAGAGAGGTCAATCGCTTCCCCAGAAGGGGTAATTCATGCCGGCTCCCACCGGCGCCCCGCCACCAATGTGAGAGGACCCGATGGGCGTGACTGACGTTCCGAGAGCCGCCGCCGCGATCCCGGTAGGGCATGGTGATGTCCGGCTGGCCGCCGAGAGATTGGCCGGGGTCGCGCATCGAACACCAGTACTCACCTCGCGACAACTAGACGCCGCAGTTGGTGCCCGCGTCTTCCTGAAGTGCGAAAACTTCCAGCGGACGGGCGCCTTCAAATTCCGAGGCGCGTTCAACGCCCTAAGTCAGTTGACCGCTACCGAACAGGCCCGAGGCATCCTCACCTATTCTTCCGGCAATCACGCCCAGGCTGTGGCCCTGGCCGGGAGGCTGACGGGCACCTCCGCCTGTATTGTGATGCCCCGAGACGCGCCCGGTATCAAGCGCGCCGCGACCGCCGGATATGGGGCCGAAATAATCGAATATGACCCCGAGCAGACGACCCGGGAGAGTCTGGCCGCCCGGATTAGCCAGGAACGGGGTCTCCCCATCCTCCCACCCTACGATCATGTAGATATCATCGCCGGGCAAGGCACCGCCGGCCTGGAGCTTATTCAAGAGGTCCCGGATCTCGATATCATGGTGGTACCCTGTGGAGGAGGCGGCCTGCTGTCCGGATGTGCGCTCGCCGCAAAAGGGATAAACCCCGATATCCGGATCGTCGGAGTCGAGCCCGAGGCGGCCGACGATGGAAAGCGAAGCTTCGAGACGGGGGTGTTGCAAACCGTGACGAATCCAGATACGATTGCCGACGGCGCGCGGACTCCCTATCTGGGTTCCATCACCTTCCCTCTCATTCAGGGGCTCGTTGATGACATGGTGACGGTGTCCGACGACGCCCTTATCCGCGCCATGAGATTCGCCTGGGAGCGCATGAAACTTGTGATCGAGCCCACAGGCCTGCTTGGCTTGGCGGCGGTCATGGAGGGAGTACTCGAATTCCGGACCGCTCAGGTTGGCATTCTGATCAGCGGCGGCAATGTGGACCCCGGAAGCGCCGCGGGGTGGCTGGGACGTGACGACTAGTGGGCCGGCATCGGGTGTCTGGGAATACTTGGACCGGCTCGTCACACGCTACGAGACGGATCAGTTTATCCTGCTCGACCCGATTTCTATTCCTCTAGGCTTCGACGACCCCGCTGATCAGGAACTCATCGGGCTTTATGCCGCTTTGCTCTCCTGGGGGCGGCGGAAGACGATTCTCAGCAAACTCGAGGAGTTGTGCCAGCGCATGGATCACCGTCCTACCCGGTTTGTGACTCAATTCGATCCGAGCCGGGACGCCGACGCCCTGGCGGGGTTCGGCCATCGCACTTTCCTGGAGGCAGACGCCGTCAATCTCACGCTGGCACTTCAAGCGCTGCTCAAATCCTTTGGCGGCCTGGAGGCTGTTTTCCTTCAAGGGATGTCGCCGCGGACAGATAACGTTGGTGCCGCGATTCAACACTTTAGCGAGGCGGTGATGGCGGCGGTACCGGACACACCGCGCAGACTCAGGAAACACCTTGCCCGCCCTCTCGCGGGCAGTGCGTGCAAGCGACTGTGCATGTATCTGCGCTGGATGGTCCGGCCTGGCCCTGTAGATCTTGGAATCTGGAAGCGAATGAGGCCGGAGTGGCTGGTGCTTCCCTTGGACGTACACTCGGGAGGCCGCGCCCGCGCGCTCGGCCTCGTTACACGAAAAGCGAATGACTGGACGGCGGCCCTTGAATTAACGGCGCGGTGTCGGCAGCACCACCCCTCGGACCCCGCGCGTTATGACTACGCACTATTCGGGCCGGGGGCGATGGGAGAACCCCTCGATCCCCGCTTCGTGATCGACGCGTCGGCGTGAGTCTGCGGCTCTGCGGCGTGGCTCTGCGGCTCTGTGGCTCTGTGGCTCTGCGGCGTGGCTCTGCGGCTCTGCGGCTAGGAAAACGCGTCCTTGACTCGGCTGAAGAAAGACTTGTGATCATCCCCCTCGTCCGGGTTCGGCTCGAAGGAATCAGAGCCGCGCATCCCTTCAAGCGTCTTCCGCTCCTCATCGCTCAGGTCTCGAGGCGTCCACACATTGACCCGAACAATCTGGTCTCCCCGACGGGTACTCTCCAGGTCGGGAACGCCTCGGTCTCTCATCCTGAGAAGCTTGCCGGACTGCACGCCCGCGTCTATCTGGAGTCTGGCCCTTCCCTTCAGGGTTGGCACCTCTACCTCGGTTCCCAGTGCAGCGTCAGGAAAAGAAAGGTACAGATCGTAGACCACGTCCAGACGTTCGCGAGTAAAGTGTTCGTGTCGGGTTTCTTCAATTTCTACTCTGAGATCGCCCGACTCGCCTCCTCGCATGCCTGAGTTGCCTGCGCCCCGCACGGTCAGGTAGTGCCCCTCCAGAACGCCAGCCGGAACTGCGATTGTGATCGCTTCCTCCGTCTTTAGGCGGCCTTCGCCCCGGCACTCCACACACGGCTTCTTGATGACTCGTCCTTCTCCCCGGCACGTGGGACAGGGCTGAACGTTTACGAATTGTCCAAAAACCGAGCGAGTGACCTGGCGGACTTCTCCCGCCCCGTCACAGGTGCTGCAAGTGTCGTATCCGCCTGATTCGTCGGCTACGCCCGAACCACTGCAAGTCTCGCACGAAGCGTACTTCCGAACTTTGATTTTCTTGTCAACGCCCTCGGATATTTCCTCCAGCGTCAAGGGAAGTTTGATCCGGAGATCGCTTCCCGGACGGCCACGCCGCCGAGTCCTGCGCGATCTCGTGCCGCCACCAAACACCTCGTCGAAAATGCTCCCGCCGCTCCCGAAGATGTCCGAGAAGGCGCTGAAGATGTCGTTGATGTCCTGGAATCCGGCCGGACCTTGATTCCCGCTGCCGCCCCGGACGCCGGCGTGCCCGAAACGATCGTAGCGCTGGCGTTTCTCCGGAGACGAAAGCACCTCGTAAGCCTGGGCCGCTTCCTTGAACTTGCCCTCAGCGGCCTCATCCCCCGGATTTCTGTCCGGGTGATACTTCATGGCCAGTTTTCGGTAGGCCTTCTTCAGATCGTCTGTACTCGCCGAGCGGTCGACGCCCAATATGTCGTAGTAATCACGCATTATGTCTAGGCCGTAACGACGACGCGGGCATGGCGAATAACCCGCTCTCCCATCCGATAGCCGGTCTGGATCTCGGCGACCACCTTGCCCGGCTCCTCTCCGTCCTCGGCCGGCTGAGACATGAGTGCTTCGTGAAGAGACTCATCGAATGCCTGGCCCACGGCGTCAATCTGCTCGACACCCAACTTGGCAAGCTCTCCCAGGAGCTTCCCGTAGACCATGGCGACGCCGGTGTGCAGCGAGCGGTAAGCCTCCGGCAGGGATTCGGCTTCGGGTTCATCCCCTACCTTCTCCGCCGCTTCGAGGGAACGCTTGAAATCGTCGACGATGTCCAGGACCTGCTGGATGACCAGCAACTTACCAAAATCTGCCATCTGACCCTTCTCCTGGTCCGTGCGGCGGCGGTAGTTCTGGAACTCCGCGACCTGCCTGACAAATTGGTCCTTCACGGTGGCCAGCTCTGCTTCCAGTTCGGCTATCCTCGCCTCGGGTGTAGCCTCGACCTCGGGCTCGATTGCGACGGAATCCGCTTCCGCAGCCGGCATGTCTATTTCCTTATCCGCTCCTTCCATGGAGATTCTACAGCTTTGCTATTGTTGACCTGCCTCAGCTGGCAGCCGCTTCGTCGTCGAGAGACCAAGACAACAGTGCCGCCATGCCCTCCACGAGAGAGACTACACGAGCGTAGTCCATCCGTGTGGGTCCTATTACGCCGATAGTGCCGCGCATGTTGTGCCTCTGGTACGGTGCAGTGACCACCGAGTACCGAGTCGATGAATCGCCCCCACCCGCCGACGAGTTCTCACTCCCAATCCTGACACTGGCCGCACCGACAATTCCGTCCGATGCAGATTGTTCATCCACCAGACTGAGCACCGCTGCTTCGTCGTCAACCAGCTTTATGAGATCGCGCAGCTCGTCTGGCTGTTGAAACTCCGGTTGAGACAGCATGTTGGGCGCTCCACCCATCTCTACTCGTCGGCCCTCGGGAGGCTCACTGAATAGCATGGACGAAGCATCCATGAGGAGTTGAACAAGCCCAGTCCCGTCGGTCTGCAGGTCGCCAACCCGGTCGTTGCACGTCCGCCGGATTTCCTCAAGGGTGAGCCCGACCAGACGCTCGTTGAGCAGCGTTACGATCCGATCCAATGCTGAGCGAGACAGGTCCGAGTCTACGTGCAGGATGATCGTTCTTATCAACCCGCCTCTAACGCTGATAACGAACATGGCCCTAGAGGACGACAGCGGAACCACCTCGAGCCGCTCCAGGACTCCCGTAGCCAATCGAGGGCTGATGGCAACCCCCAGAAGATTCGCCAATTGTCCCAGAAGCCGGGAGCTTTCTCGCACCAGGGATTCCGTATCAGAGGCAGATTCGGCGAGGCGCGACTTCAACATCTCCCGCTCGACGGGTGGCAGCTTGATCTGCTCCATCAACTCGTCTACATACGCCCGATACCCGCGCTCCGTCGGAATCCGACCCGCCGACGTATACGGATGGTCCAGATATCCTCGCGCCTCAAGATCACTCATCGTGTTTCTGATGGAGGCGGGACTGAGACCGAGTCCATATCGAGTCGACAGGTACCTGGAACCAACCGGTCCAGCCGTCGCGACGAAGCTTTTCACCACCAGACGGAGAATACTCCTATCCCGCTCCGTAAGGGAGTAGATCCTGGAGGATTCCGGTGATGATGAACGACTCATGATCCAGGTGACAGTGGTAGCCGCCCTCGTACATGGTCGGCCAGTTGGAGTTTCAACCTTACCTGGATCTCCACCTTCTCGACATGGCGGCGGTATCGCCGTGGCTGGCGCCAGTATCACCTTGGCGTGGCTGCCAGTAAAACGTATGCTGCGCCGCACCCGACCGGGTACGGCGCAGCTTCCACGCGTTCGGATTGAGGGTCCTTTTACTGAACGCGCTGGATTCGACTCTCTCTCTGGAACGTGATATCAGAGCCGTCCTGGGTCCGATATTCCCACCCGTCTTCCTGCCGGAGAGGTTCATTGCCCGACACCGGCGCGTTTCTACTTGCGCTTCCACCGTAGTACCAGTCGTAGTCGTCCACGACTGCGGAGATGGCGTCCGCACCATAGTCGCCCAACCAACCCTCATCGCGGGGAAGGAGGGAAACCGGGACAAGCCCATCGAACCGGTGTGGCTTGAACAATCGCGACGAACGAATGGTCTTCACACGGTTCCGCCGGAGATCGACTCGCCCTGCGTAGTAGCCATCGCTGTGGTGATACGCATCGAGCACGTAGCCCTCGTAGGCGCGTGTCGAAATCACCTCGAAACCCACATATGGGTCGCCCACCAGAAACAGCTCCCGGTCGAATTCTACGACGCCATCCCGATAGACCGTGGCCCGAGTCTTTCGTAGCCGACTGGGTAGATCGTCGACATATCCCAGGTATTGGCCATCCTGATAGAGTTCGAGTCTCTCGATCTCGACATCGATCTCCGCATAGTCGTCCGTCGCCCGGCGAACCGAATGGCGGTATACCGTCTCCACCTCCACCTCTGACTGGTAGCGATTGCCGCGAATGACCGTTTGCACGTGGATCACCTGGCGGTATCTGTACGTCGGGGCCCAATGACGCTGGTAGCGAACGACCCAGGGCCACCTGATGTTGACATGAATGCGTGGCCATTGTGTCCGGAAATAGGCGGGCGTATAGCGATGCCTCGCGCGATGTCCGATCGGGCGCTGGTAGGTCTGCCGACGAGACGGAATCACCACACGCCGTCCCGCCCGATTGTTGTCGCGGACTCGCGACCGTGAGCCGATCGTTGCACGGCTGCTGTTGGTCCTGGACCCGGAACGTCCGGCAGTTGTCCCGCGATTGGTGCCACGGCTCTGACGAGCGCGACTCGTGGTGCCGCGGCTCTGACCAGCGCGACTCGTGGTGCCACGGCTCTGACCGGCGCGACTCGTGGCGCCGCGGCTCTGACCAGCGCGACTCGTGGCGCCACGGCTCTGACCGGCGCGACTCGTGGTGCTACGGCTGGGGGGGCGAGCACGGCTCTGGGATCTCCCGGTGCTCGCGCCGCTACCCGATCGGGCCCGCTCCACCTTGGTCGAACTTCTGCTTTCACTGGTGCGGGATCGCTGGGCCATCGCATCCCCCGCGCTCGCAAATATGAGAAATACGGCAACCAGCAGGCTGGCTGCGGATCTTTGGTTCGTTATCAACTTCAACATGTCCACCTCTTTCGCTTGAATCCTTGTCGGGCGGACCCTCACAGGTTTCCCTGACAAAGCCATGCCAAGTCGAGCCTGCGCTTCCCTCGCACCGGGAGGGGCACAATAGCCGGAATTGTTGTCCATTCTCGTGGACACAGCGCGTTCACAGAAGCGGTCTAGAAGGCTCTATTCGCCAGCTCCAGACTTGGCAAATGCCTTCTTTGGAGCCCACTCGGAGAATTGGGCGTTTTAAATTGCTCCCCGGATACTGTCCCGGGTCTGTGCGTATAGGCCCCTCTTTGCCTACACATCATTTCGGATTCCCGATGCGATTTTTCTCGACGCTGGTGGCCAGCCTCCTTGGCACCCTGGCCGGCTTGGGCCTGATCTTTTTTTTCGGTCTGTTTTTTCTCTTGGCGCTGGCCTCGTCCTCGGATCAGGCTCCATCGGTTCGTCCGGGGTCTGTCCTCATCGCCGACCTCAGTGGTTCGTATCCGGAGACCGTGTCCGGGGATCCTATCGCACAGCTCTTCGGAGGCGAGTCACCGCTTGACCTTCACGATGTTATTAGAACCTTCGAGATGGCCGCGGTCGATGAGCGTATCGACGGGGTCTGGCTCCGATTGGGAGATGTGAACTCGTCATGGGCCTCGCTCCAGGCCATCCGACGCGCGATCCAAAAGGTGAAGGAAGCCGGGAAGCCGATCTACGCGTCGTCGGAGAACTACTCCATGGGCGAGGATGAGTTGTATCTGGCATCGGCTGCCGATTCGATTTTCCTCGACCCCGAGTCGATGTTCGAATTTAACGGCTTCGCGCTGCAAATGACCTTCTTCAAGCGACTCCTCGACCGGGCGGGAGTGAACCCGCAGGCGGTGCGAGCCGGGAGGTTCAAGAGTGCAGTTGAGCCCTACCTTCGCGAGTCAATGTCGCCGGACAACGAACTCCAGTTGCAGGAGCTGGTCGACGACATAGAAAGCACATTCATCGAGGATATCGCCAGTGGCCGAGACCTGGACGAGGCGAGTCTCCGCCGATTGGCCAGGTCCGGTGAGGTCATCACGGCTCAGGACGCTCTGGAAGCGGGCCTTGTCGACCAACTCGCATTTTCCGATCAGATAATGGCTCTCTTCGACGACGAGTCGCGGAAGATCTCGTTGCGACGTTACGCCCGCGCCTCTCCGGCGTCCGCCGGCCTGCCTTCGGGAACTGACGGCCATATTGCTGTGGTCTTCGCCGACGGCACCATCGTTTCTGGGGGGCGCTCCGGCATCCCGGGCCTGACCGACGGCTCCATCGGATCTCAGACCTTTGGCAAGGCCATGCGCGAGGCCCGGGAGAATGACAACATCGACGCGGTCGTGCTCCGCATCAACTCGCCGGGGGGATTCGCCCCGGCCGCCGATGCCATGCTCCGTGAAATCGAATTGACCCAGCAACAGAAGCCGGTAGTCGTATCCATGGGGGGTCTCGCCGCTTCCGGCGGCTACTGGATAGCCGCGGCCGCAGATACCATCGTAGCAGAGCCGTTGACGATCACCGGCTCGATCGGAGTCTTTGGGCTCATGCTGGATATATCAGAACTCATGTCAGACCGAATCGGTGTCACGTTCGATGGCGTCCAGACTGGACCTTCAGCCGATATGGCATCAGGCTTCCGCGCCCTAAGCCGGGCCGAGCGCGCCCGCCTCGAACGATCCACAGACCAAACCTATGACCATTTCTTGAGAATCGTGGCGGAAGGACGAGGCATGACGGTCGATGAGGTTCACGGTCTCGCCGAAGGACGAGTTTGGACGGGTAAGGCCGCTCTGGAACACGGTCTCGTAGATGTACTCGGAGGCCTGGATACGGCCATTGAGTTGGCCGCCGAGCGTGTCGGACTTGAGAAGGGCTCATTCCGCGTGAGTGAGCTCCCCTTGCCGCCCACATTCCTCGAGCAGTTTACCGAGTCACTCGAGGTCCGCGCCGGCCGAATTGCGGCCCGAACCCTCGGAAGTCCCACCCTTTCACTGCCGCAGCCTCTCGCTCGGCTATTTGGAGATTTGAGGGTTTTGCTCAACATGGAGCAGGGCGTGCAGGCACGACTCCCCTTCTTCCTCGAGGTGCACTGATGCGGCGTCTCATCGTCCGCTCCGGCGTGTCAACCTCCACTGAGCCGGCGGCTTAGATTAGTACCTCTCCCGTCATTTCCGGGGGCCGCTCCTCACCCAGCAGCGCCAGAATCGTAGGTGCGATGTCCCCCAGTTTCCCGCACCGAACCGGCCCGCGGAATCCATCCTTGATCACCAGGTGAGGGACCGGCACGGTGGTGTGAGCCGTGTGCGGAGAACCGTCCGGGTTTCGCATTTTGTCCGCATTGCCATGGTCTGCAATGATGTTCACGCTGTACCCCGCCTCCAGAGCCGCCGTCACCACGACACGGGCGCATGCGTCAACGGTCTCGACGGCCTTGACCGCAGCCTCGAAAACGCCCGTGTGACCCACCATGTCCGGGTTGGCGAAATTGAGTATCGCCAGATTTGGGCACTCCTTCTTCAGGAACCTGGCCACCCGATCAGCCAGTGCTACCGCACTCATCTCGGGCTGAAGATCGTAGGTGGCCACCTTGGGAGAGGGTACCAGAATTCGCGACTCGCCCGGGAATGCTTCCTCCCTCCCCCCACTGAAAAAATACGTTACATGGGGGTACTTCTCGGTCTCGGCGGCCCGTAGCTGCGTGCCGCCTCTCTGAGAAATCACCTCGCCAAGGGTCTGGACGAGATTGACTTTTGGAAACGCGATGGGCAGCTCGAATTGACTGTGGTACGGCGCAAAAGTCACGTAGTGCAAATCGAGTGATGTC
>CAYXSE010000124.1:0-10718 GCA_964466675.1 uncultured Rhodothermales bacterium | reverse complement strand
CGCCACCTTCCGCCAGTCTGGTTGGGTCGCCTGTGCCACTACGTTCACCAACGAAGCCACCGTCGAGAGCGGTGGGACCCTGCCAGACCTGAATGCCGCCAACAACCGGTCTATGGTCATCGTGCGGCCCTCCCAGGGTAAGACCATCGATCTGGAGATCATCAAGGTGGTGGACAACAATTATCCGCTCCAGGGTGACATCGTTACGTTCACGATTACACTTGCCAACAACACGAAGTCGAAGGACGGCCGGACGTTTCCAACCAACATCGCCGAGAACATCCAGGTCAAGGACTACCTTCCTCATGGACTGACTTTTGTGAGTGCGAGCACCTCGATCGGCACGTTCGATGAGGCGACGACCACTTGGCATGTCCCCTCCCTTAATCCCGGGAAGGCCCTGTCTCTCGCCATCCGGGCCCGCGTCGAGACAGAGGGTGAGTTCACTAACTGCGCTGAGGTTTGGGATGCAAACATGCCGGACCGCGACTCGACGACCGGCGCCGAAGCTGGCGGGCCGCTGGTGGGAGCGAAGCGGCAAGACGACGAAGACTGTGTCTCCGTATGGGCCGGAGCGCTCCTGGTTGACCTTGAGGTCACCAAGGTCGTGGACAATGACCGCCCCATCCAGGATGACATCATCACGTATTCGATCACGGTTTTCAACCGCAGCTTCGTGGATGGACGTGAGTTGCCAACGGCCGAAGCCACCAACATCACGATCGCGGACTACCTGCAGCCCGGACACTTCTATGTGGACGGTTCGGCAACGACCGGCGGACCGAATGGCATTTCGTTCAACCCCTACAACACCTCCTGGCTCATCGAAAGCCTCCCCGCGGGTAAGGGTTTGACACTCATCATGAAGGTTCGGGTCTCACAAGCTGGTGAGTACTCCAACTGTGCGGAAGTACACGCCGCCGACCCCAACGACCGTGACTCTTTCACGGCGGTTCAGGCCGGCGGGCCGCTGGCCAGCGGTTATGAATACGAAGACGACCAGGACTGTGTGACGATCTGGGTGACACCAAGGCGTCCCGACCTGGAATTGATCAAGACCGTTTCCAATGAAACCCCCCGGACGGGAGACTACGTCGGCTACTCGATAACGGTCACCAACCGGCGGTTCGAGCAGGGCGTGGAAATGCCCACGGCTACGGCCACGAACATTGTCATCAAGGACTACATGTCTGACAGGCTGTGGTTTGAGGCCGGGTCTGCTACCGATGGCAGCCAGCTTGGCCAGCCTAGGAGCGTGTCCTTTAACAAGGATGACTTCACCTGGACCATTGACGAGCTGGGGCCGGGCAAATCGGTCACGGTTTCCTTCCGCGCCCGCGTCGATGACGATGGCGAGATCCGGAATTGTGCCGAAGTATGGGACGCCGATCAGGGCGATCGTGATTCTCGATCCGGCGCCGAAGCGTATGGCCCCCTCGTTGGCGGCCCGGACGCCGAGGATGATCAGGACTGCGTGTCCATCTTTGTGGACCAGGTTCCTGAGCCCACGGGATCCATCTCCGGTGTTGTTTTTCTGGACGACAACGAAGATGGCATGTTCAACCACTACGAAGTGGGCCTTCTCGGCTTCGAGGTAGACCTCCTTACTATCGGCTATGACCGCACCTGCGGCACGTTTGACGACACGGAGGTTGCTTCGCTCGACTCCGACAAAAACGGGGCCTTCACGTTCTGGGATGTCGAAACGGGAGAATATTGTGTTCGAATTCTGGACGTCACGATTCCGGCCGGCTACTTCCGGACCACGGCCGCGCGGGTCCCGGTTTGGGTCGGCGGAGGTTCACACGTGACCGGTATCGAGTTCGGATTCCGCCAGTCCTACCCGTCCTACCCCCAGGCGCCGCCGAGCGATCCGCTCTGCTACCTGATCGGTAACCGCGAAGTCACGACGTTTGCCAACGGCGCAACGACAGATGTCCTGATGGCAGGGTTGAACGGTGGAGATGTAGCCGCTGTCGCCTACAGCCCATGGACCGAGTCACTGCTTGCCACCGACGGCGGCGCTCTCGGCCGCATCGACCAGGTAACCGGCTCTCTCGAAATGATCGGCACGCATGGGAGTGGCGAGGGCGATGCCGGACCCCAGAACTTCGACAATGTCGTCGGTCTGACCTTCGATCCTTTCCAGGGCACCCTCTACGGGACCGTCCAGAGAAGTGATGGGGCTGACCTGATCATCGTCATCGACCCGGAAACGGGCAGGGCCGTTCGTGGGGCGTTTGGGCCGCGGAACGACTACATGATCGTGGGCTCGGAACTGGCCGACATTGACGACATCGCCATCGATCCTGTTGATGGCACGCTGTACGCGGTCGGAACCAACGACGGACTCTCTGCGCGAATGGCCAGAATCGACCGCCGGTTCGGGACCGTTGAAGACGTACGCGAGCTGGGCACTGGCCGCGTGTCCGGACTCTCCTTCTTCAACAACGGAGAGATGTTCGCATCGATTGTCGACACCGTGCCCATTCTCATCGGCATCGACATCGGAATCGAGATCTCAATCACCATCGAGGCCACTTTGGGCCAGGGCTCCTACGGGTCCGCCGGACATGGGATCGGCTACGGTGATCAGGGTGCACCGCCGGCGCCCGGCTACGGTTCGGGAGGTTCAGGCCCTGGTGTCGGCTACCCACCGGCAGGTGGCTACGGCGGACTGGATTGCCTGACCGGCAAGCCCAACCGCCTGGGTACCACGCTCTTCACCGATGCCAACGGGGACGGCCTCTTCCAGCAGGGCGAACCCGGGTTCGAAGGAGTGGGTGTTGACCTCTTCCGCGACATGAACGCGAACGGCGCGCTGGATCTCGGAGACGTTCTTGTCGCACAGGCCACCTCCGATTCCGAGGGAACGGTACGATTCGATGCCGCTGCAAATGGAGACTTCTTGATGCAAGTGGTTGCGTCGACGCTTCCTTTCGGTGCGCGCGCCGAATCAGCGGGGCCCGTGGCTGGGACTGTCGGCGGATTCGGTGTCAGTGCTACCGAGTCCAATGTGTCGGTGGTCGGAGCCATTCCGACCACGATTGAAGGCGATATCGTGGAAGATCTGCCGAGCAGCTTCGAGCTGGAAGGCAACTACCCGAATCCGTTCAACCCACAAACCACACTCGCCTACCAGGCTCCCGAGGCCGGATACATTCGCCTGGCCGTCTACGACGTGCTGGGAAGGGAAGTAGCCGTCCTGGTCGATGGCCGGGTGGATGCGGGCAAGCATGAGGTGACCTTTAACGCCTTTGCGATTCCCAGCGGGACTTACTTCGCCCGAATGATTTCCGCTTCCGGAGTGCAGACCCGGCCCATGATTCTCATCAAGTAGACGTCTCTCCCCGACAGATGCTTGAGAAGGGCCGGCTCCGTTGTGGGGGCCGGCCCTGTTTAGATCGCTGGGAGGCAGTCGATACACGATGTGTCTAAGACCATCCGGATCGACCCATGCTCGGACGCCTCCTCCTCGCCCTTCTTGTTCTCGGTCTCCTCTCGGGGACCGCCGAACCTGCCTACGGCCAATCCTCGAGTCTGGGCGGCACGTGTTACCTCATCGCAGATAACAATGGAATTCGCTTCGACGCGGATGTGCTCACTGCGGTAGAAAAATTGACCGGAGTGGAGACCGAGATCGGGCTGACCGGTACCCTGAATATTGAAGCCGTCGCGTTTCACCCATTCCTGCCTCGAATTTTCGCCGCCGATGGTGGGCGGCTTGGGACCATCGATGGGAGCACGGGCGCCTACTCCCCCATCGGATGGCTGGGAACTGCCTATGGAGAAGATGGACCCCTCTCGGCTGGAGATGTGGATGGCTTGACCTTCGATCCCTCGTCGGGAGAGCTCTTTGGCTCCATTCGACGCATAGATTCAGATTTGCTTGTTCAGATCGACCCAAACACGGGCCAGGTGGTCGAGAATGCGTTCGGTCCGGGCCGGTCCTACGTCCGCATTCGGTTCGGTGGTAGTCCGGTCAATGTCGACGACATCGCCATCAGCCCTCTCTCTGGTAACCTGTTCGGGGTGGTTGCGGACTCGGATGAGACCTCAACACTCGTTACCATCGACAGGCAGAGTGGGGTTGCCTCCCTTGCCGCCAGATTGGGCACGGCAGACCTGGAGGGACTCAGTTTCGACTTCGGCGGTCGTCTCTATGCCACTCCCGGCGGGGATGGTCCGAGCATGGTGGAGATCAATCTTTCGGACGGCTCGGTGAGCCCGTTCGCAACCATTGGCATCGGCGGCAACAGGGACTATGAGGCCGTTACCTGCATGGTCTTCGGTCAGTCCGCCGCCGTCTCGACAACGGACGAGTTGGTTCTTCCGCTGGAAGTCGCGCTGCTCTCCGCGTACCCGAATCCCTTCAATCCCAGCACTGCCTTCGGCTTCGCGCTGCCCGACGCCAACGAGATCAGGCTGTCCGTCTTCGACATGCTCGGCCGCGAGATTCAGGTGCTGGCGCAGGGCCAATGGCCTGCTGGAACGCATGAAATCCGGTTCAACGCGGGCGCGCTCCCCAGCGGGCTCTACCTCTATCGACTTGCCGCGCGGGGTTTCGTGGCCACCAGAACGGTCACCCTGCTACGCTGATAATGGTCGACGGCTGATCGAATCGGGCCGATCCCGTCGCAATGGTTTGCGCTTCGCTCGGCATCGGAATCTCGCAGAGCGGCCTCGATGGGTCTCCGGCATATCTGGGGTTAGGCTCCGCCCATATACCCCCCCGCGTGGTTCGCATGACCACGTGATCTCCCGATCTTCCCAACACCCAGGAACCGTTCAGGGGGACTTTCCCGTCCGGCGTGTCCAGGACATAGCTCGGAATTCCGAAGCCAGTCATACTCCCCTGAAGGGCCTCCATGAGCTCCATCCCCCGCTCAATCGTCGTCCTGAGGTGACGCGTCCCACCAATCAGCTGCGCCTGATACAGATAGTAGGGGCGCACCCTCATCCTGACCAACCCGGTGAACAGCTCACGCAGCGTGTCCTCATCGTCATTGATGCCCTTCAACAGGACGGTCTGGTTACCAACAGGAATGCCCGCGGCCAGAAGTGAGTCGACGGCGGTCGCCGCATCCCTCGTTATCTCCTTCGGATGATTAAAATGTGTGTTGACCCACACGGGATGATACTTGGCCAGCATTTTGGTCAATGCGGGCGTGATTCGCTGGGGCAGTTTGACGGGCATGCGCGTTCCAATTCGAATCACCTCCACATGAGGGACGTCCCTGATCGCGCGAACCAATCGTTCCACAGCCCCGTCACCGAAGGTCAGCGGGTCGCCGCCGGTGAGCAGCACGTCCCGAATCTCCGGATGCTCTCGGATGTACTTCACGGCATCATCCAGTTCGCTGCGACGCATCATCGCTTCCGAATTGCCCACCATCCGCTTTCTGAGGCAGTAGCGACAATAAATGGCACATTCCGAGGTCACGCAGAAGGCGACTCGGTCGGGGTAGTTGTGTATCAGGTTCTTGACGGGAGAGTGGGACACCTCCTCCAGGGGATCCACGACACCGACCAGGTCTTCCTCACACTCCTCCCCACTTGGGACAACCTGCCGGCGCACGGGGCAATCCGCGTCTTCCCGATCCATCAGCGAGGCATAGTAGGGGGTGATACTCCAGCGAAATTGGCCAGCTGTAGCCACAATGCCTTGCCTTTCCTCCGGGGTGATGCGCACCCATTCGCTCAGGGCATCTGTGCTCCTGATGCGGTTCTGCATATGCCATCGCCAATTGGCCCAGTCCTCTAGCCGGACGGAATCGGGGCGACCCGCCAGAATCGCGGGGCGGCTCACTGCGCGTCCTCCGGAATCGAGGTGGCGAAGGTGAGCGTCCGTTGTGCAGCACCTCGTCCTGCCTGGGCTACCGCCCGTTCCAGGGACTCAGCCAGAAGGTCTGCGAGCATTTCTTCGTAGTTCTGACCGTTGAGTTCTGCGATCACCGCGAACGTGCCATCCGGAGCGAAGGTGGGCAGCGGATTGATCTCCAGGAACCAGGGCAAGCCGTTCTCATCGACACGAAAATCGACGCGCGCAAAATCCCGGCAGCCCAACTTCGAAAACACCTTGAGGGAGGCCGCGTGCATCTCACCTTCCAACGCTGGATCGATTGCACCGCCCAACATCCACTCCCGATCCACACCATCGTCTATCGCATGCAGCCCGATCGCGGTCTCGGCATCCAGGGCCCGCTGAAGGACAGGGAGAGCCCTGGGAGGAGCATCCCCCGCGATGGCCACCGTGAATTCCCCACCTCCCGCGATATAGGCTTCTACCAGCGCCTGCTGCTCATAGGATGTGGTCACGAAACGCACCTCTTCCTTCAATTCCTGAAGGTTTCGGACCAAGCTAGAGGCCCTGATCCCTTTGGCAGTCCCCTCATAACGTGGCTTCACGAACAGGGGGAAGGGCGATGGAAGTGACGATGTTGTGACCTCGGCCGGGTCCTGGTACGCGGTGAAAGCGGGAGTCCGAACCCCAGCGGCCGCGGCGATGTTTTTGGTCAGCACCTTATCCAGGCTCAAGGAAAGCGCGAGAGCATCTGACCCGACGTACGGCACACCCCACATCTCAAGGAGGATGGGCGCCCAGGCTTCGCGATTCCTTGTCCACGCACCTTCGGCGATATTCACCGCGGCATCGATTTGGCCTGGGCCGTTCGCCAATAACTCGTGCGGCGTCCCCAGTCGTGTTGGCTCGTGACCAAGAACCCGCAAGCTCCGTTCGAGGGCGTGAAGTGTCGCCTCGGGTTCGTACTCAGCGTCGGCGTCGGCCGGGTCCCCCTCCTTCCACGGGTAGGATGAATGAAGGTTATAGACGATGCCTACTCGCAAAATAGATCGAGGATCTGGGATGACGCGGTCTAACGGCGGGCATGAGATTTCGCTCCATGCGCTAGATTGCCACGGCGGATGAGCCCGACTCCCCCGTTGCTCGCACTTTACCCTCGGGATGCGAACGGCTATCGTTCGGATTCTGACTTTCCTCCTCAGCACTATCGGTTGAAATCATGCGTTCGACTCTCCTGGCCTGCCTCCTTTCTATGGGCTGTGCAGGTCCGCCCGCTGCCCCGGCGGTAATCCAGGCCTCGTTTCCAGGGGGTCGCCTCATCGACCTGACTCACGCCTTCGACGAGGCCACCCCGTTCTGGCCGACCGCCAACGGGTTCGAACTGGAGGTAGACTTCAAGGGCGAAACGGATGGCGGCTACTGGTACGAGGCCAACACCTTTCGCAGCGCCGAGCATGGAGGAACCCACCTCGACGCCCCCATTCATTTCGCGGAGGGCCAGCACGCCACAGATACCATAGAACTCGAACGTCTCATCGCTCCGGCTGTGCTTATCGACGTCACGGCGAACTCGAGTGAGAACCCGGACTACCTGATTTCCGTCGCCGACTTCGAGTCGTGGGAAGCCGAGCATGGGGCGATCCCGGACGGACACATCGTCCTCCTTCGAACCGGATACGCTCGATTCTGGCCGGATCGAGCCTCCTACATGGGGACCGCAGAACGAGGTGCCGATGCAGTCCCTTTGTTGCATTTTCCCGGCCTCGATCCGGAGGCCGCCGAGTGGCTCCGCGCCAACCGCAACATCGCGGCGATCGGCTTGGATACGCCCTCCATCGATTATGGCCAGTCGGAATCCTACATGTCCCATCGGATACTATTCATGGACAATATCCCCGTCTTCGAAAACGTGGGCGATATGTCGGAACTGCCCGCAACCGGCTTCCACATCATCGCGCTGCCCATGAAAATTGCCGGCGGTTCGGGAGGGCCACTTCGCATCGTGGCCGTTCTGCCTTGATCCGAGCCTAGTGAAGGGCGACGCGCTTCACGAATCGTCTGACGGACATCACGGATCCAACCCAGCCGAGAGCGATTCCGCCGACTAGAACACCGCCTCCGAAGAGAACGAGCGTCTCTACCGAGAACGGCTGCACCTGGGGTAGGTACCGAAGCGTGAGAAGGTAAAAGCCCGACAACGTGCCCGCCGCCAGGACGGACGCCAGGATTCCCTGCAGGATGCCCTCGACTATGAACGGGGTACGAATAAACCGGTCTGTCCCTCCGACCAGCTTCATCGTCCGGATTAGCAGTCGCCGCGCGTAAATGGTCAACCTGATCGTGTTACCCACCAGGAAGAGGGAGGCGAGCAGCACAAGAGCTGAGATCGCTCCGCCACCCCAAGTCAACATCTTCAGGTTCTTCTGAACTTTGACGAGCAGCGGCTGATTGAACAGGACTTCATCGACGAAAGTCCACGTCTCGATCCGCCGGGATAGTGCGGTCAGGCTATCGGGATTCGCATACTCCGGCATAACCGAAAACCTTACGCTTGCCGGGAGAAACGGGGCGTCGAAAAAGGCCTCGGCGCCTTCTCCGAACTCCTGCCTGAAGATGGCTGCCGCTTCTGCGCGAGAAATGTAGGTGGTTTGGTCCACGCCAGGAAGTGCGGCGATCCGGTCGTTTACGGTTTGACCGGCTCGATCGTCCGTGTCTTCCAGGAACACCTCGATCTCGCTGACCCGCTGGCGCAGCCAGGACGCCACCTCCTGGGCCTCGAAACCCATGACCAGAACCACGCTGACCAACACCAACGCCACGGCCATGGCGCCAGTCGATGCCGCCGACGCAAAGGCGGCTCTTCTGAAGCCTGCCAGGCCTTCTCGAATGGGATAGGGTAACGCCATGCTGTTCTTAGGTGTGGAGCCGGGGAATATACCCGGCGACAACGCGCAGGGCGCGTCAAGCCCCTTCGAATCGGTTCATGGACCGGTTCTTCCTGACCTTGTCGTATGCAAAAATCTGCCCATTCATGGCAATCCAGACGCCATGTGGCAGGGTCTGCACCGCCGCCAGTGCGAATCCGATGTTAAACTCCGCGTCGGAGCCTTTGAATCGCGCGGGGGTCAAGGAGCCGACAAGCACGATCGTGCGATCTTTGAGCTCGGACAAGACGGTCGCCGAGGCCACCATGGCATCGGTGCCGTGTGTAATGAGCACCCGCGCAGCGGTCAGAGCGGATACCGCCTTCAGAAGCTCCTGGCGGTCGTCGTCGGTCAGGTCGAGGCTATCTTTTCGGAATACGGTGTGGGCCGTGAACGGGGTCTGCACGCCCATCGATTTCAGGATCCCCGAAATCTGAGGTTCGCCGACTTCGTAGTCACTCTTCGCGTCGAAGTAGACCTTGTCGATCGTACCGCCGGTGGAGACTATGGCGATGGGCTCATTCGTCAAAATACCTTCCTGCCAGAAATGAACGTGGCGTGTGTCGCGTTGGGGACCAGGTGGTAGAGCCACTGCTCGACTGAGTCCACCTCGAGAATTACAAAATCCGCCTGCTTCCCAGGATCCAGCGAGCCCACCAAGTGCTGCCGGTCGATCGCGGCCGCGGCATACATGGTGGCCCCCTTGAGGGACTCGGCCGGCGACAACCCGTTCATGGTGCAGGCCAGGGTCATGGCGAATGGCAGGTGGTAGCTGGGCGCGGAGCCTGGGTTAAAATCTGTCGCCACGGCCACCCGGCACCCTTGCTCCACGAAATTGCGGGCGTGCATCGGAGGCTGTCTCAGGTACAAGGACGCGATAGGCAGCGTCACCGCAACCACTCGTTTTTCAGACATCGCCCTGATTCCTTCCGGGGATGCGAACTCGAGATGGTCTGCGCTGATGGCGCCAACTTCCGCCGCCAACGCCGCGCCTCCGCCTTCGGTGAGCTGATCCACATGAAGTTTCCCACGGAGTCCGGCCGCCTGCGCACTGACGAGCAGCTTGCGGGCAAGCTCCAGGCCGAAGGCGCCCTCTTCCACAAATACGTCGCAGAATTCAGCCAGGCCGCGGTCTGCAATCACCGGCAACAACTCGTGAATGAGAAGGTCGATGTACTCGGAGGCATCCGAGTATTCCGGCGGCACCACGTGGGCGCCGAGAAAAGTGGACACGATGCGAGCAGAATGAGCGGTTCTTAGCCGGTCATACACCCTCAGTACTTTGAGTTCGTCCTCGATGTTGAGCCCATAACCCGTTTTGCACTCGACCGTCGTGACACCCAGTTGCATCATCGCGTCCAGGAATCCGGATGCTCGCTCAAGGAGGTCCGCTTCCGACGTCGCCCTGGTAGCCCTCATGGAACTCCTGATACCGCCACCCGCCGCCTGGATTTCCTGATAAGTCGCGCCTCGGGAACGGAGGCTGAATTCGTCGGCACGCCAGCCCCCGAAGGCGAGATGGGTGTGGCAATCGACCAATCCGGGAATGACGAGGCGCCCGCCCGCGTCGATCTCTTCGCCGAGAGACCCTGGCGGCAGCTCAGAGTCGGGGCCGACCCAGGAAATCACTCCCGCGTCCCAAGCCATCGCGGCGTCCGGCACGAGGTGAATATCCTCCTGCTGGCCAACCGACGAGCACCGGGCAAGCAATCCTATGTTGCGCAGGACAGGCATCAGACGCTAAGGGATATCGCCCAGGTGGGGCCTTTCGTGTCCATGCATCAGTCGTCCAGTATTTGACCGACCGCGTCGACCAGCACAGAGCCCCGAACCAATTCCAGGGCCGGGTTCAGGTCGTCGTGAAAATTGTAGTCGACCTCCCGATGGGGCATTCGGTCTCGGATCATATTATGTGCGAGCTCCACCCCCTTTCCGGGGCGCAGCGGTTTTCTATAGTCCAGCGCCTGGGCAGCAGTAACCAGTTCGATGGC
>CAYXSE010000123.1:6137-10831 GCA_964466675.1 uncultured Rhodothermales bacterium | reverse complement strand
CACCGCGGTCTACGACACCATGGTTCGCATGGCGCAGGATTTTTCCATGCGCTATCCGCTGGTCAACGGGCAGGGTAACTTCGGATCGGTCGACGGAGATCGGGCGGCCGCGATGCGGTACACCGAAGCGCGCATGACCCGCATGGCCGAGGAGATGCTGCGCGACCTCGGGAAGGACACGGTCGATTTCCAGGACAACTTCGACGGCTCCCTCCAAGAACCCACGGTCCTCCCTTCCGCGCTCCCGAACCTGCTGATCAACGGATCGGACGGAATCGCGGTTGGAATGGCTACCAAGATCCCGCCACAGAATGTGACGGAGGTGATCAACGGAGTCGTTGCCTACATCGATGATCCGGAGATCTCTATCGATGGATTGATGGAGCACATCCCGGCGCCGGACTTCCCGACGGGAGGCATAATCTTCGGGTATCAAGGCGTCAAGATGGCCTACCACACCGGCCGCGGCCGTGTTGTGATGCGGGGTCGCATCGAGGAAGAGGAGATCCGCCCGGGCCGGCTAGCCCTTATCGCCACGGAACTTCCGTATCAGGTCAACAAGAGTAACCTCATCGAAAAAATCGCGTCTCTGGCCAGGGACAAGCGGATTGAGGGGATCTCCGACTTGCGGGACGAAAGCGACCGCGATGGCATGCGGATCGTCATTGAGTTGAAACGCGATGCGATGCCCGCAGTCGTGCTGAACCAGCTCTACAAGTTCACCGCGTTCCAGCAGACGTTTGGTGTCAACATTGTTGCGCTGGTCAAGGGACGGCCCAGGACCCTGAACCTAAAGGAACTCATCAAACACTACGTGGAGCATCGCCACGAAGTCGTTGTCCGTCGGACGGAATATGAGAGGCGCAAGGCCGAGGAGCGTGCCCACATCCTGGAGGGCCTGACGATTGCGTTGGATCACCTGGACGCGGTGATCACCATCATCCGGAACTCGCCCGATACCGAGATGGCTCGAGAGAATCTGATGGCGGGAGTGTTCCCGTCCAAGCTGAGCAGGGCACAACTCGAGCGATTGGGACTGCCCACGGGCGGTGGCTCCATGTTCCAGCTCTCCGAGATCCAGGCCAAAGCCATCCTGGAACTCCGCCTGAACCGCCTTACCGGACTCGAGCGGAAGAAAATCGAGGATGAGTACCGCACCATCCTCCAGGAAATCGAACGTCTCAAGTCCATCCTCGGCAGCACCCAGCTCCGGATGCAGATCATCAAGGATGAACTCCTGGAGATGCAGGAAAAGTACGGTGATGAGAGGCGGACCGAGATCGACTACACCGGCGGAGATGATATCATCTACGAGGACCTGATCGAAGAAGATCAGGTGGTCGTGACGGTGTCCCACCAGGGCCTGGTGAAACGCACCAGCGTATCCGAGTATCGCCAACAAGGGCGCGGAGGAGTCGGGGCGAGAGGCCTATCCATGCGAGACGAAGATTTCGTCGAGCAACTCTTTGTATCGAATAACCACGACTACCTGCTGTTCTTCACGGATCACGGCCAATGTTATTGGCTCCGCGTATTCGAGATCCCCGAGGGCACGAGGACCAGCAAGGGCCGATCGATTCGAAACCTGATCCAGATAGACTCCGAGGATCGGGTCCGTGCGGTGCTATCCGTCACCAGAGCGGACTTTAGGGATCAGGACTTCCTGGACAATCACTACGTCCTCATCGCAACCGAGCGTGGCACCGTCAAGAAATCTTCCCTCGAGGCCTACAGCAGACCGCGCGTAGACGGCATCATAGCCATCGTGATTGATGAGGGAGATCGCCTGATTGAGGCGCACCTTACCTCTGGCGATGCGCAGGTGATTCTGGCCGCGTCGAGTGGTCTCGCGATCCGGTTCAAGGAGGGCGATGTCCGTTCTATGGGCAGAAAGTCCCGCGGGGTTCGCGGGATTTCGCTCAAAAAGGACCAGGCCGTTGTAGGGATGATTGTCATGGAGAGCACCGAGCGCGAACTGCTCGCCATCAGTGCCCATGGATACGGAAAGCGATCGTCTGTAGACGACTACCGCCTACAGGGCCGGGGAGGCAAGGGCATCATCACGATGAAGGCCACCGCGAAGACCGGTAACCTGGTGTCAATCAAAGGTGTTCTGGAAGAGGACGACCTGATGATCTCCACAACAGGGGGCATCATGATCCGCATGCAGGTCAGCACCATCCGGAGCATGGGCAGAAATACGCAAGGTGTGAGACTGATCAACCTTCGCGAAGGCGATTCGATCGCCGACGTCACCCGGGTCGTCAACGAGGAGGACGAGGAGTTCGCCGAAGACCAGGACACGGGCTCAGGCGGCGACGCGGATGAAGATCCCCAGGCGGCCGAGGACTAGATCGAGGCCACCACCATTTGTCAACCCTCCCATCAGATTACCCTTCCATGAAGCGCATTCTTTCTCTCGTTCTTTTCTCTTTCCTACTGCTGACCTCCGTCCGGGCGCAATCCGCCACCGATGTTCTGAACAAATACATCGAAGCAGTCGGCGGGGCCGAGGCATGGGCGGCTGTAGAGTCGGTTCACCAACAAATCAGCGTCTCTCTGGAGCTACCCATGGGTATCATCGTCCTTGACGTAGAGACCTGGAACGTCTACCCGGGATACATGGCGGCGAGCCAGACGCTGGTGAGTGCCCCGGACGGTATTCCGAACATCAGCAACAAGATGTTCATCTCTCCTGAGGGCGCTTGGAGGGAGGATGCTCAGGGGCGTCATGACATTTCAGGCAACCTCGCGGCGGCCCTTGGTGGAAATGCCCCGGCCTTGGATCAGCCACTGACCGAAGTCGACATCCTGGCCTCTATGGACTCCGTATCCGTGGAATTGACCGGCCAGCAGGACGTCGGCGGCAAGCCCGCGCACGTCCTCACAATTGGCGGCGAAAATCCAAGCAAGAGGCTCTATGACGTCGAGTCTGGACTCTTGGTGGCCATTGAGTCGCAGGGTCCCATGGGGCCCGTGAGTATGAGGATCTCTGAGTACCAGGACTTCGACGGACTCCTCAAGGCATTCATCCAGGAAGGCACCATGGGTCCGGGCTCCCAGACCCAGGCGCTCACACTCTTCGAGGTGGATATCGGGCTGACCGTCGATGACATTCTCGCCTTGGTAGACGGATCCGAAGGCGAAGACTAGCCGCCAAGCCCGCTGGATTTCCTACCGTCAGTCGTCCTTAAGCCCGAGCTGACCTCGGTATGGGCGATACTCCTTCTCTATCGTATGCACCGCGTGGAGAAGGACCTCCATCCCGTGGTCCAACTCGTCTGTCGTGACCGTAAGTGGCGTCCTGAACCGGACCGAACGGTCTCCGCACCCGAGAATCACCACGCCTTCGTCATAACACCGTTGCAGCAGTCGATCACGGAACTCGGCACTAGGCACATCCAACGCACAGAAGAGACCACGCCCGCGGACGTTGTCGACGGAGTCGCACTGATCCTGAATGGCGTAGAGGCCTTTCATGAGATAGGCTCCGGACGTCCGCGCATGTTCAATCAGATTGTCTTCCTCGATGATTTCGAGGATGCGGTCGAAGCGCACCATATCAACCAGATTGCCGCCCCAAGTCGAGTTGATCCTGGATCCGATTTTGAAGACGTGATCCTCTACCTCGTCTAGTCTCCGGCCGGCCAAGATTCCGCAGACTTGAGTCTTCTTTCCGAAGCTGATGATATCGGGCTCCACACCGATGGCTTGGTGGGCCCAGAACTCGCCTGTGATCGCCACGCCGGTCTGCACTTCGTCGAAGATCAGCAGCGCATCATTCTCGAGACACAGATCCTTGAGAGCCTGCAGAAATTCCTTCCTGAAGTGGATATCGCCACCCTCCCCCTGGATGGGTTCGATAATCACACACGCAATCTCATCCTTGCGCTCCCGGAAGTAATGCTTCGCCTGGTTCAGGGAAATCTGCTCCCGACGCTCAATATCCACGAGGTGATCCTCGATGGGAAAGACGGCGTGGGGAGAACTGACTCGCGGCCAATCAAACTTTGGGAAGTACATGGTCTTCCTCGGGTCTGCCGTGTTGGTCAGGGACATCGTATATCCCGTACGGCCATGGAACGCGTGATCGAAATGCAGCACGTCCATCCCCACCTCTCTCCGGTACCCCTTCTGGAAATTCTTCCGGACCTTCCAGTCAAACGCGGTCTTGAGCGCGTTTTCCACGGCCAAGGCTCCTCCTGAGACGAAGAAGGCGTACGGAAGGTAGTCCGGGATACCCACACGCTTGAACGTGTCCAGAAACCGCGCCATGAGCGTCGTCCGAATATCGGAGTTCGTGACCTTGTTCATCGCGGCAAGCATCAGTCGATGCTGAAACCCCTCGTCGGACGTCATTTTGGGATGATTCATCCCAAGGGCGCTCGACGCATAGAACCCGAACAAATCCAGATACGTTCGGCCAGAGGCACTATCCAGAAGCTGCGTCCCGAGGCTCCCTTCTACATCAAGGACCATCGGCATCATGCCGGTTGCATTCGTGTTCGCAAGAAAAATTTCCGCTACACGGGCCGGAGATATATCACTGGTCTCGGTCGCTTCCATACGCAGGTTTCGTTTTTCAGGGGGGGGGCGTAGCCAACTTCATGCAAGGTACGTCGCCAAAGTCCCGGCCGCGCCGGCTTCAAGAAAGCCTCTCAATTGATATTGGGATCAATTGGGAATGGCTATCG
>CAYXSE010000123.1:0-6103 GCA_964466675.1 uncultured Rhodothermales bacterium | reverse complement strand
AAAAGACCTTCATGCGAGATTCCCGCAAACCGCGTTCGCCTCTCCGCCCCGGCGAGGTTCGTTTAAAAACGGCCCCCTCCCATTTCGGAGATCTGGCAATTGAACTCCCGGTAGTCCAACCGTCCGCCGGCGTGACCAGCCGAGGCAAGCGGCCAGATTGGCTCCGGGTTAAGCTGCCTTATGGTGAGCGCTACAAGGAGATCGTCGACCTGGTTCAGGACAGCAATCTCCACACGGTGTGTCAGAGTGCGCGATGCCCAAACATGGGCGAATGCTGGACGGCCGGAACCGCAACGTTCATGATTCTCGGGGACGTTTGCACCCGGAGCTGCGGCTTCTGTGCGGTCAAGACGGGCAGACCCGATCCTGGACTGGATCGCGACGAACCGCGAAGGGTGGCCGAGGCGGTTGCCAAAATGGGCCTCCGTCATGCGGTAGTGACCAGTGTGAACCGGGATGAAAGAGAGGACGGGGGAGCCCCCATCTTTGCGGACACCATCGCTCAGATCCGGGAGCTATCTCCGGGATGCACGGTCGAAGTTCTGATTCCGGACTTTCGCGGACTATGGGACGCGCTTCAGGTAGTCCTCAATGCAAGGCCAGAACTTCTCAACCACAACGTGGAAACCGTACCGCGGCTCTACAAACGGGTTCGACCGCAGGCCACCTACGAACGGTCGCTTGAGGTCCTCCGAATATCCAAGAAGCAGGGACTTCGAACCAAGAGTGGAATCATGGTCGGTCTCGGCGAGAGTGAGGAGGAAGTGCATGCTCTCATGGACGACTTCGTTCGAATCGGCGTCAACGTCATGACGATCGGCCAATATCTCCAACCAACGGGGATGCACCTGCCTGTCGAGGAGTTTGTGCACCCGGATGTGTTTCGGAGGTTCAAGGAGGTCGGAGAGGCAAAAGGAATCGAACATGTGGAGAGCGGGCCTCTCGTCCGGTCCTCGTATCACGCAGAACGGCACGTCTAGAGGTCATGCTTCGGCAGGAAATCAAGCGCCTATCGGTGGCCGTCCGAAAGTTGGACCGCCAGGTTGTGGTGATTCTCCTTGTCGCTGCGCTCATGGTGATTCTCCAGATGCGTTTCGGGGACCGGGGTGTCTTCAGGAGAAACTTCGCGGACTCCTTCGAGACTCCGTGGTCTGAGCTTCTGCCGTGGGCGTGGTGGTTCGGGATGCAGGGGGTTCTGGGGTTTCTGGTACCCGTGGCCATCTTGATTGGGATATTCCGTCGAAAGGCGTCGGATATCGGACTCGGACTCGGGGACTGGCGCTTTGCCCTCAAGATTATGGGCGCCTATTTGCCGCTGGTAGTCATCGGAACCTGGTTCCTCTCCGCCGGCGATGACTTCCTCGCGCACTACCCGCACTATGCTCCAGCCGCTCGAGACTGGCACCTTTTCTTCATCTACCAGGCCTTCTTTCTGACCTACTGGATCGGCTGGGAGTACCTCTGGCGTGGGTTTGTCCTGTTCGGGACCGCCCCGCGATTCGGGGTCTACGCCATCTTCATACAGGCCATGCCCTTCGCCATCCTCCACTTCAACAAGCCGTTCAGCGAGGCATTGCTGTCTCTCGTCGGCGGTGTCGCGCTGGGGGCCCTGGTGTGGCGATGTCGCTCGTTCTGGATTGCGGTGCCCATCCACGCGGCCCAGATGCTGATCCTGGACACCTTCTGCTCGCTCCGGATCCGCTCCGGGGTCAGAGGCGTCGACTTCGAAGCTCTGCGCGACGTTCTGGCCGAACTTTTCTAGAACGGGCCGATGAGCTGGCTCTCCCGCGTCTACTTGTTGTAGATCAACGAAAAGATGTGCGCAGGACCGCCGAACCCCTCCTCGAACGGAATAACGGCATAGTCGATACGCAAGGCTCCCGCCGAGATACCGACTCCTGCAGAGAAATCCCTCAGCGCATCGTTCGACAGGTAGCCCACGCTCAACCTGACCGTTTCCATCACATTGGCCGACGCCCCGAAATGAAAGTTCGATCTGTCGTCGATGATGTTGCGACTCATTTCCGCCGTCAGACGCGCATCGATAAGCGTCGAGCCATCGTCGAACGCCAGTACCCGGAAGGGCTCGACGGACGCGCCCACGCGGACCGCGCGAGGCAGCTCCGTTGGTCGATCGGCGAGTTTTTCCATGGAGCCCATGTTCTGCAACACCGCACCGAACTGGACACCGTCGACAACGCGCAGCTGGACTCCCGCGTCGAACGCGTAACCGGTCGCACTCACGGTGAAAATGCGCTCCGACAGATATTTGGCTGCTACGCCAATCTGTAGTGGGCCGATGCTCCGGGCCATACCTACTCCGGCCACGACAAACTGGACATCGAAGGTGCCGGCGGCACGGCCCGGTCTATCGCGAGCCTGCAGGTTGCCACTCCCGGTCGCACGGGCATATAGGCCGAGTCCACTCTTGCCCACTCGAAACTTGCCGGCCAGACCGTACGTGGTCACACCGGCAATCCATTGATGATGGGTGAGACCGAAGCCCAATCCTTCCGGTTGAGCTAGTCCTGCCGGGTTCCGTTCCGTGGAGAACGGACCATTCGCTATCGACACACCCGCGTCACCTATCGCCAGGCCGGCCGCGTCCGGCCCAATGCCCAAGAAAGCGAGGCCGCTGTCCTGAGAGGAAGCCATGCGGGCGGGCGCCGCCAGCAAGACGAAAAGCAAAAGGGTGATGACCGGCTTCAACTTGATCAAGGCTCCAAAAAGAGGCGGAGAAGGATGTAGTGAGCGCTACCCAGCCCGTGCGGCTCGGCCGCGAAGGTATAACCCAAGTTCACGCCCAGGTTTCCGAGGGACTGATCGACCGAGAATCCTGCGGCAGGACGAAAAGCGCCCCCCGCTCCTCCCGAAGTTCGATCAATTCCGGCATAAACATCCAGCGCATCCGCGAGGGAAAACTGCGCGCCTGCCCTAAATAGATCGGATCGGACCGTGAGGCGACTGGACTCCAAGAACTGCGCTGGAGAATCTCCAAGCAGATCGACGGTGGAACCAATGATCTCCACGTCGGAGAAACGGGCCTCGTACTCAGCAAGCAGTTGCACGCGATCGTTGTATACCAACTTGGATGCGCCCAGCCGAACGCGAACGGGAAACCGGTCTGAGGAAGATTTCCCCCCCGAGCTGAATAGGTCTGATGTGTCCCAGCTGAACCGCGCCAAGAGATCGTCCAGAACCAGGCCAATCCGGAGATCCTTCCAGACGCGGACCGTAACTCCAAAGTCTACGCCGATGCTGTTCACCGGTGCGAGTCCCTCGAACAGGTCCGAACGAAAAAACTGGAGACCGATACCACCCGTGACCCGAGACCCAAACTTTAGGCCGAAGGCAAGGAAACCGGCAAACTCGCTCGTAGAGAAATTTTGGGTATGAAACCCCGCGTTGTTTCGCCCATCGATATCTGAAACGACTGCGTGCGTCAGCCCGATGGCAATTCCGGCGCGCTGTAGGGGGGTACGAAATTCGATGAACTGGAGATCACGGTCCAAGCTCAATTGCCCGATCGATGCCGTCAGATTCTGTCGAGTGGCGAAAGGTGCGAGTGCGGGGTTGTAGTAGGGCGAAGCGGAGGAGTCGGCGACCAGGGCGTTGCCCAAAGCAACCCCGCGCGCGCCAAAGCCGAGCCTGGAGAAGGAGGCAGGAGCCTGCGCATACGCCTCGAATGTTGTCAGCAGCACAAACGAGGCGGCCGCGATGACAAAAAGTGCTCTCATTCGATCACCAGAATTTTTCCGGTGGCCTGGAATCCTCCCGGGCCCTCGATCGAATAGAAGTAGGCAGCATTGGCCACTCGCAGGCCTCGTGCGTCGCGGCCGTCCCACACAGACTCTCCTGTGCCCTGAGGTCGACTATCCGTCCAATCCCGAACCAGCGAGCTTCCGAAGTCGACAATGCGGATGCGAACACCTCCGGCGGAGGGAAGGTCATAACGGAATCGCACGAATCGATCGATAGCCGGCGAAAAAGGATTGGGGTAGGCGAAGGCGTCCACTCGGGGGACGCGCTCGGTCGGGTGTGCCGGATTCGTGGGTACCTCCACCCGAATTACGGTCCAAGTGTGGCCGCCATCCTGGCTCTTCAGCAACCCGTCTTCCGTACCGACCCAAAGCGCATCGGACGTGGTGGCGACGGAGAATACCGATGCCCCGGGCCTGATGAACTGGTCTGGCTGGTCGCGGTCGCGGAAGTCCCTGACACTGCGCCAAATTCTTCCCCCGTCCTCAGAGATGTACAGTCCCCCATCACTCGCGGCATATACGGTCTGCCCTCGGAAAGCAAAGTCGTAAACCTTTTCACCCTGAAGCGTCTGTTCGAAAGTTTCCCCTCCGTCTCTCGTCACCGCGGCGCCGAACTGTCCCGTACCGCCGCCGCCGGAATTCCAGGTCGCCATCCATATTGGGTTCAGACCGGGCAAGGGCTGCTCCTCGATCGAAATCACCCAGTTTCCGGTCAGAGATCCTGGCGTACCGTCATTGGAAAACCGTCTCCAGCTGGACCCCCCATCCGTCGACCGGTTTACCCCCACCGGAGTCCCGGCCCAGACTGTACCCGCTTCGTCCACCAGGACCGAGAAGCCCATGTGATTCAGTTGACCCATGCCCCCGCGCTGCGGCTCCACACGGAACGAGTAGACAGAATCTGGGTGAACGTAGTCTAGTTCGTCGGGCGGTAGCACGACCCGATCCCACGTAAGCCCTCCATCGGAAGAGCGCCGGATCCCGCTGGCCCACCCGGCGACCCAGACGTCTCCATTGGCCGGGTCGAAGTCGATATCGAACGGAGGACTTTGCTGCGGCACGATGACAGGAAGCGCCGACAGCGTGTTGACTCCATACTCGATGGTCTCATCCGCGGCACCGTCCAACTGCGGAAAGCGGTACGCAAAGGTTCGCCCCCCATCGGTGGACACTAGAAACCCCGCGGCCGTCTGAACGGACTCCCCCGTGGACCGGTCGCTGCGACCGAGGCCTATCCAGATGGTTGAACCCTCGATATCCAGAGAAAAGACCCGGTTGGCGGAACCAAAAAGTGAGTCTGCCTCCGTGATCTTCCATGTGCTTCCACCATCCGTTGTCAGATTCAGGAGAGGCCCGATCCAAAGCGAATCTGATTGGGCATGCAAGTTGGCCACCGAGTTGCTCAGAATTCCGAATTCACTCTCGACCAGAGACCCGTCCTGGGCATCGGATGTACCGACCAGCAGAAGTGTCACTATGAATGACCAGGCCCTATTCAATGGTCAACACCCGGGTCACCGGATCGCTGGCCAGACCCGAACGGTCGGTGGCAACGAACTCGAGGGAAATGTCTCCCAGCGCGTTGGTTGACTCCACCTGGATGGTCAGCGTAAACAGGCCATCGCCGGCCGTCTCGTCTCCGCTCGCGAAGCCAGGGTTACATGCGTCCTGGCCTCCATCATCACACAGCAATAGCGGCGAGCCACCGTTGAACCGCACCTCAACACGAGCCACATTCGCCAGGCCATCGGGGTCAGACACCTGGGCCACAATCATGATCGGTACCGCGGCCTCCCCATCCGCCGGCCGCTGGACCGTGGCCGGGAAATCGACAGACTCGATGACCGGAGGACCTCCGAGGGCGGCCAACTCGATGACTCCTCTGACCTCGTTTCCCAGCATACCAGCCTCATCCGAGGCGTATACGATGAGTACGTAGGACCCAGTCAAGGCCACCGGAAAAAGTATGTCCGTCTGGATTGCGTACCGCCCCCCCCCTGCTGCGGAAAGGACTCCCGAGGCGACTGGCTCGTTGGAAGCCAGGGGCGCCTGCAATACGAAAGCGACGGTCTGGAGGTCGCCGTCTGGATCCGAGGCAGCCGCCGAAATCGACACGGAGACGCGGACAGACTCGCCTACGAGGCTGCCTTGTGGCAGCTCATCGACCTCGATGACACCGGGCGAAAAAACCAGGTCGGAGACCAGCGGAGGGCGCGAAAATCCGTCTGTGGGAGACGGCGCGGAGTCGCACGCAACGAGTCCCACCAGCAGTATGACTGCTACGGGAGCGATTCCAAGCGAACGGCCGTAGGCCAGCGCGCGCTTCGCAAATTTTTTCCAAC
>CAYXSE010000122.1:6013-10834 GCA_964466675.1 uncultured Rhodothermales bacterium | reverse complement strand
GATGCGGGATCGACGAGCCCAAAGCCGGCGAAATGGCCCACCAACACCTCCACGTGATCCCCGCCGTAGTGGTCGATATCGGCCTGAATCACCGCTTCCGCGGCATCTCGAAAGGTCATCCCGGGCGCCAGGTACCGATGCGACAGCAGGTTCAGTCGATCCGTGATTTCTCGGCCCAGATCGGTGTACACGTTCATCATGACCGTGCCCCACAACCTCCCATCGTCGTGAACGCTGCAGCCCGATGCTGAACCATTGTCGGAGCAGGTGTCTTCCGGATAGGTGCCCGAGAAATCCAATCGCCTCCCGGACCACAAGGTGCCGATCCCGGAGTCCCAGCGAAAAACCTCCTCCCAGTCGGTACGAAGCACCAAGCCGGCGTCCATCAGACTACGTTGATAGGACATCGCCCAGTAGTCCGCCCATCCTTCGTGGTACGCCTGTCCTTCCAGGCTGCTTCGGAGTCCCGGTGCTCCCGCCTCCAGAAGAGCGTGCGCGTATTCGTGGAGGATCACGGCGGCATCCTCCCCGTCGTCCACCCCACCGGTACCGAAAAACAGGAAGCGTTGGCTGGCCAGCCAGCCCGAATCGTCCGCGTCCGAACCCGCGGGGTTCACACGCACCGGAGACTGACTCTGCAGGTCCGAGAAGCCCAAAGACTGTACGTATCGCTGATTCGTGTCGATATGATAGTAGACGTTCACGGCCTCGAACCCGGACTGTGACCTCGTGTATTCGAAGTTCGGCGAAGCCTCGGCGGGCGGGTCGTACACGACCACACCGCCAGAATTCTCGCCGACTATCTGGAGGGCCGGACCCTGGAGTCGGTAGAGGCCGTCACCCCCGAGCGTAATGTCCCGGAGCGTCACGGTTTTCAACTCGGCGGTCAGGCTGGGATTGTCCGCATCATTCGCATCCACGAATGGAGGCACGTAGTCCGAACCCGAGGAGGCCAGCGGGTCCGGGTCGAAGATGAACCCCACCCCATCCACTCTCGCCTGGGCCGAACTCGGAGACCCCATCC
The DNA here is from genome assembly GCA_964466675.1 of uncultured Rhodothermales bacterium. Classification (GTDB taxonomy): domain Bacteria; phylum Bacteroidota; class Rhodothermia; order Rhodothermales; family UBA10348; genus CAYXSE01. The sequence continues at coordinate 9,810 of CAYXSE010000122.1, read as the reverse complement.
CCCGCTTTCGCGAGTTGGTCTCCAGGATGCCGCTTGTTTTCCGCCGGGCAGTGCGGTCGACGTCCAGAAGAACGGCACCGTCATGGGCGTCGATGAGGACCTCCCGCTCAGCCATCTGGCCCACGGGCCACACGACCGTTCGCCAGGCCAATCGAGGCCGGGAGCCTGGTACCACAATCAACTCCGGCACTGACGAGCGAGCACGCCCGACGGCCTGAAGGGCAATTCCGCTGGCCTCCGAAGCCGTGATCCGCGGCCTCGTGTTCAGGTTCGATCCTGAGGCGCCCGGATCGAATCCGCTGACGATCATGGAGACCGAGCCTGTGTTGTCCAGGCTGATCGTCACCCGGCGATTCCACACCGGCACGCCGTTGAGGGTCTGCTGAAAGGTGAGGTGGCTGGAAACGCCCGTCTGGTACTCTCGGGCCAGCTCCAGTTGGGAGGCCACCCAGCCGAACTCGGCAGCCAATTGCTCCTCGGCGCGGCCTCCTTCGAGATCCTTCGCCATCCGGTAACGAGCCCTCGGGATGTCGAAGGTCGTAGAGATTCGCCCCCCGGCATGCGACCGGGTCGGCATCACCAACAGGCTATCAACCACCTGGGCGTTCGCCTCCACGGGCGCCAATAGAGCCAAGAACAGCAATAACCCGACTGAATGGCGGGCCATTCTATTCGGGCTAAAGCCTCGTCGACTCACGAGGCATTCCGGATATCGTCCAGGCGATCCAAACGTTCCCAAGAGAACTCTTCGCGACCAAAGTGGCCGTAGGCGGCGGTCGATTGGAAAATTGGCCTCCTCAGATCGAGGGATTCGATGATCGCTGCCGGACGAAGGTCGAAGACACTGCGAATCACATGGGTGAGCGCCGAATCTGACAGCGCACTGGTCCCGTTCGTCTCTACCCGGATGGAGACCGGCTGGGCTACCCCAATAGCGTAGGCCAGCTGCACTTCCGCCTCGTCTGCCAGACCGGCGGCGACGATGTGCTTGGCCACGTGCCTGGCCGCGTACGCGGCACTTCGATCAACCTTGGTCGAATCCTTGCCGCTGAAGGCTCCCCCACCATGGGCACCCTTGCCGCCGTACGTGTCGACGATGATTTTTCGCCCGGTCAGGCCGGCGTCTCCGTGTGGTCCGCCAATGACAAAACGTCCCGTGGGATTCACATGCAGGATGAGGTCGTCGTCCAGGAGCGATGCGGGAATCACCAGGGGCAGGAGCTGAGTGCGCACATCCTCCTTGATGGTGGTGAGCTCTACGTCTTCGGAATGCTGAGTCGAAATCACCACCGTGTGCACACGCTTCGGCGTGCGACCATCCTCCTCGTACTCGATGGTAACCTGGCTCTTCGAATCGGGCCGCAGATACGGCATCGTGGATTCGGATGCCTTCCTTATGCCGGCCAATTCCCTGACCAAACCATGCGCGAAACTGATAGCCATCGGCATGAGCGTCTCAGTTTCCCGACAGGCATACCCGAACATCATACCCTGATCGCCCGCCCCTTGCTCGCTGTGAAGGCCCGAACCACTATCCACGCCCTGCGCGATGTCTGAGCTTTGCTCGTGTATGGCGCTCAGCACGCCACAGGAGTCCGCATCGAATCTCAATCGAGGATCATTGTACCCGATGTCACGGATCACATTTCGGGCCACTTCCTGGACGTCGATGTACGCCGTGGTCCGAACTTCGCCCGCCAAAACGACCAATCCCGTCGTCACAAGAGTCTCTACCGCAACCCGACTCGACGAGTCTTCCCGGAGAATAGCATCAAGAATAGCATCGCTAATCTGGTCGGCTACTTTGTCTGGGTGACCCTCAGATACGGACTCCGATGTAAATAAGTGCAGCATTGACGAAATAGATGTGAGACTAATGGGGCTCTTGAAATTTGACGGTCCAACGCATCGGCTAGTCGCGCGTTTCGGGTGATACGTTGCTTCGACGCATCTACCCTGTTAATTTGAAATTCTGTCTGTACCCGCAGGAAGCCGGAACCGGCTGCCTCACGCCGGGTAGGGCGCGGTTTGCACGTTCCAGCTACTCGATTCTATACCCCAATGGCCGATATCGCAGCCAAGGTCAAGTCAATCATCGTCGAAAAACTCGGCGTAGATGAGGATGACATCGCCAACGACGCTTCGTTCACCAACGATCTCGGAGCCGATTCGCTCGACACCGTCGAGTTGATCATGGAGTTCGAAAAGGAATTCGATCTGACCATCCCTGACGAGGATGCCGAAAAAATCGCCACGGTTGGTGATGCGGTGACCTACATCACGGAGAAAGCCGGGTAACATCCGGCCTGGTTCCGAGACAGAACCAAAACTTCCTGGGAATCCGATGGCGAGCCCTCTTCGTCGTGTTGTTGTTACCGGCATGGGCGCCCTGACACCAATTGGCCTTTCGGTCGATTCGTTTTGGGATGCTATGATGCGCGGTGAGAGCGGTGCGGCTCCGATCACCTATTTCGATACCGAAAAATTCGCTACCAAGTTCGCGTGCGAATTGAAGGGCCTCGATGTCGTTGATCTGCTCGGGCGCAAGATCGCCCGGCGCATGGATCCCTTCTGCCAGTATGCTGTGATCGCCGCGGATCGGGCTATCGCGGATGCGGGCGTGGATTCTGCCTCGATGCCCGATGAAGAAAAGGATCGCGTGGCGGTCATTTTCGGCAGCGGGATCGGAGGCATGACCGTCTTCCATAACCAGACGGTGGAATACGAAAACAGGGGCCCTAGAGGACTTTCCCCGTTTTTTATTCCGATGCTGATTTCGGATATCGCTCCTGGGCAGATCTCGATCCGGCACGGATTCCGGGGGCCCAACTATTGTTGTGTCTCGGCCTGCGCCACCGGCAACAACAACATCGGCGATGCGGTCATGCTGATTCAGTTGGGGCATGCCGATGCCGCTATTTGCGGCGGGTCCGAGGCGTCTGTGACCGAACTCGGTGTCGGAGGCTTCAATGCACTGAAGGCTCTTTCTACCAGAAATGACTCTCCTCAAACCGCCAGTAGGCCGTTCGATGGCTCTCGGGATGGTTTTGTGTTGGGCGAGGGAGCCGGCGCCCTTTACCTGGAGGAGTTGGACCAGGCCCTCGCCCGCGGCGCGCGGATCTATGCCGAAGTCGTGGGAATCGGAATGAGCGGTGATGCCTACCACATCACCGCACCGGATCCTGGTGGTCGGGGGGCGAAGGGGGCGATGCTGGCCGCCTTGCGCCAGTCAGGCCTTGCCACCTCCGACGTAGACTACCTCAATATGCACGGCACCTCCACGCCACTGGGAGACGTGGCGGAGACCAACGCCATCAAAGACGTATTCGGCGATCAGGCATACAAAATGAATGTCTCTTCCACCAAGAGTATGACCGGGCACCTCTTGGGCGCGGCTGGGGCCGTGGAAGCGATTGCGGCCATCGCCTCGATCACTCACAATCGAGTTCCGCCCACCATCAACTTCGAGATTGCGGACCCTGCCTGCGATTTGAACTACACGTTCAATGAACCACAGGAACGTCGGGTCGACGTGGCGATGAGCAACGCGTTCGGGTTTGGGGGGCACAACACGTCGGTCCTGTTCCAGCGACTCGCGGACTGAGAATCGGCTGACCCTGGCGCGCAGCAACCCTGGGCGCGGCGACTCTGGCACGGTGACCCTGGCCTCTCAGCGGAAGAGCAGTTCGGTCACGACGCGCCTGCCCAGCTTATCGTTCACTCGATTCAACCAAGCGTCCCGCTCGGCGTGGAGGGCGTGTCTCCAGACCGCATCCGTCAAGAAGACCGTAAGTCGG
>CAYXSE010000122.1:0-6001 GCA_964466675.1 uncultured Rhodothermales bacterium | reverse complement strand
CGCATTCGAACCCGCCGCGTAACTCTGGCAATTTGCGCGCCTGCGACGTCTCGCCATGCTTCCTCCACGAAGGTCTCGTCCAGCCTCTCCGAGACCCCCATCTCCTCTATCACGCCGGATAGCAGGGAAGAAAGAGAGGCAGCAGACTTCTTCCGGGGCATGGGTTGAGGTTGGATCGGCGGGGGAAACAGGGTACGCCAAAAAGGCATCCCTCACCCGTGCCATTACGACGTCAGCCCTTCACCAGTCGCCGAAGTACGCCCCGATTCCCTCTTGATCGACGGTCGCGCGGGCCGGTCCTGTCGCTCACCAGGCACATCCACCCGCGGCAGCGAAAACCCGAAATGACTCCCGCCTTCAGGACGGTTTTCCGCCCAGACCTGGCCGTCGTGCAGATCCACGATCTGCTTCACAATGGAGAGGCCCAAACCCGTCGAGGACTCTCCACCGGTTGGGCGAGCCGAAAGCTTCTGGAATTGTCCAAAGACCCGTTCGAGATCATCCTTCGTCAAACCCGGCCCATTGTCCTGGACAGAGAAGATCACTTCTTGGTCTCTGCGTCGGACGGTAACGTAGATCTCGGACTGGAGGGGCGAATACTTGATCGCATTCGAGATGAGGTTGTCCATGGCCTCTCGAACACGCTCGGTGTCCGCCTTCAACGAACAGGCACCGGAATCATCCATGGTCGTGTGGATGACCTGCCCTTTCCTGTCGGCGATCCAGGCGTTCCTCTCCACAATCCGTTCCGCGAGGTCGACCAAATTGGTGTCGTTCCTGCGTAGCTGTAACGATGCGCCCCCCAGGGCGCTGGAGTCCAGGAGCTGCGATATGAGCGTGAGCATCTCGTTGCTGGAATCGAAAATCAGGGTCAGAAGCTCCTCTTGGTGCGACTCGTCGACGTCTTCCTTGAGAACCCTCGCGAACTCGCGGATGGCCGTAAGAGGGTTTTTCATGTCGTGTGAGGCGATGGACAGAAGCTGCGACTTCATCTCACTTGCCTGCTTCAACGCCGAGTTCGAGGTGACGAGCTCTGTATTTAGCCGCTCAAGATCCCGCATCTGCTCCTGAGCTCGGATCAAATTGCCCACTCTAACGACGAGTTCGCGCGCGCTAAACGGCTTCGCCACATAGTCATCTGCACCGGCCTCCAGACCGGCGATCTTGTCATCAGAGGAAGCCTTGGAAGTGACCAGCATGAACGGTGTGTCGGCCAGGTCGTCGTCGCCCTTGACGTGGCGGCACAATTCATAGCCGTCCATTATCGGCATCATCACGTCTGAAACGATCAGGCTGGGGCGATCGGCTCGGGCTCGATCTAATCCTTCCTGGCCGTCAGCCGCCAGGATGACGTGATATCGCCCTGCCAGGCAATCAGCGATGTACTCACGTATGTCCGGGCTGTCGTCGACAACCAGAACCACCGGGGCCGACGCATCCGCCGTTTTTCGGTCTACAGCCGGGGCCTCGTCGTCGCCATCGAAGACCGCCATCTCCATCATGGGCCCACGCCCGACCGGCAGTTCCGAATACCGCTCCGTCACTATCTCGCAATCGCCCAGGCATCGATCGTCCAGGGGAATGGTCACCTCGAACAATGTACCCTCGCCGAGCGTGCTCTCAACCCGAATAGTGCCTCCATGGAGTTCCACCAATTCCTTGACCAGCGCCAGGCCGATCCCAGTCCCTTCTTGCACACGGGAGACCGTGCCATCCACCTGGTGGAATCGATCGAAAATGTGGTCCAGATCCTTCTCTGGGATTCCCGACCCTGTATCGAGAACCGACACGGAGACCGCGGGGACCGCCGAGCCGCGGTACTCACCTTCTGAGCTTTCGACCGTGACCGAGATGCTACCTCCGTCGGGTGTGAATTTGACGGCGTTGGAGACCAGATTGAAAAATACTTTCTCCAGACCTTCGGAATCGAAGAGCGAGGTCTTGATTTCGGTCGCGCTGTCGAAGGAAAGTCTGAGCTTCTTCCTTTCCGCGAAGGGCGTGAAGGACATGACGATTCCCTCGACCAGCCTCGGGACTGAGCCCTCCATGACCCGGAGCTTCATCCGGCCTGATTCCAGCTTCGATATGTCTAGGAGCTGGTTGATGAGGCGCAAGAGGCGCCGCGAATTGCGAAGCATGACCTCGACTTGACGCCTCAGCGATCCTGACAACTCTCCGTATTCGCCGAGGAGAGCGTTCTCCATGGGGCCGATGTTCAGAGTTAGCGGCGTCCGAAACTCATGCGAGATATTGTTGAAGAACCGTGTCTTGATTTCGTCCATCTCGCGTAGGCGCCCGGCCTGTACTTCGATCACCGAAGTGGCCTCTTCCGCCTTCTCGCGTTGTGCCGCTTCCTGCTGCCTGGCTAGTTCAGTCTGGCTGAGGGCTTCCTCGGTCCGCTCGATGGCAACCTGAAGGTCCGCGGTCCTGCTGGCCACCAAGGATTCCAACTCGGCAGCCCTCGCCTTCATGAATACCATCCTACGATGGTAGGCGAAACCGATGAGCGCGATCACAGCAACAGCGCATAGAAGCCGGAACCAAGCTGGCTGCCAATAGAACGGGCTCACGACGAAGGTGAGTGTCGCTTCGTTTCCGCTCCAGACTCCGTCTCCGTTTTGGGCGCGGACACGAAATAAGTAGTCTCCAGGAGGCAGATTCGTGTAGTGCGCGGCCCGGAGCCCTCCGGGGGGGACACCGATCCAGTCCCTGTCGTAGCCGTCCAATCGGAACTCGTATGACGTTTTCCCCGGAGCGATGAAATTGGGTGCGGTAAAGGCTATCTCGAACCGTCGAGCACCCGGATCGAGGACCATCGATCGAGAGCCTAGCCCAATCTGATGATTCGAGACGAGGCGCTCGATCACCACCTTGGGCGGGACGGAATCTCTTTGGTGAGGGCTGACGGTAACCAGACCCGAGACACTTGGGAGGTACAAGAAACCGCTTGAGCCTACCCAGCCGGACGGCTGAGTGCCTCCGTTGAACTCGGATGTTCTGAGCCCGTCCAGAGTGGTGAACACCTCTGGCTGCAGGGTTTCGATTCGTCCCTGAGCGTGGGCGATCAACTCTTGCTTGTCGATTCTGGACACGCCAACGTTGCTGGTCATCCAGATGGCACCGTCCGCGTCTTCGAGAATGGCCAGGACGTTGTCGCTGAGCATCCCATCGGAGGTCTGAAATCGATGTAACAGGCCGTCGCGCATCCAAATCAGTCCGCCTTCCCGGACACTAAACCAGATATCACCGTCCGAGTCTTCCAGGATCGCCGTGACGAAGTCCTTGTCCGCATATCGGGCCACGACCTTACCGTTTCTCAGGAGGTGAAGTCCCGCGTCATAGGTCCCAAGCCACAGATCCCGGTCCAGGGTCTCGTGAATTACCGTGATATCGTTCGACCCCAACCCATCTGCTGTGGTAATCGATTCGAAGCCGTCTGGGGTGAGTCTCGATGCTCCTTGCCTCGAACCCATCCACACTCCGGAGGGGCCTACGTGGAGTGCAAACACCAAATCGTCCGGAATGTCACCACCCGCCGCCGACCGCCTGGTGACGGTCCCATGATCGTACCGGTAGAGTCCGTTCCCATATGTGCCTATCCAAATACTCCCGTCCTGTGCCTCGGCCAGGGCCAGCACATGCTGGTTGCCGATCTCGGGGAAGTCCGTCCGAACCATTCCATTGCGAAGCACCGCGACTCCCTCGTCCGTGCCCACCCAGACGGAGCCATCGGAGGCTTCCAGGGTGGTGTTGACCATACTTGTGGGAAGTCCCTCAGACGCGCCCATGGTCTTGAATCGTGCCGTCCGGATTCGCTCCAAGCCGTGGTCTGTCGCCATCCACAACGAGCCCTCTCGGTCGAAATGGATATCCCTGACGTTCCGATTCCGGGCCCCGGCCAATCCAGCTGGCTGCGTGACTATTCCGCCGGCCAAGCGCCACAGGCCTCGTGTTCGGGTCCCGATCCAAACTGTGCCGTTCGGGTCTGCGAGAATCGAGATTACATCATCTGCTGGCAGACCCGCCTCTGTCCCGTACGCGTGAACTCGATATCCCTGAACTCTCGCGATACCATCGGAAGTGGCTCCCACCCAGATCGAACCGTCCGGAGCCATCGAGAGATCGGAGATGCTCTGGTGTGTGAGGGCGCCTGTGGCCAGGAATGAGGTGAGCACGCCTTGACCGTACCGGAAGAGGCCTTGGTCGCGAGTTCCGATCCAGATCGCATCGGAGTGATCTCGAAGTAGTGCCGTGACGTTCCTGACTTCCGCGCCGTCGGGCAGACCCAAGGATTCATGCTTCCCATCCGGGGTTACTCGAATCAGTGTGCTGTCTGCGAGGCCCAGAAGGAAATTCCCATTTCCGTCCTCCACTATGGCTGAAACTTGCGCCTGTCTCAACTGGTCCACGAATAGGCCTTCCAAAAGCCCGTCGGAGTATCGGATGACCCCGCCGTTCCTTGTCCCGGCCCAGAGTCTGCCTTCGGAGTCTTCGTACAGGGAGTAGATGCTATTGCTTCCGATGTCGAACTTGCTCTTGTCGAACACATCGAAATCGTAGCCGTCGAAGCGTACCAGTCCTTCCTGAGTGGCCAGCCAAAGGAACCCGTCTTGAGTTTGCAGAACTCTTTCGACCGCCCTCAGAGGGAGACCGTCCGCGGTGGTCCATGTGTCCAATCGGACTTGACCACGATCCTCAGACCCCGCGGGCCATGATCCCGGGACCGTGGGTGCGTCCGCCTGTTTTCCGCCAGGCTTGTCATTCAGGTCGGCGTTCCCGACCGCGTCCAGAGTGGGGAGCACACCAAAAATCAACACTGCTAGCAAACAAGCAGCGCGCCTGAATACGAGAGCGATATAGTTCGGGCAGGGCATTTCCCGACGTATCGTCTCCGAACGGTCCCGACTTAACCGGTTCTTGGGGCATCTGGCAGTCTTCGAGCCTGATTCTTCCGCGAGTAGCCCAAGCTCCAGAAACGCGGAAAGGGGACGCCGAATACCCCAAGGCATCGGCCTCCCCAAACCACTCATCGGAAGACGCATCATGGACTACGGGGGAATGCGTCCGGCGGTTACATTTGCTCTGAATTTTGTTGGGTCACACCACGATGCCCTGAATGAAACCCGAAGACGCTCATCTGCAGACTCGATTGGCTACGGCCGGCTGCCAAGTAGACACGGTGACCGGAGCGGTCACCCCCGCCATCCACACAGCCACCACGTACGAACGTGCGGAGGACGGTTCATTTCCCTCCGGCTTCAGCTATACACGCTCGGGAAACCCCACCCGGGCGCTCCTAGAGGAGGCCCTCGCAGATGCGGAGGGGGCCGCGGCCTGCGCGGCCTTTGCATCCGGGATGGCAGCGTCCAACGCGGCAATTTCCGCAACCTGCCCGGGCGGACATCTGATCCTTCCCATGGACGTCTATCACGGCGTGCGGGAATTGGCCGACACGGTCTGGAAGGACTGGGGGCTGCGTGTGACTTCCGTGGACTACAATGGAGCGTGGGAGTCCGCAATCTCCGACGACACCCGGCTGATCTGGATGGAGACGCCGTCCAACCCTCTTCTGCACATCACGGATATCGCCAGAGTCTGCAAGACGGCCTCGGAAAAAGGCATCGCCACACTGGTGGATTCCACCTGGACGACCCCCGTTCTCCAGCGACCTCTAGATCTGGGAGCGGATCTGGTGCTTCACTCCACGACCAAATACTTCGGAGGACATTCTGATGTACTCGGAGGGGCGCTCCTGGCCCGAAATGACGATTCCATCTTCGCGGGAATCAGGAGGACGCAGCAGATTGCTGGCGCCGTGCTCGACCCCTTCTCGGCGTGGCTGACTCTCCGCGGCATGCGTTCAATGTCAGCGAGAATAGCCGCTCAGTGCCAGACAGCAAGCCGAATCGCGGTTTTCCTTGACGATCATCCGGGTGTCACGGCTGTCCACTATCCCGGTCTTTCGTCGCACCCCGGCCACGACATCGCCCGTCGTCAGATT
>CAYXSE010000121.1:0-10847 GCA_964466675.1 uncultured Rhodothermales bacterium | reverse complement strand
CCAAACCGAGGTGCGAAGCCACTGGAGGATTCCCACCCCGTTGGCGAGCGAGAAATGGGACGCGCTGACCAACAGGAAGGCCAGTCCAAAATTGATGACCAGTGTTGTGAGCCAGAAGAACAGATTCAGGAGTGCGTGGCGCCCCTTGGCATACTCGAGACGGAACGCCGGGACGAGGCCCTCCAACAGCCAAAAGAACACCAAGCCACCAACGAGGAGGCCGGTCCGGTAGACCGTAGGAATCTCTGCAAAAAAATCGACGATGGCGGTCATGTCCGAGACAAAGTCTCGCCGTCACACTAGGTGTCAATCTGGCGCTTGCGAACCAAAAACAGTCCCTCGCCGACGGAACTCACCGCAATCGTTCCGGAGCGGAAGTAGGGGAAATTGCTCCAGGAGCCCGTGAAACCTGACGTGTTTTCCAGACCTGGGGTCGTATCGAAGTAGCCGACCTCCCTGGGATTGGCAGGATCAGAGATGTCCAAAATTCTAAGACCAGCCGCGTAGTTGGACTGGTACATGAAATCGCCCTGGATGTAGAGATTGTGATCACTCGCCGCGGTTTCGCCCATGTGTTCCTTGACCAAAACGGGCTCGTCCAGGTCGGAAACGTCCCACACCAGCGTACGCGTCTTCTCAACCCCTTGAATCTCATCGAGCTCGTCGTTCACGTACACGAACCTGTGGTCTTCACTAAACCATCCCTGATGGGTGTAGGCCACATTCGGGTAGCTGGCTGAAGAGATAGCCACCGGATTGGCTTTGTCCGTAAGATCGGCGATGGAGATGGCGGTCTCGTTACCTCCCAGGCAGATTTCGTGATCGGTGTAGTCGGAGTCTGGACCGTGGTAAACCACACACTGTGCATCGTGGGCGTACCCGGTGCCCTCGCGCCCGGTGCCCTCGTGCCCCCAGCACCCGGCGAAGACCGGCTGGGTCGGCTCCTGAATGTTGATGATGTGGTAACCGCCACCACAGGTTTCGCCCCCCATCCGGTTGCCAACCATGAACGCGAAGCCGGTGTCCTCATTGATCACAATGTTGTGAGAGCTTGCAACACCGTCGTAGTGTGCGGACTCCTCAAATTCCACCGGGGCGTTCTGCACGTCGCGTAGCTGAGTCAAGTCGAAGATCTGGACGCCATGCTCGCCAGCCCCGTCCGCTACGACGAAAGCATGATTGGCGTACACTTTGATGTCGCGCCAGGTGGCCGCGTTCGACCCTTCCGTCATCGCCAGATTACCCAGGTAGACGGGATTCGACGGGTCCGTGATCTCGATGAACGATGTACCATCTACGCGTCCGAGCAGCACGAATTCGCGGCCGGTCTCTTCGTCGTTCCAGCCCCAGATGTCGTTAATCTTGACAGATCCGCCCGCTCCGCCGCCAACCTGGTGGACCGGTAGGAATGCCAGGAGGTCAATATTGTCGCAGTCATAACCCGAGGCGCTGTTCTCCTCGCAGCGAACCTCTTCGCCCGTGATTGAGGTCAAACCGCTCTGGTCGCCGAGCACCTGAGCGCTCTGCCATCCGTAGTCATTTGCTTCCAGGACATAGACAAGCCCGGCCGCTCCGATTGAAGGCGCTCCCAGAACCGCCACCGAGGCCGTGCCGGCCACCGAGGCGCCGGCTCCAGATCCGGTAAATGCGTCCGGCACCCCCGCGCGGAACGCCTCCATCACGCCCGAGTCGCTCACACCAAAACGGTAGAGCGCGCCCTTGCTCCCATCTGCGCCCGGAGCGCCAGCCCAAAGTTCGCCGCCGACCACGGCCAGGGACGCACCGAGTCCACCGCGGCCCCCGTCGAACGGAAGTAGCATATTTCCCTCGCTCCAGGAGTTCGTCGATTCGTTGAACGAGAATGTGTGCACGCCGCCCACACCGCCGCCCGCAGAGGGCTCGCCGGCGAAGGCCATGTTGCCGTGAACAGCAAGGGCCTGGGATTCGAGTCCATCTTCTCCGGAGAGCAGGCCGGTCGCGACGAAGCTGTCCGAGACAGCATCGTAGCGAAAGCCGTGAATCTGTCCACCGTCAACAAACGGCGCCGCAACGATCAGGTGATCCCCAGCAGCAGCGATGGTGAGTCCGAAATAGGCATTAGGACGAAAACTCTCTGGTTCAATTTTCGAATGCATTGACCAGGATCCGTCTGCGCCGCGGTGAAAGGCATAGACCGCGCCCGCGTTGGCGCGATGTCCGGCCGTCCCGAAGAATACCCAATCACCCGAGATTGCCGCAGACCGACCGAAGTAGTCGTTTTCGTCCACGTCATCCGGGTGCCCTGACCAGACGCTTGTCCACAAACCGTCGGTTCCCCTCTCAAATATGTAGCCCGCGCCGATGTTGCCGCCTGACCCGGTTGCACCGATGGCCAGGAAATTGCCCTGGAGAGCCATCGCACGACCAAAATTGTCGTCCGAGCCGTCTGAGTTCGGCGCTGGAAAGTGGTTTCCCTCAACCCAGGTACCGTCCGCGGCCCGGTCGTACACGAAAACGACCCCCTCGCCGCCGTCATACGCGGTACGACTGACAAGAATCTGGTCCTCCGCGGCTGCGACGACGCCACCAAAACTCTGAGCGGCGGCCGAACCCACCGTCAATATGGAAAAAAAGAGGACCAAGAGGCCGCTGAACAAACGCGTCTGCATTTTTCGATGAAGTATGATTTCAGTAGCGGAAGCCCGTTCTGGAAGAGTCTGGCAACGGGGGATCGGCGAGTAGACGGTTCGAGATCCACGATTGTTGCCCACCAACTGGCGAGGCACGGAATCTTCTAACAAAGTCCGCTACCCATTGGCGCGCCTACCAAATTCTTTCCAAGGTTCCCGATCGAGATTCGGGACCTGCGTCTTTAGGGTTGAGCCCCAAACAAGCGAGGTGGCTGGGCGGTCAAGGCTATGGGCGAACGCTCCAAGGACGAAGGACGGTTGTGCCGTGGGTCTGCTCCCCGGCCTCGCAGCACGCGTAGAACTCCTTTTGCCGAACCGACTAATCAAGACCACGGCGGAAACCAGAAGGACGACGGCGACGGACACCCCGGGTCCCAGTTCTTCCCCTGCCAGCGCCCATCCCAAAAACACGGCCACCACTGGGTTAACGTACGCGTAGGTGGATACCTGGGTGGGCTCCACATGGTTCATCAGCCAGACAAAAGAGCCGAATGCCACAATGGATCCGAAGGTCATCAGGTAAAACCACGCGAACCCGGACGACCGACTAATCCCTGCGAGAGAGAGTGCATCTAGTTCCCCGGCCATGGCCCCTGCCACGAGCAATGCGACACCCCCTCCCAGCATTTGAGCCGCGGTGGACATCGGTGCACCTCTAGGCATGCGAAGATCTCGTCCCAGATTCGCGCCAAACGAAAATGTGAGTGATGCCGCAAGGATCACGGCGATTCCTGTGATGGCTTCCGTTCCAATCCAAAGCTGTCCTGGCTGAACCAGAAGGACGATTCCTACGAGGCCTAACATCAATCCAGACACCACATACGCGTTCGGCGCCGCTCCGCGCCTCCATTTCCAATCGATCAGGACCATCCAGAGAGGGACGCTGGTAACCAGCAAGGCCGCCACACCCGATGGTACCCATTGCTCCGCCCAGGCCACAGACCCAACACCCACACCGAGTGTCATCGTCCCCACCAACGCCGCATTTTTCCACTCCTCGAAGGACGGAAAAGACTGGCCGCTGCCGAGGCACCAGGCAAGCACCAACAGTCCGGCCACGGCAAACCTGCTTCCCACCATAATTAGTGGCGGAATGGTGTCGATAGCAAAGACTATGGCGAGATAGGTGGATCCCCAGATCAGGTAGATCGCGGCAAAGGCGGCGATGAGTTTCCACTTGGGCGTTGAAGCGAGTTGGGTCACAGGCGTTACAGATTTTTGTGATTCCCGGATCTTATTGGCGAGGAATAAATAAGATTCATTTATTATTTCTATACATCTCATAAGCGTTGCTTATGCTTCTAGAAACCTTGTCGACGGAGCAATTACGGACTTTCGCGCTCATCGCCGAAACCGGCAGCTACACCGCGACCGCAGAACGTCTTTTCCGATCCCAACCCGCAATCAGCCTTCAAATCAAGAGGCTGGAAGAACAGATCGGCTCGCGACTTCTGGAGCGTTCTGGCCGCGTCTCCTCGCTCACCGAGGCTGGCCGGATTCTCCTCGGATACGCCAAACGTATCCTGGACCTGAATGAGGAGGCGCTCGCCAAATTGACCCTGGCCGACGCCACGGGGACGGTGCGAGTTGGCGTCCTGGAAGAGGTCACCCACAATCGGTTGGTCCGTCTGCTCACACGTTTCGGTCGCCTGGCGACTGGGATCCGAATCGAACTGGACGTTTCCACCAGTTGGGATCTCGCAAAGAGAGTACAAGCCAACGAACTATGCCTGGCTATTGCCAACACTGCATATTCCCCCATGGCGGCAACCCCCTTGTGGAACGAATCATATCTGTGGGCCCAGAGTGTGGATACCGATTTTTCTGGTGAAACATCGATTCCCCTGATCTCGGATCCGCTGGATTCGCCATGTGTCGGCTGCCAGGACGCTATCTCGGCGCTCCAGCACTCGGGGCGCGCCTATCATGTCGTGTTTAGCAGCATGAGCCTCCTGGCGACACAAGCCGCTGTCCGTGCTGGTTTGGGTGTCGGAATGATCGCCGAGTCCGCCATCACCGAGGACATGGAAATTCTTGGCCCCGATGACGGCTACCCCGAGCTGCTGCCATCTAACATTGGCCTGTACCGGGGTACCGAGGCCACCGGGGCAGCGGCCTCGAGCCTCTTCGACTTCCTCGTCTCCCACCTCCAGCAGCGGGATCTTGTCGAGGTCTCAGGGGGCCAGCCGAGCGAGTCCGAAATTGTCCCGGACTAGGATTTACTTGCGCCCAGGGCGTTAGATTCCGCCATTGCCGCCCTTCCTCGATAGGTCACCGCTCCTATGGATTCCTATAATTTCATGGCCACCCTCGAGCTCATTGTCCGCTGGATACATGTGTTCGCAGCAATCCTCTGGATCGGACAGACCTATCTGTTCAATTTTCTGGAGAAGAACCTGGAGGCCAGTGACGATCGCGACGTCGTCGGGAAACTCTGGATGGTGCACGGTGGTGGCCTTTACCGTGTGGAGAAGCAGCGATTTGCAGACTTCATGCCGAAGACCCTGCATTGGTTCAAATGGGAGGCGGCCGCAACCTGGATTAGCGGGGCCACGCTGATCGTTCTGGCCTACTATGTGGATGGGCTCTTGGTGGCGCCCGGAATGGACTACAGCCTGGCCGCCGGTGCTGGTGTCGGTGCCATCATTCTGAGTTGGTTCGTGTACGACGGCATGGTCCGGTCTCCGCTGGGTCGATATCCCGTTCTTATTGCCGTCCTGGGATTGGTTCTCATCCTGGCACTCCACTACGGATTCCTTCAGGTGATGTCGACCCGTGCAGCGTTCATCCACGTTGGCGCAGTCCTGGGAACCATCATGGCAGCCAACGTCTGGGTCCGCATTCTGCCCGCGCAGACAAAAATGCTGGCCCATATCGGGACAGGAACGGCCCCGGACCCCGCCCTGTCCGCGACGGCTCCCATGAGATCCCGTCACAACTCGTACACGGTGATCGCAGTTGTCGCCATCATGATCGGGAATCACTACCCCTCCATATCCTATGGAAGCGAGTTCAGCACCCTGATTTTGGGCGCAATGATCCTTGCGGGGTGGGGCGCCGCCAGGCTATTCCGAGGCCCGACCTCAAAATGAGGGCGCCGATTCAATTCATACTGAATCATCGGGACGTCGCGACCTCGTCTCCACCAGGTACGTTGGTCCTGGACTTCTTGCGAGAAGAGCGGCGGTTGACCGGAACCAAAGAAGGCTGCCGGGAGGGTGACTGCGGCGCTTGTGCGGTTCTCATTGGAACGCTTGAGAATGGCCGAGTCTGCTACCGACCGGTCACCTCCTGCCTGATGCCGATCGCCGAATTGAACGGCCAGCACCTGGTGACCATTGAGGGCCTCAATTTGGATCGCCTTTCATGCATTCAACAGGCGATTGTAGATGAGGGAGCTTCCCAGTGCGGATTTTGTACGCCAGGAATCGTGATTTCAGTGACCGGGCGCCTGATGGAACAGACGGAGCCCATGGACCTGGAGGCCATGAAGACGGCGCTCGGGGGGCATCTTTGCCGGTGCACTGGTTATCGCTCCTTGAAGGCGTGTGTGGGTGCCCTCCGGCATCTCCCAATCGGGGGCGGGCGTTCCGGGGTCGAGCACCTGGTGGCTGAAGGAGAGCTCCCCGCCTACTTCGAAGACATTCCCGCGCGGCTGGAGGCGATGGCCGTCTCCAGTTGCGCAGCGCCGGCGCCAGGAGCGGTCATCATCGCGGGCGGAACAGACTTGTATGTCCAACAGGGAGACCATCTGCCCCTGGCGGACATCGTGGCCCTTGGTACCATGCCCGGCCTGCGGGGAGTCGCCGAATCGGATACTCACGTAACCATCGGCCCCGCCACCACGTTCGAGGACCTCGCCGAATCTGCCCCTTTCCGTTCTATCGTGCCTCGAGTCCGTCGTTACATGGATGACATTGCCTCGGTTCAGATCAGGAATCGTGCTACGGTTGGTGGCAACCTCATCAACGCGTCTCCCATCGGGGATGTGACCATCCTCCTTCTGGCTCTGGAAACGTCCCTGAGTCTCGAGTCCGATTCCGGCGGGAATCGGTCCGTGGCCCTCGCGGACTTCTACCTGGGCTACAAGAAAATGGACTTGGGCAAGGATGAAATGCTGGTTTCCATATCGATTCGAAAACCGCATCCAGAGGCTAGGGTCAGCTGGGAGAAGGTCTCCAAGAGGAGTCGCCTCGACATCGCCAGTGTGAATAGTGCCCTACAGATCAGGAGTGACGGCTCAACCATTCGGTCGGCGACGCTGACCTGTGGCGGCGTCGCGGCCACCCCCCTGACACTTGGCGCGACTTCGGCGTACCTGACCGGTCAGGTACTTAGCGCAGCGACGGTCCGGGAGGCGATTCGCATCGCCCAGACTGAAATCGACCCCATATCGGACATCCGCGGGAGCGCATCTTATAAGCGCCTCCTGGTTCGTCAGTTGATCATGGCCCACTTCATTAGCCTCTACCCCGAACTCATGACGATGGAGGCCATTCTTGAAGAACATTGACGGTGCCCTCCATGTGCGGGGCGAAGCGGAGTTCGTAGATGACGCGATCCGGCCGTCGAACATGGCTTACGCGGCAATCTTCGGTTCTCCGATCGCGCATGGGAGAGTCTCAAGCCTCGACACCAGCAAGGCCCTCGCCGCCCCCGGGGTGTTGGCCCTGCTCACTGCGGCCGACATTCGAGGAACGAACGAGGTCGGTCCCATCATCCAGGACGAGCCGCTGCTCGCAGACGGCGTGGTCCGATACATCGGGCACCCCCTGGCTGTTGTGGTGGCCGAATCCTCCGCGGAGGCTCGTGCGGCCGCGCGTCTTGTCCAGGTTGAGATACAGCCTTTGCCCGTGATCACAGACCCGAGAGCCGCTTTCGCGGAAGGTCAGGTGATCGGGCCGGCTCGAACATTTCAGATTGGCGATCCGGATGCTGCCTGGGCTTCCTGCGCATTCTCGGTCCGGGGTACGTGTGATATCGGCGGCCAGGAGCACGTATACCTGGAAACACAACGAGCCCGGGCTGTGCCCCTTGAGAATGGGCGAGTGAGGGTTTATGCCTCTACCCAGAGCCCGTACGCCGCTCAGAAACATATTGCGAAGATCCTCGGCGTGGCCAATAATCAGGTCGAAGTGGAAGTTCAGCGCCTTGGAGGTGGGTTTGGAGGAAAGGAGGACCAGGCCACGCATTGGGCCTGTTTCGCGGCGCTAGCGGCCACAGAGACGGGTCTTCCAGTTGAAATCGTTCTACGCCGCGACGAGGATTTCAGACATACGGGCAAGAGGCATCCCTACAAGTCCGATTTCAGGATTGGGGCAGACGAAACCGGGAAAATCCTGGTGTATGAGGTCCGCCACTTCCAGAACGCCGGGGCCACGGCAGACCTGTCGCCCGGGATTCTCGAACGAACCATGTTTCACTCGACTGGGAGCTATTTCGTCCCGAACGCCCGCATTTTTGCGGCCTCCTGTCGCACCAACCTCCCCCCAAACACGGCTTTCCGAGGTTTTGGAGGGCCTCAAGGGATGTTCGTCATGGAGAGCGCAATTGCCAGGCTCTCCGAAGAGATGGGGATTCCGCGGGAGACTATTCAGGCCAATAACCTACTTGCGCCTGGAGACTCGTTTCCATACGGACAGTCGGTGGAGGACGATAGGACCAGGCGTGCGTGGTCGCGGGCGGTCGCGAAGTATGATCTCCACTCCGCCTTCGAGCGTGTCGATTCGTTCAACCGCGAGAACGCCACCACCAAGAAGGGTCTCGCATTGATGCCGGTCACGTTCGGCATTTCGTTTACCAGCACATTCCTGAATCAAGCGGGTGCCCTGGTCCATGTTTACACGGACGGGTCGGTGGCCGTAACCACGGGAGGTGTGGAAATGGGCCAGGGTCTGACGACCAACATCGCGGCCATCCTTTCCAAGGCCTTTGGCATTGGTCCAGAGCGGATCCGCGTGGAGAATACCAACACCACACGGGTCGCCAACATGTCCCCGTCCGCTGCAAGCGCGACTACCCTCCTGAACGGAAACGCCGCCCTGGCCGCCGCCTTGGAGATCAGAGGTCGGCTTGAGCGGGTGGCCCGGGCGGAACTCGGCGTGGACGACTCCGGGTCGTGGTCCATCCGAGACGAAATGGTCCACATCGAGGGGCGAAAAACAGAACTGAGCTGGACGGATCTTGTGTCGAAGGCCTACCTCAGGAGAACGGACCTATCGGCCCACGGCTTTTTTGCGACGCCAGACCTGGAGTTTGACAAGAAGCGAGAAACGGGGCGCCCCTTTGCCTACCATTCGGGTGGAACCGCCGCTGTCGAGATCACCCTTGATTGTCTCAGAGGCCGATACCAGGTTGATGCCGTGAAAATCGTACACGACGCGGGGAGGCCATTGAGTCGGGTCGTGGATCTCGGTCAGGTGGAAGGCGCTCTTGCCCAAGGCTTGGGCTGGATGACCATGGAAGACCTTCAGTACGACGAAACAGGCCGTCTCCTGTCCTCGAATCTGGCATCATACAAGGTCCCGGACGCGTTTTTTATGCCTGATCGGATTGATGTCGAATTCCTGGACGACGCCGACGAGGTTCTTGGCCCCTATGGCAGCAAGGCCATCGGAGAGCCGCCACTGATGTACGGAATTGGGGTGTTTTTCGCCCTTCGCCAGGCGATGCGAGCGTTCGATTCCACGGCCGAACTGGCGTTCGTGTCGCCGCTGACACCTGAGAGGGTGCTAATGGGCCTGTACCCGTCCGTGGACTTGGAACCGGCCAAGACGTAGATGTGAAGAGTTTCTTTCAGATTATCGAATCGAGGATGCTGGACTCCGAGCGTGTGTTTCTGGCTCTGGTGGTGGCGAACAGTCCCCACTCTCCAGGAACCTCCGGCGCTCGCCTGGCCGTCTTCGAGTCCGCGGAAACGCACGGCACCATCGGTGGCGGCATAATGGAACAACGAGTCCTTGAGCGGGCAAGAGGAATCCTGCGAGACGGGGGTTTCCGGCCGGAGCTAAAACAGTTGGTCCACCGCGCGGATGCCGGAAAAAACGCCTCCGGACTCGTTTGCGCGGGTCAACAAACCAATCTCTATCTGCTCCTGGATCCGGCCGGCGATCTGCCCGTGGTAGAGAAGTTGGCGCGCCACGAAAAGGCCGGGGTCGCGGGGTGTTTCTCTGTGACACCCGAAGGCCTGGCCTTTGATGATGCTTCAGGATTGCCGGGCGATGCGCAACGCAACCTGCGACAAGGCTCCGGATCGTGGCACTACCGAGAGCAACTCCTCAATCTAAAGAGGGCCGCGATCCTGGGGGGCGGCCATTGCGGGCTCGCGTTATCCCGGACGCTGGCCGAGGTCGGTTACCATGTAACGGTTGTCGACAATCGGGAGCATCTTCCTACCATGGATGCAAACGACCGCGCGGACAGAAGGCTGGTCCTCAAGGACATGGCCGCAGCGGCAGGGTACCTGGACCATCCTGAATTGACTTCGCTCGTCGTAATGGGGACCGACATCGACATGGATGTCCGCGCCCTCTCGGGCGCACTTCGCCTGCCTTTCCCGTTTATTGGAGTCATGGGGAGTCCCGCAAAAATCAAGATCATCCGCGACAAGTTGGCGACGGCGGGCTTCGACCACAACGACTGGTCCCGCGTCTCAGCCCCGGTCGGACTCCGGATAGGCAGCCAGACCCCTCAGGAGATCGCCATTAGTGTGACGGCTCAGATCCTGAAGAATCGTTCAACATCGGGCGCGGTCAACTTATGATCGCCGATCGCCCGAAGGCCATTCGGAGTCGGCGCATTGTCACCCCTGACGGCGTGCTGGACGGAGCGGTATTCATCGAGGACGGAGTGATTGTCGATGTCCTCCCGGCGGCGGATCTGGAGGCTTCCGCCGCCATGTTGGATGTCGGGAACCTCGTTCTCATGCCAGGGCTCGTAGACAGCCATGTCCACATCAACGAACCTGGCAGGACGGACTGGGAAGGATTCGAAACGGCCAGCATGGCCGCTGCGGCCGGTGGCGTCACCACCCTCATTGATATGCCGCTAAACTCGCTCCCGGTGACAACCAAAGTCGAAGCGCTTGCCGCGAAGGTGGAGTCAGCTACCGGAAAACTCCACGTCGACTGCGGCTTTCACGGAGGCCTCATCCCGGGTAACCTCCCGGACCTTTTGCCG
>CAYXSE010000120.1:0-10879 GCA_964466675.1 uncultured Rhodothermales bacterium | reverse complement strand
CGAAACTCGGCACAACGTGGGCTTCATGATCGTGGACGCGCTCGCAAAGCGTGCCTGAATTGAGGTCTCTCGGAACCGGGACGAATCCATGTTCGGCTGGGGGAAGTGGCGAGGACGTGAGCTCGGGCTGGCCAAGCCCCAGACTTACATGAATCGCAGTGGCCTGGCGCTCGAAGCCCTTGTACGGCGGTACAAACTGGGTCCGTCCGAGATTCTCGTCGTGGTGGACGACATCCATCTTCCGATGGGCACGCTCCGAATCCGCCCCCAAGGCGGTTCGGGAGGGCACAACGGGCTGCAGGACATCATCGACTGGCTGGATACCACGGAATTCGCGCGTATGCGCGTCGGCGTTGGAAAGGACTTCGCAGAAGGTCGTCAATCGGACTACGTACTCGCTCCGTTCGACGAGGGGGAGCAGGAGATTCTTGAGGGGGTCATCAAGCGGGCCGTGAACGCCAGCCTCACTTTTGTTGCGGACGGTGTTCAACTCGCCATGAGAAGGTTCCAGGGGACCGCCGGGTAGCCGCACCGGGGGGGCCTGCGAGGAGGCCATAGTGCCGCCGACCGACCGCCCTGCCGGACGCCGTTTTTGGAAGCGCTACCAACGTGCCGGGGCGCCCTTTCGAATTATGCGTTAACCGGTGCGCAAGCGCCCCTTTGGAGGTAATTTTGCAGGCTTGCAGATTTTTCGCCTTTCCGTCATAGAACGGATCCAGTTTGGGGTCTTGGCCGCCCAACACAATCTCTCCATCCTCCCGATAGCGTTTCCATGAATGCTTCTCTGATATTGTATTCCGTTCCGGTAATCGGCCTTCTAGCGCTACTTTACGCGTTTACACGGGCACGATGGGTGGCTCGCCAGGATCCTGGCACCAGCGAGATGGAAGAGATTTCGCTAGCCATCGCCGAGGGCGCGAGGGCGTTCCTGAAGGAGGAGTACCGAGTGCTGCTGATCTTCGTGGCCGTTGTTGCAGTCCTTCTCGCGTTCACGAACGCCGGCCAGGTGGGCTCGTCCTGGATGATTGCCGTCTCGTTTGTCGTGGGCGCGCTGTGCTCCGCGCTAGCGGGCTTCATCGGAATGACCGTGGCGACGAAGGCCAATGTCCGGACTACGCAGGCCGCTCGACAGGGACTGGGCCCGGCTCTGAACGTTGCGTTCTCGGGCGGTTTGGTGATGGGGCTGTCCGTGGTCGGCCTGGGCGTTATCGGGCTGGGGACTCTCTTCCTTGCCTACGATGGCATGACTGATTGGGATATCCCCCGCGTTGTCAGCGTGATTTCTGGATTCTCGCTGGGCGCCTCCTCCATAGCGCTCTTCGCGCGTGTCGGTGGCGGCATTTACACCAAAGCGGCCGACGTCGGCGCTGACCTCGCAGGCAAAGTCTACGAGGGCATTCCGGAAGACGACCCCCGCAACCCCGCGACGATTGCCGACAACGTCGGCGACAATGTGGGCGATGTTGCTGGAATGGGAGCCGACCTCTTCGAGAGTTACGTCGGCTCGATTATAGGTACCATGGTCCTTGGGACGGCCTTTCTGGGCGCGATGGCCGGCTCGGATGTGGGTGAGTTGGCGGCAATCCTCCTCCCACTCGCCCTCGCGGGAGTCGGGATCCTGGTTTCGATCGCCGGATCGTTCTTCGTGAAAGTGAAGGAGGGCGGCAACCCACAGCACGGTTTGAACATCGGCGAGTTCGGTGCGGCCGGGCTCATGGCTGTCCTGTCCTACTTCATCATCACCAGTATCCTTCCGGAGTCGTGGTCGGTCGGCGGATTCGACTACAGCGCCGTAGGCGTCTACTGGGCCGTTGTGATCGGCCTTGCCGCCGGAACGATTATCGGACTCATCACCGAGTACTACACGTCTACCGAGAAGCCGCCCGTCAAGGGAATCGTCCGGCAGAGTGTCACCGGTTCGGCGACCAACATCATCGCCGGACTCGGGGTCGGAATGTACTCGACGGGCCTCCCCGCCATTGTCCTGGCATTGTGCATTATCGGAGCGCACCATTTCGCAGGCCTCTACGGCATCGCCATTGCCGCGGTCGGGATGTTGTCGGTGACGGGCATTCAGCTGGCCGTGGACGCCTACGGTCCGATTTCTGACAATGCCGGCGGAATTGCCGAGATGGCCAAACTCCCGGCCGAAGTACGCGAGCGCACGGACAAGCTGGACGCCGTCGGCAACACGACCGCAGCTATCGGAAAGGGCTTCGCGATCGCTTCGGCGGCGCTGACCGCCCTTGGCCTCTTCGCCGCGTTTATGCAGCAGGCTGACGTGCCTAACATCGACGTAGCCAATCCAGTCATTCTGGCGGGTCTGCTCCTCGGGGCCATGCTTCCTTATGTCTTCAGCGCAATGGCGATGGGCGCCGTTGGCCGCGCGGCAGCAGAAATGATCAAGGAAGTGGGCCGCCAGTTTGAGGAAATCGTGGGTCTCCGAGAGGGTACCGCGAAGGCTGACTCCACCCGCTGTGTCGAGATCTCGACCAAGGCTGCCATCCGCGAGATGATTCTCCCAGGTCTCCTGGCCGTGACCGTTCCCGTTGTGATTGGCTTCATCGACAAGAGTATGCTCGGCGGCCTCCTGGCCGGCGTGACCGTATCGGGAGTTCTCCTGGCCATCTTCCAGTCCAATGCCGGCGGCGCTTGGGACAATGCCAAGAAGACCATCGAGAGTGGCATTACCATCGACGGCGTGGAGTACGGAAAAGGATCGGATGTGCACAAGGCGTCTGTGGTTGGAGATACCGTCGGTGATCCCCTAAAAGACACCAGCGGTCCGAGTCTCAACATCCTGATCAAGCTGATCGCGGTTGTTGCGCTGGTTATTGCGCCACTGATCAGGTAGTCCGTGCGAACCGGCCGGCCGACATGTCGTATTCCAGGCAGCCAGATCCAGATTCGAGACCGAAACCATGGCCAAGATCGAAATCAAGATGCCCAAGATGGGCGAATCGATAACCGAAGGAACGGTAATCGTCTGGCTCAAGGAGTTGGGTGAGCCGGTAGCGTTGGACGAGCCGCTGCTGGAGATCGGGACCGACAAGGTGGACACGGAAATTCCCTCCCCGGAGGCGGGTGTACTGACCGAGATTCTGGTTGCCGAGGGCGACACGGTTGACGTTGGGACGGTGATTGCGATGTTGGAGACCAAGGTATCCGCTTCGGATGGCGAGGCGGCCTCGGCCGCTCCTCCCGCGACTGCGGCTCCGACTGCCTCTGCTGCGGCTCCGACTGCCTCTGCTGCGACTCCGACTGCCTCTGCTGCGACCCCGGCCGCCGCTTCCGCGACCGCTCCGCCGGCCGCCTCCGCAGCCGCCAGCCTCGCCGCCGCCGCGCCGGTCCAGGTAGTCATGCCGAAAATGGGCGAGTCGATCGTCGAGGGGACCATCATCTCCTGGGCAAAAAAGGCAGGCGACTCCATCGAAATGGATGAGACGCTGCTGGAAATTGCGACGGACAAAGTCGACACCGAGGTGCCATCTCCCGCCGCAGGAATCGTGGTGCAGCTTCTTTTTGAGGAAGGCGCGACGGTGGACGTTGGCGTTCCGATTGCCATTATCGCCTCGTCGTCGTTGCGCGTCGCGGCCCCGGCCTCATCCGCGGCGCATTCAGCGGCGACGTCCGGCGACGGATCCATCCCTCGCCACGACGAAAACGGTCGATTCTTTTCGCCGCTTGTCCGTTCGATTGCCGAGAAGGAGGGGATCTCTCTCACCGAGCTGGGCGCCATCCAAGGCTCAGGCCGCGAAGGTCGGATCACTAAGGCTGACATCTTCGCCCATCTGACGACACGGGGAGCGGCCGCACCAGCCGTCGTTCCGGCAGTACCCGCGGCTCACGCGCGGGCCGCATCACCATCATCCGCCTCCCCTCCAGCGTCTTCGGGCGGAGATCGGGTGGAGGTCATCAAGATGGACCGCATGCGGCAGATTATTGCCGAGCACATGGTGCGGTCGAAGGCCACTTCGGCTCACGTGACGTCGTTCGCAGAGATTGACGTGACCAACCTCGTCAAGCTCAGAGAGGAGGAGAAGGCGGGCTTCCTTGAGCGCGAGGGCGTGAAGCTGACCTACACTCCGTTCTTCGTTCATGCTGCGGTGGACGCGCTCAAGGACCATCCGCTCATGAACGGATCGGTCGATGGAAAGGAGATCATTGTCCGGAAGGACTTTCACATCGGAATCGCGGTCGCGATCGGTAGTTCTGGACTGGTAGCACCGGTCATGAGGTATGCCGGGCAGAAGAACGTGGCGGGATTGGCGCATGCCGCGGCCGACCTCGCGACTCGTGCGCGCACCAAAAAACTGCAGCCCGATGAGCTTCAGGGCGGCACGTTCACGGTGACCAACGTCGGCTCACTGGGGTCGATCATGGGTACACCCATCATCAATCAACCTCAGGTAGCGATCCTGGCTCCGGGTGCGATTACCAAGCGCGCCGTAGTGATGGAAGACGCTGAACTGGGTGATGTGATAGCGATTCGGCACATGATGTTCGTCTCGTTGTCGTACGACCACCGGATCATCGACGGCGCGATGGCCGCCAGCTTCCTGCATCGATATCGGAAGGCGCTTGAGATGTTCGCACCCGGTTACGAACTCTAGCGCAACATTCTCGGGGGCGGCCGTAACTATAGGGGCTTCAGACGACCCTCCCAGTTCTACATGCCCGAGCCGGTAATCCGCGTTTCGAATCTTCGAAAGACCTACGGCAAACTTGTCGCGGTTGATGATGTGTCGTTCGAAGTCCAGGAAGGAGAAATCTTCGGCCTTCTTGGCCCCAATGGTGCTGGGAAGACGACCACGATGGAGTGCACCGAGGGGCATCGGCGCCCAGACGGGGGAACGATTTCGGTCCTCGGATTGGATCCGTTGCGCGATGCCAGGGCCCTGCAAGATCGCATTGGCGTACAGCACCAGGAGGCCCAGCTGCAGAAACGCATCAAGGTATGGGAGGCCGCCAACCTGTGGTCAGATCTATACGGAGGCACCGCG
This sequence comes from uncultured Rhodothermales bacterium, assembly GCA_964466675.1. Lineage (GTDB taxonomy): Bacteria > Bacteroidota > Rhodothermia > Rhodothermales > UBA10348 > CAYXSE01. The sequence continues at coordinate 5,876 of CAYXSE010000120.1, read as the reverse complement.
GACGCGGACGCTTTGTTGGATCAACTGGGATTGACTCCCAAGCGAGATTCCCGTTTCATGACACTCTCCGGTGGCCAGAAACAGCGACTCTTCATCGCTCTGGCCCTGATCCACGATCCTGACATCGTCTTTCTGGATGAGCTGACAACAGGGTTGGACCCGCAGGCCAGACGGACTATCTGGGAGCTCGTCAATGGAATAAGAGATCGCGGCAAGACCGTCTTTCTGACCACGCACCTTATGGAGGAGGCAGAACGGCTATGCGACCGGGTGGCCATTCTGGAGCACGGCCGGGTGATCGACAGCGGAACGCCGGCTGGGTTGGTGATGAAACACTGCCCCGAGAGGCGGGTGATTTTTTCGACGGAGTCCTCTCTCGCGCCCGGCAGCTTTGCCCGAGTTGAAAGCCTCCGGTCCATCGAGTCGGAGGGTCAGAGTCATACGCTGACAGGCGTCGGTGGGCAGTTTGTGACCGAGGTCATCCAGGCCATCGCCCATCTCGAACTGAATGTGGCTGACTTCCGGACCTCCATGCCGACCCTCGAGGACGTGTTTCTGAAGCTCACCGGCCACGCCATCCGAGACTAGGCCATGCTGAAAGGATTTTGGAAACTCACGTGGATCGAGATCAAGGTGTTCCTTCGGGAGCCGATGGGGGTGATCGGGTCGCTCTTGATCCCGGTGGTGGTATTCGTGGCTCTGGGGCGGGCTTTCGGTTCGCTTGAGCCGGAGGCGGGGCCGGCGTTGGATGGTGCACCGTTCAACATTGCCGTCTTCGGAGGGATTTTTATCGCGATGGGGGCTGCGCTTTCTCTCGTGGCCATCATATCGATCTATCGCGAGGGTGGCATTCTAAAGAGGCTCCGGGCCACACCGCTCTCGCCGATTACGATCCTGGGATCGCACGTGGTGGTCAAGCTCGCCTTCACAGCTGTGGCGCTCGCGCTTCTGGTGATGGTAGGGAAGAGCGTGTTTCCCGGGGCGTTGGACGTCAATCTGTTCAGCTTCACGCTCGCGCTGCTCGTGAGCACGGTCAGCATTATTTCGGTCGGATTTATCATCGCTAGCTTGGTGCCGACGGCTCGCTTCGCCCAGCCGATCGCCAGCGCGATTCTCTATCCGATGCTGACGCTGTCCTTCTTCCCCATCGAGGTGTTGCCGACGGGCTGGCAAATCGTGTCGAACGCGCTTCCGACCACACATGCGGTCGCTTTGATGTCCAGCGTTTGGGATGGCACCGGATGGCTGGCGGCCTGGACCAGCCTGGTGGGGTTGGTCGTAATATTTGTGGTCTGCACGGCCATCTCGTCCCGGGTGTTTCGCTGGGAATAGCCTCGGGTTAGTCGCTTGGGCTAGTCGCGTCCGCCGTTCTTGGTGATAATTCTCACGCCGGCGTCGAGGGTTCTGTGAACCGGGCACCGCCCCGCGATCTGCATGAGGCGCTTCCGCTGGCTTTTGTCCAACGGCCCCTTCAAGGTCACGGTTTGCACCATCTCGTCGATGCGGGTGTCGGCCACCTCATCTTCATCGGTCGAGTGGACCCGTCGGTGGCGAATGGCCACATCGATGCCTTCCAGAGGCCAGTTTTTCCGATTGGCGTACATGCGAACGGTGATGGTGGTGCAGGCTCCCAGGCTCGACATGAGGAGCCCGTATGGGCTCGGCCCCAGATCATTCCCCCCAATCGACTTGGGCTCATCCGCAACGAGGGAGTGGCCCTGGGCCCAAATCTCGGCGGTGTAGCTCGTGCCCACCTCGATGGCGACTTCATTGCGAGCGTGGCTGTGCCCCTGGTGCGGGTGGACGGGCGCGAGATCCACGTATTTCCTGGCCCAGGTGGCTAGCACCGCGCCCACGTAGGCTGAGTCCTCGGGTCGCGACAGAAAATGATCGGCGTCATCGAGCGACACATAACTCTTCGGATGTCGCGCCAGTTCGAAGATGCGCGCCGCATGGTCGACGCTGACGGTCGTGTCTACGGGCGAGTGGAAGATGAGAAGAGCCCGATCGAGCGTACGAACGGCTTCGTCGACCTTTGCCGCGTACAGGTCGTCGACGAACTGCTGCTTCAACTGGATTGATCTCCCGGCCAGTTGGACAACCGCCTCTCCCCTGGATCGGATCTCGTCGAGCGATTCCGAGAGCAGGTCCACGATATGGGCTGGGTCTGAAGGAGCCCCGATGGTGGCCACGGCCAGCACGGTAGGCATGTACTGGGCCGCCTGAAGGACGGCTGCCCCTCCGAGTGAGTGCCCGATGAGAATGGCCGGGGCCTGGTGGTGGGTGGCCAGGTATTCGCCAGCCGCGAGAAGGTCCTCCACATTCGACGAGAAGTTGGTGTCTGCGAAGTCTCCCTCGCTTTCACCGAGCCCGGCAAAGTCGAATCGGAGTACGCCGATTCCCTCTTGAGCCAGTGCCCTGCTGACCCGGACGGCCGCCTTCACGTTCATGGAGCACGTGAAGCAATGGGCGAAGAGGGCATAGGTGCGCGGCCTGCGTCCCGCGGGGAGCTCAAGCCGGGCGGCAAGGCTCTGGCCGTCCGCTGAACGGAACGTGACACGCTCGGTGGGCATGCTCAGTATGTGAAGTGTTTGATTTGCTCACCCTGGGTGTGGATCTCAGACATGGACTGGATTCCCAATTCCAGATGGCTCCGCGCCCATTGTTTGGTTACTTGCGCATCCGACTCTTCTGTCTTGACTCCCTCTGGCGTGATGGGAACGTCGGACACGAGCAACAGGGCGCCCCGCGAGATGGTGTTGTGATGGCCGACGATAAAAATGGTCGCGGTCTCCATGTCTATGGCAATACAGCGCATAGCCTTCATCTTGTCGAGAAATGGCTCGTCATGCTCCCACAGACGCCGGTTGGTGGTATAGACAACGCCAGTTCGGTATTCCAAGCCGCGGTCGATGAGCTTCTCGCTTACGAATTTGTGAAGCTTGAACGAGGGTAGGGCCGGCACTTCGGGAGCGAAGTAGTCGTCGCTCGTGCCCTCGCCTCGGATGGCGGCGATGGGCAGAATGAAATGGCCCAGCTCGGTGGAGTGCTTCAGACCGCCGCACTTACCCAAGAAAAGTACGCCGGCGGGCGCCCGGGCCGAGAGCAGATCCATGATCGTCGCCGCGTTGGCCGATCCGATCCCGAAGTTGATGATGGTCAGGCCGCTGGTGTTGGTTGCCGCCTGCATCGGACGCCCCTGTCCGAAAAGCTCACAGCCGAACTCCTCGACGAACATGGTGACGTAGAGATCGAAGTTGGTCAGAAGGATGTAGTCGCCGAACTGATCCAGGGGCATTCCCGTGTAGCGGGGAAGCCAGTTTCTGGCGATCTCGAGCCGGTCTTTCATAGTAGTAGTTAGAGTCGGGAGGGCGCAGCGAACGGCCCCACGGAGCCGCTCCATAATAGCCAATATTTTGCTCCGGGAGGGTCGTTCAATCCGACCCAAACGATCTGTAACTTGGGCCGAGACCATGGATCAAAAAACTACCAAGCAAGCTTGACTACACAGTCTAAAAGAGAGGCCCTAGGGCGCGTCGTTGGCCGGTTGGACCGCCGAATCGTAGATCGTGAGCTTCTGAGCGTGACCTATTCACGGGTTCGGCTGGGCATTTTCCTGGTCGGTTCCGCGGCTACCTTTGTGGCCTATGGATCGTTGGCCGGAGTGATGACATGGGCCTCGGCGGTCGTCTCTGTCACCCTCTTTGTCCTGGCTGCTCGAAGGCACGAGCGCGTGATCCTGAGCCTCAAGCGTCATCGTGTTTACAGGAGTATCAAGCTGGCACACATTGCGCGGATGGACCGCGACTGGCCGGCCATGCCTCCGGCCGCGGCCCAATCGGTCCCCGCCGGTCACGCGTTCGCCGCAGACCTGAACCTGCTCGGGACGCGCTCGCTCCACCATCTCATGGATACGTCCTTCTCCAAAGGAGGCAGCAGTCGGCTTGCAGATTGGCTCTGTGCCGAGTTTCCGGAGCTGGTGGCCACTCGAAGGCGTCAACTGCTGGTCAGACAGATGGTGTCCCTGGCACCACTTCGAGATCGACTGTCCCTTCTCAGCGCGGTGGTGGCCGGAAAGGCCGGTGATCGCTTCGACGGCGAAGTGCTGATGGCGTGGCTCGGTCGGCACGCAGACAAAGGCCGTGTCTTGCCGGTACTCAGAGTGCTGTCCGGGTTGGCTGCGCTAACGTGGGTGCTGGTCCTGTTCCACATCGCCGGGGTGCTCGGGCCATGGTGGGCGCTGTCCCTGGTCACGTATGTAGGCGTGTACTTGTTCAACGGCGCGCTGTATAGCCATCTATTCGATGAGGCCGAACACCTCCACTACCAGCTGGAACGCTTCCGGCCGGTGGTCCTGACGCTGGAGCGGTTTCGCTTTCGGTCTGGGAGCAGCGTGGAATCCTTGGTAGAGCCGTTTCGGGGCGTCGAGACCAAACCATCCAAGCACCTCCGGGAAATGATGTGGCTGACTGTCGCGGCCTCGGCTCAGAAAAATGAGATCCTGCGAGTCGTGCTTAACCTGGCGGTTCCGTGGGATCTCTTTTTCGCCTACCGATTGTCCTTGTACAAGGCGCGGCTGACCCGCCTTCTCCCCGAATGGCTCTCCGTGATCTATGAGTTGGAAGCAGCCGGCTCCCTCGCGACCTTCGCGGATCTCAACCCGGAATCGACCTTTCCGGAACTCCTAGACCCGATTGATGCGACCGGTGTTGCGGTGCTGAAAATCAGGGGCCTCGGACATCCACTCCTCGCCAGCACAGGGAAGGTCAGAAACGACTACGAGCTTAAAAAACCGGGAGACCTGACCATCATAACCGGCTCAAACATGTCCGGGAAGAGCACCTTTCTAAGGGCGGTCGGACTCGCTCAGGTGATGGCGATGGCGGGCAGTAGCGTGGACGCCGAGACCTTGAAGCTGGTGCCGATGCGCACGTTCAGTTGTATGACCGTGCATGATTCGGTCACCGACGGAATGTCGTTCTTCTATGCCGAGGTGAAGCGACTGGCGGCCATGATGGGGGCCCTGAGAGAAGGAGGCTCCCTCCCAATTCTGGTCCTGATTGATGAGATATTCAGAGGCACCAATAACCGGGAAAGGCTGCTGGGGAGCCGGGCCCTTCTCCTGGAGATGGCGCGTCGGCGTGTATTGGGCATAGTGGCCACACACGATCTGGAGTTGGTCGCACTATCTGACGAGGTCGAGGGCATCGAAAACATGCATTTCCGGGAAGAGGTGTTGGGCGGCAGAATGGTTTTCGACTATACCTTGCGCGAGGGCCCCTGCCCGACAACGAACGCACTCAAAATAATGGCGGCCGAAGGTCTTCCGACATGCCTCGATACCTAGCCGAGCCAGCTTCAACTGGTCGCGCAAAGTGCCGCGGCTGCGAGCGACTCATTTCGAAAGGCAGTCTCCGGTTCGGGGAGGTGCTAGAAAATCCGAGGGCCGACGGTCGAGAGACCACGTTTTGGTACCATCCGCTATGTGCCGCATACAAGCGGCCGGAAGCGATTTTGGAATTCCTGGACGGTGAGGGCGAGTGGCCCGTCGACGTTGTCGGTGCCGAGGGCGACACCGCCTCCCTTCGCGGGATCGCCGAAAAAGGCGCCGAGGCTCCACGCATGACCCGGCTACACCGGGCACCGATGTCGCCGTCTGCCCGAGCCACGTGCCGGGCCTGCCGGGAGTTGATCGCAAAGGACGTTTGGCGGATATCCGTGGTCTTCTTCGAGGACGGTTACCTGAACGCGGCCGGGTATATCCACGTCGGGTGTGTCGCCAAATATGCGGAGACGACGGAGTCAGCCGCCCGTCGGGTCCGGCACTTCAATCCCGACCTGTCTCCCGACGAAATCGCCGAGCTAACGGCCCTGAT
>CAYXSE010000119.1:0-10933 GCA_964466675.1 uncultured Rhodothermales bacterium | reverse complement strand
GCGTTGATGCGGAGGCCGAGAGGCGATCGCCAGAGAAAGTCCGTTACAAACTTCGGACCCGTGCCGTCGTCGGCAAAAACCCAGGGGCAGGAGCCCTTGAGCCGTTGCTGAGCAAGGATGGCTTCGTCAGAGAGGAGATCGAATTCCACCTGAATGTCGCCATTCGGCCATGTGATGCGCGCTACCTCGGTCAACAGGTTTTCGCCCAGCCCAAAGTGAACCAGATCGCCGGATATCGGCTGCTTCTGGTACAAGGTGCCGGATCGGAGCTCGATCTCTCCGCCCACAGCGAAGGTATTGATGCGCCTGTCGCCAGCCGTCTGCGCTGCACGCGGGCGGATTCTTCGCCAATGATACCCCAGCGTGCCCTCCCCGAAATACGCCAGCGCGAGGCCGTCCCCGGACAGTCCCAGGAGGCCGGGAGGATCCGCCGCCGTCAGGGCACCAACGTGTTGAAGGTCGAGTCCGGGAAGAGGGGACAGCGGCAGGAGAGAGCCATCGGCTTCTCTCAAAATCACCTGCGTGGCCTCGGAAGATCCCACGATCCAATCGAGGGATCCGTTGTTGTCTATTTCAGCCAGGAAAAATGTGGTGATACCATCTATCAGTCGTATTGAGGGTAGCGGTATGTCCGACACCACGAACGTACCCTCTGTCGAATAAACCACCGAGATGGGTTGGCTTCCCCGGATTGCGGCGAGGTCGAGTATCCCATTCCCGTCGACATCGGCAACTTCAACCTGAGAAACGCCGGTGGCGACAGAGAGCGGCTCTCCCCAGGCACCGTTGCGGTGGTTCTCCAAGACCAGGAGAACTCCAGCCTCATCGACGAATGCGGCGTCCGGATCGCCGTCTCCATCGATGTCCCCCCATGCCATATCTCTGGCCGATCGCACCGCCAGGACCCGGTCGTTCAGGAACGTGCCGTCGCCCCGATTGAGCAATACCACCACGCGAGAGTCAGCCAGGCTCACGACAAGGTCGAGGTCACCTTCCGAATCGAAGTCCACTCCCCACACATGGTTGGCGGCCGACATCTCGGGCACCGCCGAAGGCTGAAGCTCGAATGACCTGTCTCCACTCTGTCGCAAGAAAAAGAGGCCCTCCTCGCCGGCGAGCGCCAGGTCCACCCGGTAGTCCTGGTCGAAATCGAGCGCGGCAACCGAGGTAACGTTGGTGAGGGCCGTTGGTAGAGGAATCTCACGCCCATCAGGCAGATTGAGGGAGCGGCCTTTCGCCAACAAGATTGAGGGAATCGGATCGTCCCCGAGAAACGCTGCGCCCGCCCAAGTCCAGCCCGACGTGCCCTCCGCCACCGGATCAGAAATCCAGTCGATTTCGAGGTCCGCAGGCGAGGCATCGGCCGCCATGGGAGCGATGGCTAGCGGGTGATCCAGAGGCCTCTCGACCAGTTCAGGGGGCCAGGTCACCTGGTCCAAATCATGACGATACCAATCCGCACGCACGAGCACGTTTCCAAGCCGCCTGACCATCGCCGCGAGAGTCTCGGGCGAGGCGTTCCGGGCCGCATCCATGGATCGCGCCAGAACCTCCGGGTCAGGGTGCACGCGCGGATCGTTGGCGAGGCGCTCAATCAACGCCCGAGCGTCGTCCGTATTCCCGCGCGAAGCGTGCGCACCGATCAAAGAGAACGCTAGTGCGGCGTTTTCGGGGAGGGTTCTGGATGCTTGGGTAAGCGAACCGATGGGGTCGCCGAGTCCTGCCGATCCTATCGGATCCGAGAGTAGATACAGCGTTCTCGGGGAGAGTCCTTCCAGGGGTGCGAAGCCCATGATCAAAGCGAGGGCGTCGGTGGTGTCTCCTGCGGCCAGCCGGACCCGGGCCACAACGCGGACGATGGCCTCATCCTCGCCCCCGTAGTTCAGCGCGTGGGCGGACGCGCTCGCGGCGGCCTCAATTTCTCCTCGGCGGAGTGCCAGAATCGCCAGGTTCGCCCAGGCGGCGGACTCGGATGGAGCTAGTTCGACCACGCGCTCCAACTTCGCGCGCCCTCGGAGGTCATCCCCGATTTGCATGGCCGCGACGCCAGAATAGAACGCTCCGATCGCCTCAAGGTAGTCGGGCGTCCCGGGCTTCGGGATCGACGGGCCGCAGGCGGCCGTCAAAAAAATCAGGCAGACCGTCACGAATCTGCTTCCGACAAATCGCATTAGCGTCTCACAAAATGTTAGTCCAAGTCCAGGTGCCCGGGATCAAGAATAAGAAGGCATCACCGCCCCGGACGATACTCCTTGGGTACCTGGTCTGCGACTCGTTCGAATGCTAGGTATCCGTAAAATGTGACTCCGTAGGGGTCAAGGATGTCCCCCTTGTAGTCAAACACGGTCGGCCCATTTTCTAGGTTGATCCAGGACGTCTGGAACTTGGGTTTGGCACGTCGGCCCCTTTTCTGCCAACTCAAGAACGCCTCGGACTCGGTTTCGCCCATGTAGGCGATCTCGACGAACCCCGTGAAGTCCAGAATTCGCTCGTCGGACGTCTCTCCCGGTTCAAACAACGACCTCGGGTTGTTGATGGGGAATCGCTGCTGGCCGCGAGAAGGGCTCGCCCCAGCTCGGCTGCCGGTCACCGAGATTGCGGGTCGCGAGTATAGCTTGAATCCTTGGCGCTCCACCCGATCAGATAGGAGCGCGAGCAGGAGGTGGCGGAAAGACCCCATGAAGGCCACTCGGCGCTTCGTTTCCCAGCGAGAGGCTTCTTCGTCGGAGGCTGGGATCATGTCCTCGAAGAGGGGCTCGCCATCGTACTGGGTTCGCCCGGTCGTCGCCTTGAAATCGTTCAGGAAGTATTGAATTCGATATCCCAGGGCCCGGTTCTCGATGATCAGCGGTCCCGAAGCCATGGCGGAGAATTGACCGAGGCGGTTGGAAAAATCGAGCACTTCCGCGTTCGCGAAGGAGACCTCGAGTGCGTTGGCGCTTTCCCCCAAGAACAGCCTCTTGAATCGCTCTAGATATCCGGCCCAATTGGGGTCACCCTCCGCTTCCACGGTCACCTCACCGACATCGAGAATCTTGATCTCGAGAGCAAAATCAAAGGAATAGGCGCGGACTTGGAAGACGGTGTCGACAATAGCGGGTTCATAGCCCAGCATCGAGACGTAGAGCCGATGGGCGCCCGGCGCGATACCTTCTAGAGTGTATTTTCCCTCCAGATTCGTCGTCGTACCGATCTTGGAGACGGCGATGAACACGTGGGCGCCGGGAAGCGGCTCGCCGGTTTCCGCATCGATCACCGTACCGAAGATTCTCGTCTGCGCCGATACAGGCACGGCGAGCAGCAGGCAGGCTGAGATAGCGGCGATAGTTCGAAATCGAATCATGGGTTTTGAAAAGAGGTTCGCTTCAAGATGGCCGGAGATCGCTTACCAAGCAAACTCGGGTCCAGTGCCTGTGTGTGCTTGAAAACGGCAGCTGGGCCGACCCTTTGCCTGCCGACGTGTCTCCAATGCTGTCCAGTCCGTCCAGTCATACGGCCGAAACGATAGCCTCGATCATGGACGGGTCTTCCAGGGCGGAGACGTCTCCCGCGTCCAGGTCGAGATGGGCCGCTCGAATCACTCGTCGCATAACCTTGGCATTCCGGGTCTTGGGAAGGCCCCGGGCGAAAAGTATCGTGCGGGGCTTCAACGGCTTGCCCAAGGCATCCGTCACAGCTGCGATGAGCTCTTCCCGGAGCGAATCGCTCGGAGCCGTGTTCACCGTCGTGACACAAAACGCGACCACTTCTTCACCTTTGATCGGGTGCGGAACTCCGATCGCCGCGCTCTCCCTGATTTTCGGGTGCGCGTTGAGAACGGCCTCGACCTCGGCAGGCCCCAACCGCTTGCCGGCGACCTTGATGGTGTCGTCGCTTCGGCCCAGGATATACCAGAGTCCGTCTTCGTCAATCGCCGCAAAGTCGCCGTGAAGCCAAACCCCTGGGAAGCGGCTCCAGTACGTTTCCAGGTAACGCTCATGATCGTTCCAGAAGCCTCGAGTCATGCCGATCCAGGGGCCCCGAATCACGAGTTCACCTACTTGGCCCCGAACGGAATTCCCGGCTTCATCCACGACATCGGCATGCATTCCAGGGACCGGCCCGGAGAAAGCGCATGGTTTGAGGGGTCGAAACAGGTTGCCGCATAGGATGCCCCCGGAAATCTCGGTTCCCCCAGAGTAATTGAATATGGGCTTGCTCCCATCCAGGACGTGGTCGTGGAGCCATTTCCAGGAGTCCGGATCCCAGGGACTGCCGGTAGAGCCCACTGCGCGGAGCTTCGAGAGGTCGTGTTTACTGACCTGCTCGGAACCGTGAGGGGCCAGAGCCCGGATCAGAACGGGCGAGACTCCCAGGTGAGTCACGCCATGCCGTTCGACCAGATCCCAAACCCGATCCGGCTCAGGATAGTCGGGCGCACCATCGAAAAAGACCATGCTCGCGCCGATGGCCAGCGTCCCGAAAACAAGCCAGGGCCCCATCATCCAGCCCATGTCCGTCATCCAGTACATGACTTCGCCGGGTTTCACGTCCATGGAGTGGAACATGTCCTGGGCGGCCTTGATGGGGAATCCGCAGTGCGTGTGGACGGCGCCCTTGGGCCTTCCGGTGGTTCCGCTGGTGTAGATCACCATAAGGACGTCTTCTGCGGAGGTGTCGGCACACGGTGCATCGGTCCCATGCCCGTCCATGAATTTGGACCAACTCAGGTCACGGCCCTCCATCATGGGCGTGTCGAGATCGTCCGTTTTCCTCGCTACGATGACGTGTTTTACGGCAGGGCAGTCGGCCAGGGCCCGGTCGGCGACCGGTTTCAACCGGATGCGGCGAGCCCTCCGGTGAAACCCATCGGCCGTGAACAGGGCCACTACGCCGGCGTCTTGGAGTCGCGAAGCGATGGCCGTTGCGCCGTAGCCCGAAAATAGGGGCAGCACAATGCCGCCGACTCGTACCACGGCCAGGAACGCCACGGCCAATTCGACACACATCGGCATGAGGAGGCCCACGGCATCTCCCTTTCCGATCCCCAACGCCCGAAGGCCGTTGGCGGCGCGGCAGACCTCATCCTTCAATTCTGAGTAGGTGAGTGTTTGCTCGTTCCCGTCCTCAGCCTCGTAAATCAGTGCAATCCTGTCGCCTGCTCCCTGGAGGCTCCATTTGTCCAAGAGATTATGGACGATGTTCATGCGGCCCCCCACGCACCATTTTGGAGACTCGGGGCCTCCAGAGCGGTCCAGAACCCGCTCGTACGGAGTCTCGAACTCGATGTGCAGGTGTTTGATTACCGCATCCCAAAACCACTCCGGATCGTCGACACTCCGCTGCTGAAGCTCGTCGAGCGTGTCGATCCCATGGAGATCCATGAAGGACCGCAGATTCGACGCGTCCATCGCTTCCCGATCCGGGACCCAGGCCACGGTCTCTGAAAAGGGGAACGAGTCACTCACGCCTGATGAGTCAGCCACCTCACTGGTGAGCCTCAGGCCGCCAGGATAACATGTAGTCCTTGTCCTCGTGCTCCGTAGCCAGCCTCGTGAGGCGGAGTGGTTTGAAGGTGTCCACCATGACGGCCATCTCCTCAGTCCCCTTCTTGCCAATCGAAGCCTCGGCGGTGCCCGGGTGCGGTCCGTGAGCGATTCCCCCCGGGTGAAGCGTGAATGAGCCGCGATCAATCCCTTTCCTGCTCATGAAATTGCCTTCGACGTAGTACAGTACCTCGTCAGAGTCAATGTTGGAATGGTTGTACGGCGCCGGAATTGCGTCGGGGTGATAGTCATACAGTCGTGGCACGAATGAGCACACCACGAAATTTCTTGCTTCGAACTGCTGATGGACGGGTGGAGGCTGGTGAACCCGCCCCGTAATCGGTTCGAAATCATGAATCGAGATGGCGTAGGGATACATACAGCCGTCCCATCCGACCACATCGAACGGATGGTGCCGGAAGATGATGGGGTGAAGGAATCCGTGCTTGGCGATTCTTACCTCGAACTGTCCGGTCTCGTCGAACGTGCTCAACTCGGTAGGCGGACGAATGTCGCGCTCACAGAAGGGACTATGCTCCAACAACTGTCCCACGCTATTCTGATAACGCCTGGGGAAGCGGACCTCCGAGAAGCTTTCGATCACAAGGAGCCTGGACGGCCCGTCGAAGCGCCAGCGGTGCGTGATGGTACGAGGCACATGCACGTAGTCTCCCGGCTTGAACGGGACTGGGCCGAAAGGGCTCTCCAGCACCCCCGTGCCCTCATGAACGAACACCACCTCGTCTGCAACGGCGTTGCGATAGAAGTAGGTCATCTCTTCGGTCGGGCTGCACACCGCGAGGCGAACATCGGTGTTCCCCATGACATACCGGCGGGACTCAAGCCAGGCTCCTTCAGAGGGGACTTGGTGGCCCAGGATGTGCCTGTGCTGCAGAAAGTCCAGCTCCGTGTACTGAACGTCAAACGGGATTGGCGGGAGAACCGCATCGACCAATGTTGGCGGGAACAGATGGTAGGCGATGGATGAGATGCCCGAGAATCCTTCGGCTCCTACTACTTCCTCGCTGTAGAGCGACCCATCCTCTTTACGCATTTGCGTGTGTCGCTTGTGCGGGATACGTCCCAGTCGAACATAATGTGGCATCGGAGTCGCTCGTTGTTGGTTGCCGACAGTGTTTCCCTAGTGCCTAAAGAGTCCCTCGCCGCGCCTGTTCCAATTCGATGGACTCAAAAAGTGCTTTGAAGTTGCCCTTCCCGAACGACCGCGCTCCCTTTCGCTGAATGATCTCATAGAAGACCGTTGGCCTATCCTGCACCGGCTTGGTGAATATCTGCAGCAAGTATCCCTCGTCGTCTCGGTCAACGAGAATTCCGAGCTTGCCGAGTTCAGAGATGTCCTCGTCGATGGGGCCCACCCTGCTCTGCAACTCGTCATAGTACGAGGTGGGGATAGTCAGGAATTCCACCCCCCTGTTCCGCAGTGTCGTGACGGTCTGCAGGATATTCTTCGTGGACATGGCGACATGCTGAACCCCGGCACCGTGATAGAAGTCCAGATACTCTTCAATCTGGCTCTTCTTCTTGCCCTTTGCCGGCTCATTGATCGGGAACTTGATCCGGTCGTTGCTGCTGGCCATGACCTTGGACATCAACGCGGTGTACTCGGTGGAGATGTCTTTGTCATCGAAAGACAACAAGTTGCGGAACCCCAGTACGTCCGAGTAGAAGTCCACATAACGATTCATATCTCCGAGGTAGACATTACCCACGCAGTGGTCCACGTAGCAGAGGCCGGTGGGCTCCGGAGCCCAATGAGGATTCTCCTTGGCCTCAAACCCGGGCATGAACAGGCCGTCGTAGTCCTTCCGCTCCACGAAGGTGTGAATGGTTTCTCCGAAGGTGGCGATGGCCGCCAACACGACTCGTCCATGATCATCTTCGAGTACGACCGGCTCGGTAACAGGCGTCGCACCTCGGCTGACGGTGGCCTCGAAGGAGTACCTCGCATCGTCTACCCACAGGGCAATATCCCGTACCCCATCTCCGTGTCGCATGACGTGCTCACCGATGGCGGTGCCCGGATGCATCGCGGAGGTCATTACCAGCCGAATCTTGTCCTGGATCAGGAGAAAACTGGTGGACTCGGAGCATCAGGTTTCCAGACCCCGGTAGCCGGCTAGCTGAAATCCGAAGGCACTTTGGTAGTAGTGGGCCGCCTGCTTGGCGTTGCCGACATAGTATTCTATGTAGTCTGTCCCATTGAGGGGCAGAAAATCCTCCTGAGCAGAGGGCGATTCTGAGGCCGAAAGCGTGGCGGCGTCGTTCATGATTTTCCTGATGTCGTGACGGTCCGGTTACACTGGAATCTACGCTTCCAGGTTTCGGGTTGGAACAAATATAAACCGGAAAAAGGCCGTTGGGTATCCTCTTTTTCATGTCCACCCGAAGCATGACCGAACATAATTCGGCCAAGAAACACTAGGAGGCTTTTCGTGCTGTGGATGGACCTAAAACCACCACACGCTCGAACAATGTTCGGGGCGCCTGGTCAAAGCGCGCCAAATGCCGAATCCCTGGAAAACGATATCCTCCCGGTACCTCCTGAAGAGTCGATGGATGAGTCTGCGAACGGACCACGTCCGTCTTCCAGATGGGACTGAACTACCTGAGTTCCATGTGCTGGAATATCCCGATTGGGCAGCCGTTATATGCATCCGGGAGGATGGTCTTTACGTACTGGTGGATCAGTACCGATATGGCATCGGGCGGTCCAGCCTGGAGTTCGCCTCAGGCGCCATCGATCCGGGCGAGAGTCCGGAGGAGGGGGCGCGAAGAGAGTTGCTGGAAGAAACGGGCTATGCGGCCAGTGAGCTTGAGTACCTTGGGGCGTTCGCTCCCGATCCATCCAAACACACGAATTTTGCTCATCTGTTCGTTGCAACGGGGGCTACTCAGGTCGCGGAGCCCAACCCTGACCCCGGAGAGGACCTTCATGTTGCGTTGCTCTCCAAGAGTGAACTCGATAGCGCCATAGCCTCAGGACGCCTTATTCATGGGATTCACCTTGCTGCGATGTGGATGGCCAGTCAGCGTGGGCTTCTGCCTTAGCCTGGCGCTGCTTGGTTCTGCTTGCGGTCCGACCCTTCCAGAGGTGGACTCGCTCCAGGTGGAGCGGTCGTCATGGGATTCGCTTCTCGTCGTCATTCATTTTGATGACGCCAATCGGCGAGGGAAGGACTCGGGGACCAACCTTCGGGGTACCGTCGTCACCCTGTTTGATGCGGCCTACGACACGCTCTACGCCGGCGCAGACTCCGTCATCTTCGTGGCGGACGGCAAACTAGGCTCCAATGAGCCCATACTGGTCGAGGCCTGCGGCGTTTTTGACGTCGGGACGGTGTGCCAGCAGCGGTCTGTTCATGCGTCGCCCAAACGAATCGTCACCGAACTGACCGTCGAATACCCGTCGGACGTCGACATGGCCAGGGGGGAGTACGAATTGTCTCCCAGGGTGCAGAGGACCAAATTCGGTACGAATGAATGGGAAGACCTGGAAGCGGAGATTCCCGGCCCGATGGTAGCGACGGTGAGGGTCTTGAATACGGAGGACCCGGGCCTCCGAATTCCTGTATCGCTCGGCGGTGGCCGATTCGACCTCAGCACCGCGGGCGGGTATCGCGACTTCCATTTCTTTCTGCGTTCGGCATTCCGGGATGCGGGGGAGGCGCTCGTGGAGTTCAACGTAGTCGCCGCATACTCCAACGGCTCGTTGGCCGTGGGATCTTCGGTGGTTACGGTGACGCAGAAGAGCGAGGAAGACCAGGTGGCGGAGGTTTCCCGAATGGCCGAACAGGCAGGTCGGCTCATCCTGCGTCGCCTATCGGGCTTCGCCGGAGCCGGACGCGCGTTCATTTTCGTGAACTCCTGGGAGTATCTGGCGGACACGCGCCGCTATCGTGCTGAGGTCGAGATTCATTGGAGAACTCGGGGAGGTCGGGTTTGGCACGAATTGATTGGCACCCTTCAGGTCACGGATGAGGGCCTTGGGGCGAGCCTCGAGGTGGCTCGAGCCAATTCAGCCGCTCGGCGCCGATGGCGATCCGAGATTTCCGGGCAGGTGATGGATTTGGGTACCCTCGACATTGGAGAACCCGAGGTCGGGTTGCTCGACGGCCGCCGCCCCTAGGGATCCGGGTCCGATCGCTGGATCCTGAACACCACGGGCAGCCGCATCCTGACCGCTACGGCCTTTCCGTTATTTCGTCCAGGCATGAAGAGCGTCTTTCGGAGGGCACGAACGGCTGAAGAGTCACAAAGTGGATGAAGCGGCGAATAGACTTCGATCTGGCTCGGTCGACCGTCCGCGTTTACGACGAAATCGAGTACCAAGCGACCCTCAATTCCAGCGTCAATCGCAACTTTCGGGTAGATAATGTTGATGTAGTAGGCTCCCATCCCGCCCCTGATTTCGGGCATGGTTTCCGCGGCAGCGAGGATGAGCGGGGCGAGGCTGTTCATACGTCGTCCCGGCTCGTCTCTCACCTCGGCGAGGGTGGCTTCCGTAGAATCCGACTGTATGTCTTCTTGGGTCTGGTCCGCGGGCAGAGCCACCGCGATGACAGGCGTCGCCTCCCGGTAGTTGGATCCCCGAATCTGGGAGATGCCGTCCTCGATCCGGATGTCTTCGAGAGCAATGATTTCCTCAGGCGAGACCACCCGCCACCCGACCCTCTGGGGAGCGGCGCCGAATGGCAAGTGGACGGTGAGGATGGCCAGAGCCGTTGTAATCGCAACGGCTACCAGAATCCGGTTCGCGTATGCTTGATTCCGCTCGCGGACGCGGGTATGCCGGGGTGCTGAGTTCATAGGCATCCGAGACGAGCACGACCCGGGTAGGACATGCCCAATGTTTCCACTAGCCAATCGGACGCATGTGGGCGGCATCGGTTGCAGCCGCGGAAGGACGTTCGCATCTTCGGCAGGTGAGAATGTCCCAGGCGTTGTATATCGAAGAGGCGGGCGAAGATCCGGTGGTCCGCTTGCGTGACATCCGGGAATCCGCTCTGCCAGAAGGGGATCTGGACGTTCGGGTGCTCTGGTCGAGCCTGAATTACAAGGATGCGCTGGCCGTGACAGGCTCCGGCCCCATTGTCCGCGCTCCGTATCCGTTTGTAGCGGGGATAGACCTTGTTGGGGAAGTATTGTCTTCCCGGAGCCCCTCATTTTCGCCGGGAGACGTCGTGATCCAGACTGGCTGGGGCATCGGCGAGACTCGATTCGGAGGATATTCAGAACGCGCCCGACTGGACTCGGCTCACGTCGTGCGGCTTCCGGCCGAAATTTCTGCTCGGGATTCCATGGTGATTGGGACAGCCGGATTCACGGCGATGCTGGCTTGTCTGGCACTCAAGGACCACGGCACCGCGGATGGGCCCATTGTTGTAACC
>CAYXSE010000118.1:0-10957 GCA_964466675.1 uncultured Rhodothermales bacterium | reverse complement strand
CATGGCTCCCATTGGGGGACAGTCCTTGAGGCTGACCATCGACGCCGATTTGCAAGCGTTAGCCGAGAGTCTCTTCGTCGGGAAGCGTGGATCTGTGGTCGCGCTGGACCCTGCCACCGGAGAGATTCTTTCGCTTGTGTCCATGCCTGACTTCGATTTGTCCGAGTTCACACGCGAGATCAATTCCGAGAGATGGGCGTCTCTGAACGACGGCCAGGAGAAGCCGTTGTTCAACCGCGCCACGCAATCTCAATTGATGCCCGGTTCTACCTGGAAGCCGATGATCGCCATGATCGCCCTCCAGACGGGGGTTGTCACTCCGACGGAGAAAGTCTACTGCCCAGGTTATCACCCAATCGGAGGCGGCCGGTTTTTCAGGTGTATGCATGTCCATGGCGACGTGGACATCTCTACGGCCGTCCAGGAATCGTGCAATACGTTTTTCTTCGAGATGATGCGCCGGATAGATATCGACGATTTTGTGAGCTACACCGCACAATTTGGCTTTGGCGAGTTGATTGACACCGATCTGACGGAACAGGTGAAGGGGCTGATTCCAGACGCAAGCTTCAGAGAGCGTGATGCTGACGGGTGGAGTGTGGGCGATGGCATGAACCTGGGAGTCGGCCAGGGGACTCTTGGGGTGACCCCACTGCAATTGGCCAGGTACACGGCGGCGATGGCGATGGGCGGGATGCTTCGCAAGCCTCATCTGGTCAAGGAGATAGCGGACTCTGTCACCGGCGTGTTCGAACCCCAGGACCAGCCAGACGGAGTGCGCATGCCTATCGATCCCGAGTTCGTTGACCTTGTCCGCGTGGCGATGCGTCGAGTCATGGAGGTAGGCTCGGGACGATTCCTTGGGATTCCCGGGTTCGACAGCGCGGCGAAGACCGGTACCGCACAGAATCCTCGGGGCCAAGATGACTCCGTATTTATCATGTTCGCGCCTTTTGATGAGCCCAAGATTGCGCTGGCCGTGATGGTGGAGAACGCTGGATTCGGCGGGTCGGCGGCAGGGCCCATAGCCAGTCTGATGGCGGAACAGTATCTCACGGGAAGTTTGACACGAGACTATCTCGTGGAACGTATGCTGGCGCTCGAGTCCGATCCCCTGCCAGTGCTGGAATCCAACTAACTTCCCGGGGCTCTCCAGACATGCGCAGCTGGTACCGAAACCTGGACTATCCAACCATCCTCATCTGGATGACATTGGTGTCGGTGGGGCTCGTGGCCATATACAGCACTACGCACGGGCCGGCGGCAGAATTTCTCCCCGCCTCGGTCCGCAGCAACTACTATCGGCAGGCCGTCTGGTTGGGAATCTGCTTCGCTGGGATCATTTTTGCCCTGTTCCTCCCCGTTCGTTTCTACCAGAAAGCGGCCTACGCCATCTATGCCGCATCCATGCTGTCTCTGGTGGCGGCGCTGGTCTTCGGGAGAGAGATTAACGGCGCGAAGTCCTGGCTCTTCATCGGTCCCGTCTCCTTCCAGGTGTCTGAGTTGGCGAAGGTCGGGACGGTTCTCGGGATTGCCCAACTTGCGGCGGGCCGAAGAGGTACCACATCAGATCTACGGTTCGCCGCCACGATGATTGCCATGGTCTTGCTACCAACCGTGCTGGTTGTGCTTCAGAACGATGCGGGGACGGCCCTCGTCTTTGTCGGCCTCATTCCCGTCCTGCTTTTTTGGTCCGGGGTGCCGTACCCCATTCTGCTGTTGCTCCTGGCTCCCGCGGCGGCCGGTTACCTGAGTATCGTCTATCTGCCCGCGGCGATTGGGTTCGCCGTCGTATTCGGCGGATTCCTGTGGTGGCTTACCGGCGACCGGCGCATGGGCCTTCTCGGGGCGGGGCTGTCGGCTGGAACCATCGTAGTGGTAGCTACCGCCTTGTTCCGTGTTCTACAGCCTCATCAAGTAGCGCGGATCTTGTCTTTCACGGACCCGTCGGCCAAAGAATTCCGCCACGGGGTCGGGTTCCATTTGGTTCAATCTCTTGCGGCGATCGGGTCGGGTGGACTCTTCGGGAAGGGCTTCATGCAGGGGACTCAGACACAGGGCCGGTACATCCCGGAGCAGTCGACCGACTTCGTGTTTAGTGTCATCGGCGAGGAGTTCGGATTCTTCGGGACGGCGATCGTGCTCCTGCTCTTCGCGTTCCTACTGGTGAGGCTGGTGTATCTCGGCGGGCAGATGAAACACCCCTTCGGATTGATGGTGGCCGGGGGCGCCGTCGGGGTCTATCTGATTCACATCATCGTGAATGTCGGAATGGCCACAGCGGTCCTCCCGGTCATTGGCATCCCGCTCCCATTCATCTCCTACGGAGGGTCCGCGATCCTCGCGCACACCGCGTTGCTGGCGATCGTCTTGTCGCTGAACATGCGGCGGGATGACCTATCGATCTACGGGTTCTATCGCTAGCTCCTCGCATTCGCTGAGGATACGCCGATACGCCGTGATCAGTCGCTCCCTTAGGGGCAGGGCACGCCGATGGAAGTCCACCTGGAACTCTCGGTACTGCACTCGTCCTTCCGTCGTCTCGATTCTGATTGGCTCGCAGTCCAGGTGGCTCAATTCGTAGGGGCTGGCTCGCATGTCCACCTGCCTGATCTCCAAGGCTAGCAGGAACGCGTCTGCAATCAAATCACTGGATACCCAAGGGTAGCGTTTCATGGCCCACCGGTAGACATCCATGTTCGCATGAAGACACCCGGGTTGCTCGCGCCGGGCCATGTCCTCCCTGCTGAGTTGGTCTCGGTTGAGCGGCTTCGCGGGATCGGCAAAGAAACGGAAGGCGTCGAAATGTGTGCAGGTCAGATTCTGACTTTCCACGACCACTCCGATTTCTTCTGGGCTGAGGCGGAGTGCAGTATCCAGGTGCCTCGGGAAGTCCGTTCCATAGACCATGGCCCATTCGTGTAGGCCGTGGCAGCCGAATTGAGGGGGGCGACTCTGGGTCTCTTCCAACAGCCTCAAGATCCATTGTGTGGATTCGATGCTTCTGGTTCCCATTTCCCGGACGTGGATCTCCACGCCTTCGGGGACCTCACGGAAGTGTCTTCGATCCCCAAACGTCTCCAGCCCTTCATTCAGGACTACTCCAAGGCCGGGAGACCAAAGGCCGAGCTTGGCGGGGCGAAAGCGGTAATACTCAAACAGGAAGTCGATGACAGGGTGTTTCTCCCTCACAGTCCTACGTCTCCGATGCTCCAGCAAGATGGGCCCGATGCGGGCCGCGTGATCCTCGGCGCGGGTTCTCCACGCTGACCTTGTTAGTTGCATTCCGTGACTTCTTGAGGCCCCTGGTCGAAACCTGACGGTCCCGAGATTCGTTTCCGGACACAGCGAACCAAAACGATCATGCTTGGAAAACTAATCAAGACGGCGTTCATTTCCGTGCTCGCAACGATGACGGCCGTAGTCGTGCTGAGGAGACTGGAGAGCGACCGGGAAAACTCGACGAAACCTGCGCGTCTCGGGGAGGTCGATGCCAATCAAATTGAGGCTCCGGTCAGGGATGCGTTGGTGCAAGAGCTTCAGGCTCACCTATGAGATTCTTACTGATCCTCTTTCTCGTGTCCGGGTGTGTACAGGAGCCGGTCATTGACATTGTCAGACCGTCTATCCCAGATCGCCCGGAAGGAGCCCGCGTGTTGACCGCTGGGTTCGTCGTGATGCCACAGGTCTTCAACTCGGAGCTGATGGCGCCCTATGACGTTTTTCAGCATAGTGTCTTTCGAGACAACGGAGACTATATCCAGCCGTTTGTTGTATCGCCGGACGGAGCGCCCGTCGAGACTTTCGAAGGCATTCTGGTGACCCCTCACTACAGCTTCGACACCGCTCCCGAGATTGACATCCTGGTCATCCCAAGTACGGGCGGCAGCATGACCTCGGATCTCGAGAACGACGAATACATGGCTTGGCTCTCTCGCGCGGTCGAACGCGCAACCTGGGTGGTGACCGTTTGTGACGGTGCGTTTCCATTGGCGGCGACCGGTGCGTTGGACGGTCGAGTTGCCACAACTTTTCCGGGGGACAGAGAGGCGTTCCAGGAGCGGTTTCCGAAGGTCGACGTACAGTTCGACAAACGGATCGTGGTTGATGGGAAGTTTATCACGTCGGTTGGCGGTGGCATGAGCTATGAGCCTGCCTTCTACCTGGTAGAGCAACTTTACGGAAAGGAACACGCCGCATCCACCGCGCAAGGGTTGGTGTGGCCCTGGGACTCGTCGACCGTTCCGACACTCATCGCCGCCGACCGATCATGAGCGACACGATGGAGTGTCCTTCCTGTGCCCTGGAAGCCCCGAAGGATGCCGAGACGTGTCCGTTCTGCAACTACCAATTTCCGAGGCAGAAGCGGTCTGTCGTGACGATGGCCGTGGTAATGGCGCTGCTCCTGGCCTGGCCGGTTTTTAAGCTGATCCAATACCTGTGGCGATGACGGCCCCGACGCACATTGGCTCGATGCCCGTTGCCGAGTTCCTGGCCGAATACTGGCAGAAGAAGCCCGTATTACTCAGGGGGGTCCTGCCTTCAGACTTCGATCCCATTTCACCGGAAGCGCTCCTGGAGTTGGCTACCTCCGATGACGCAGACTCGCGTCTGATTCTGCACTCGGAGTGGCCTCCCGAGGTCTACCATGGCCCGTTTGAAGCGGAGGAATTCGACGATCTCCCTGACAGTGCTTGGACGATACTGGTGCAGGAGGTGGATCGATTGAAACCGGAGATCGCCGACATTCTTGATCGGTTCAGGTTCGCCAGCAACTGGCGGGTGGACGATGCGATGGTGAGCTACGCGGCTCCCGGTGGTGGGGTTGGCGCACACACCGATCAGTACGATGTCTTCCTGATCCAGGGCGCGGGTCGTCGTCGTTGGGAAATTTGCACGACGCCCATCGAGCATCCAGTCTGGGAGGAAGACTCCGATGTGGCCGTGCTTGCCGAGTTCCACGCCGACGAGTCGTGGGAGCTAGAACCCGGGGATGCGCTTTACCTGCCACCACACATTGCGCACCATGGGGTAGCTCTTGAGCCCTCGATCACCGTGTCGATTGGATTCAGGGCGCCGGCACCGCTGGAATTGCTTGAGGCCGCGCTGGGTTATGCGGGCGAGGAGGGGCTGGGTTCAGATCGGTATTTCGACCCCTCTCCGGCACTTGTGGCTGATCCGGGACTGCTCAGCGCGGACGTCCTGTCTGACCTGCGGACGCAGGTCAGACAACTGCTGGGCGACGATGCCACGCTCAATCGCTGGATCGCGCAACGCCTCACGGAGGCGGTGCGCGGTCGGGTCGGAGTCGACGACCCGTCACCAATGACAGAAGGGCGGCTCAAGGCCTCCTCCACGTCGCAGGCGGCCTATTACAGAGAGGGTGACGGCATCGTGCTCGTAGCCGCGGGTCAGGTGTACAGACTGGATGCCCGCCACGAAGCCGCTATATCCGCCCTGACCGGGCCTGACGGGCTGGACAGTACAACCGTGCACGACACCGAGCTGCAGACGCTCCTGGACCGACTCCGCGAAGACGGCGTGCTCCGGTTCTCGAAACCTTGATTCGGACTAGGCCATCGAAACGGCGAGCGACGTTCCCGTTATTGCGTCGCTACGGAAGAGGGGCGAATCGGGCCCTGAGAGTCAAACGAAAAAAAGAGCCTAGTCTTGGCGTATTAAGATTCTTCTTATGGCTGGTGGTCATCTCGCTACTATTGATGGATTCCGCTGCGCAAGAGCTCGATCCCAGCGAGTGGTTCCCGTTGGACATTGGTAGCTACTGGCACTACGAGCATGAGAACCAGGTACTCCGCACGAATGTCATTCTGCACGCGGCGAGAGATTCTCTAAGCCAAGGGGTGCGTTGGGTGCAGATTTCGGTCGTTCATTGTGAGCCTGAACCCAACTGCCCGCCAAAGGCTGGGCGTTGGTACAGTCGAGGACAAGGAGGGTATGTGTTGTTTACCTCCGGTGAGAATCCTGAATTTGCCGCCCCCGACACTCTCCTGCCTACGTCCCCGAGGTCCGTATTCGATGCCCAACTGCCAGTCGATACTCTAGAATCATCGCGCACGCCGTTTCCGGTCATTGTTAGGCTAGTATCCAATCCAGCCGGAGCAGAAGCGGACTCAACAAACCTGCGTCTCGAAGTAGATGGCGGAATAATTTTTTTCTCGGATGCGTTTGTCTATCGTGTTGGTCGGGCTACCGATTTGGTGGGTGCAATTCTTCCTGAATTGGAATATGGGGACACTTCTTTTCTTCGCAGTTTGGCACTAGAAGCAGTGTCCCTCCGGTGGCCCAGCAAGGAAGGCCAGACAGTCTATCCCAATCCCTCCTACGGCACCTTCACGCTGAGTCTGTACGCGCCAACTACCAACTTGGTTGTGACGATTTATGACCTGCAAGGAAGGGAGGTAGCAAATGTCGCGGCTCCCGCAGGTGCAAGCACCGTCCCTCTCTCATTCCCACATTTGTCAAGCGGTGTGTTTCTCGTTCGAACATCGATATCGGGAAAAACTCTTCAAACTAGTACGATTGTGCTGATCCGGTAATCAGCAAACCTGGGGTCATCCCGGACATGACTGCTCTTCACTACCGGCGAGCCCGCGCACCACGACTCAGGCCACGCCAAACGCAGAGAGGGCGGACCTGCGATGCAGGTCCGCCCTCTCTCAAAAGCGCAATGCTTTAGGTCCTAGTGCCGGACGGGGATCGTGTCCACGCGATGGAACTGGGCCATGCCTTCCTTCTTGGAGGTGAGGCCCTGAGCGCGGCCCATGCCGGCCGTTACCAGGCGACTCGCAGCGATGCCGTTGTCGACATAGAACTGCTCGGCCGCGCGGGCTCGGTCCTCTGAGAGCTGCTGCGCACGACGCTCGCCTGGGGCGGCCCAGCCTTCGACGCGTGCATGCAGGTTCGGGCACTGGCTAAGAATCTCCAGGTTCTCCTGCAGAAGAGCCCGAGCTTCAGCGGTGAGGGTTGAGGAGTTGCGCGCAAAGAAGGCGCTGTTCATTTCCTCGATCTCGCGGCAGATGGCAGCCTCGTAAGGCACTACCGTGATGGACATGGTACGGCTGACCATCCCGCCACAGTTCGTGACGTCCAGGGTGACCGTGTAGGTCCCGGCACTGGAGTACGTGTGGCTTGGGTTGGCCGAGCTCGAACTCGATCCATCACCGAAGTCCCAGCTGTAAGTGGCTGGCTGCGTTCCGGTGGTGTTGGCCGAGAAGCGCACGGCGGAGCGTGTGTCCGGGGCCATGTTCGATGCCGTCATCGAAGTGATCCTCGCGGATTCGCACGGATCCTCGACAGTCACCGTGCAGCTCCTCGAATCCATGCCCCTGCCGTTCCCGTTGGAAACAGCGAACATGACGTTGTAGGTGCCTTCGCGGTTGAACGCGTGGCTGGAGGTGAGGCCAGCGGCCGTCGCTCCGTCACCGAAGTCCCAGGTGGAAAGCACCATTCCCGACGCATCCATATTGTGCGAGCCCGTGAACGTCACCGGGGAGCCGGTATCCACCGCATCCGCTGGACAGATGAGATCCGTGACCATGGCCGGAATGAACTTCTTCAGGTCGTACGACACGGCGAAGGTGTTCCATCCGAGGAGGTCACCCGGGCCGAAACCGCCATCACCGTCGTCGTCCGAACGCCCGTCAGATGCGGCATCCGGGAACATGTAGGCGAAGCCGGTCTCGAGAGCGATCGAGGTACGGTCGCTCATCCGGAAGTCGATGCCCAGTCCGATGTGTGGACCGAAGGCGATGCCCGTCTCCTTCGGACCGTTCAGGCTTGCTACGGTACCGTCGTACTGATTGGTGTCCGTGTATTGCAAGGCGAGGCCGGTCTGCCAGAAGAGGGCGCGCTTGCCGGTGCCGAAGTAGTTGCGCATCATGAACTGAAGAGCGAACGCGTCATTGTCCTCGCCCGGGTTCCAGCCGCTGTCCTTCAGGAAGTCATTGATGTTCCCAAAGCCGCTACTGGCCAGCGCCACTCCGAACTCGCGGGTAGGAGACACCCGCTTGCCGATTTCAAACGCGAGGTTCCAAGGCAGAGGCACTTCATTGAAGAGATCCCCTTTTGTAAAATTAATGGCCTTGTCGTTGTCGCCAAGGTAGTAAGAAAGACCTGCGCGCGGACGCAGATACCAAGTGTCCTCAGCGCGCTCCTGCGCGACTGCGAAAGGGGCCAGTACCGGAGCCGCCGCGAGGGCGAGCAAGAGGAGTACCGGTAGCCGTGTGTTCATAATCTCAATCCTCGTGATTCGGGAAAGGGTTCTAGGGAAAATACGCCTCGCAAGCTAATTCGCTTGACGATGCTCAATCGATACGTAATCGCGTGCTGTTTCGCCCACATAGACCTGCCTGGGGCGATAAATACGCGTAGATGGGTCTCTCTTCATTTCTAGCCACTGGGCAATCCAACCGGGGAGTCTGCCGAGGGCGAACATCACTGTGAACATGTTGGTGGGAACTCCCATCGCACGATACAGGATTCCGCTGTAGAAATCCACATTTGGATAAAGTCTGCGGGAGACAAAGTAGTCGTCCTCAAGCGCGACCTGTTCGAGGTGCTTTGCGATATCGAGCAGCGGGTCATCGACACCCAGTTCTGCGAGCACGGCGTCGGCAGACGACTTGATGACGCGGGCCCGGGGGTCAAAATTTTTGTACACGCGGTGGCCAAAGCCCATCAAGCGGAAGTCGGAAGACTTGTCTTTGGCCAGGCCGATGTACTTCTGGACGTTACCGCCGTCGGCTGCGATCTGCTCCAGCTGACGGATAACGGCCGAATTCGCCCCGCCGTGAAGCGGGCCCGAGAGGGCACTGATCCCAGCCGATATGGATCCGAACAGGTTCGCTTGACTGGAGCCTACCATTCTCACCGTCGCCGTCGAGCAGTTCTGTTCATGGTCGGCGTGAAGAATAAGAAGCTTGTCCAGGGTCTTGGCTACCAGCGGCGAGACTTGATACTCCTCCGATGGTACCGCGAACAGCATGTGCAGGAAGTCGGCCGAAAAGCCTAGTTCGTTCCGAGGATAGATGAACGGCTGTCCGATGGACTTCTTGTAGGCGAAAGCCGCAATGGTCTTCAGTTTCGCGAGTAGCCGGACCACATTCAGCTCCAGCCCCTCGGAGTCTTCAGATTCGGGATAAAAAGCAGAAAGAGACGCCACGATGGTAGAGAGCACACTCATCGGAGGCGCGTTGGGCGGATATCCCTCGAAGAACTTCTTCATGTCCTCGTGAAGGAGGCTATGATGCGTCAGCTTTTCCTTGAAAGAGGCCAGCTCAGCGGCTGTTGGCAGCGCCCCATAGATCAGTAGGTAGGTTACCTCGACAAACGTCGATTGGCCCGCCAACTGCTCGATGGAGTAGCCCCGATGCCGGAGGATTCCTTCCTCACCATTGATGAAGGTGATCGAGCTCTCACACGACCCGGTATTGCCGTACCCGGAATCGAGCGTAATGGCGCCGGACTGCCCGCGAAGCTTCTTGATGCCAATCCCGAGCTCTCCCTCCGAGCCTACCGTTACAGGCAACTCGTACTCGGCGCCGTCCAGTTGCAAGCGTGCGTTTTCCATGAGACAGTCCTGGGGTGAGTTCGAGCCTTCATCAGCCGTGAAAGTTGAGTACCCCGCGCCGGCGAGGGTGTTTTCGCAGAACGCGGTCTACCACGAAAATTCGACTAGACCGTGCCGAAGCGGACGGCCACTCAAGGGAGACAGAGCGTCCGCCCCCGGGTCGCCGTCCGTGCGAGGCCGTGCGCTACCAACTTATATACTTGTAGAGAAGCCGAACCATCCTGTATGCGCGATCCATGTTCTCGGCCTCAATTTCAACGGTAAAGCCGTCGATCCGACGCATCCCCGGGATGGCTTGCACGATGTCGGCGCGGGTCGTACCGGCGAACCGCATTCGAATGGAAACGGGGCCGGCCACGTCCAGGAGACTCGCCGATTCAAGCTCGGAGAGGGACGCCCCGGTCGCCTCCTTCAGACGCTGCAACACCACGTCCGGGTGCACAAGACGGGCCACTTCTGCACCGATAGCAGTCTTCGTGGCGACCGTGTGCACGCCTGGAACCACGGAAGCGAACTGGTCGGCGAAGGTCTGATCCCCACTCGCCAGGACTACTGGAACGCCAACAGACGCCGCAAAGAATGCGTTCAGTCCCCCCTCTCCGACCTCGATGCCGTTGAGCCAAAGCCCCTTGACGGACCCGGACCCGGTATGAGCCAGGAACCCTCCTTCGGTACCGGCGCGGGCGTGGTATCCAATAAATACGGCCGCATCGAACGACTCATCCAGCCCCTGCACCATGCCGAGCGGTTTGATGTTTCCCTGGATGTATTCCACCCGAGGATCCAACTGGGTGTGAAGCAGATTTCGCATGTCGCCGTGCGAATCGTTCACGAGGATCTCGGCGGGCCCCATCTCAAAAATTGCCGCCACGACGGTGTTCACCTCATCGGTCATGAGCCTTCGTCCCAAAGCATAGTCTTTCCCAGAGGAGCGGGTCATCTGAGAGGTGCCAATGCCGCCGATTCCTTCCATATCAACAGAGATGAAAACGCGGCGCGAATCGGGCTGCGCGCTGGCGGGGAAAGTGACGAGAATCGCGAGAGCAAGAGCCAGGAGGGTTCGCATCGGAGTAGCACCGTGTAATGACGTCGGAATGTGGCCCAAGAAACCACGATCTTGCAAGTGCCCTCACAAGAACCGGAATCTCATCGCACCCCAGAATCCCCAGACACGCAGCGCACAGACTTGGCGTAATCGCCTGCACGAGATCATTTTTGAGGCGGATACGCCGGCCGGCAAAGCCTTCGACATCGCCCTGATCATAGCCATCCTGGTGAGCGTGGCGGTTGTGATGATCGAGAGCGTGCCCTCAATTCGCACGGTATACGGCCGCGAACTCCTCTATATCGAGTGGTTCTTCACCCTCC
>CAYXSE010000117.1:0-11015 GCA_964466675.1 uncultured Rhodothermales bacterium | reverse complement strand
CGTGTGAATTGCCTGCTGTTAGACACGGAAGTCGATATACCTTTATGGCCATTCCTGGAGTCCCGCTTCGCAACCCGGAACGCCTCCACTTTCGAAATGGAACCGGAGATAGTACATCAACCTTCAAGTTCCCCAGGCGCGCCAATTGCTCTACCTGAGTTTCGATGAAATGCCCGTAAGCATCTCCCGGATAACGGGGATAGTTGTGAGCAACAACCAATACCCGTTTGGCGGACTGTCTGGTCATTTTCTCACTCCCAGCATCAGCATGTAGATCATCGCTGGTTCCAGATATATCGGTTTGAACAGACCAACAATGAATACAAAAGCAAAGAAACCTCGGCCTTGAGGGCTCCTCAGGGCGGTTCTGAATAGTGCTCCCCAGAGCACCAGCCATAGGAATACCCCCCCTAACCCATAGATACTGGCTACTTCCAGTAGGTCGTTATGGGAATAGAATCCTCTCTTCGAGAGTCTGTCGCGACTCCCGACACCAGCCCCTAGCAGCGGGGCTTCAACAAACGCTGAAAGCGCAGCTTTTGCAGCCGCCATTCGCTCGCTCTCAGATGAACCCCTTGGGTTCACAAGTCTCTCCACGACCGATATCTGCTTCCACTCGAACCCCTTCTCGCCCAACGCAAAGAACAGAGCACTGCCAAGGGCGGCAACGACAATAAGCGAGCGAAGTCTGGGACGCACCCTAAGAAGTGCGAGTGACCCAATAACTTCGGCTAGAAATGTACTTCGAGACCCTGTGCTCAAGGTCAGAACGACACATAGCAGCCAAGCAATTCCCCCTATCGCTTGCCCGGCCCTGGAGCTAGAGTCCTGAGCCAGTACAATGCAACACATGGCACCCATTCCGAAAAACGTCGCTGCAGTATTTTCATTGAGGCCATACCCGAATCTGAGCCAAGGCGACTCTAGGAATTCGCGAAAATCGCCAGATGCCAAGACCAGGACCGCCACGCCGGAAACTACTCCCCTCAGCGCCCATCGTCGGTCCTGAGGCGATATCAACGAGACTAGGCCAACCAGGAGGACGGCAAGCGCTCCCGCAAGTAGTTGGAGGTACCGCACTTCGATACCCTCTCCGCTATATCTGAACACTGCCATGAGGCCTGCGAAGAAGCATAGAGCGAGAAAGTGTCGGTACCACGGGATGGACTCAGTCGCTAGGCTGTACCGACCATGCCGGCCTAGCAAAATACACGCGCCAAGAAGGGCAAGGAGTACCACTTGGAAAATCCCAAAACGAGGTCCTAAGACTACCGCTAGGGAAATGATAACCGCCATACCGCCGCGCAGCCTGGATATCATCCTGTTGCTTGGTCTTTCATCGGCGCCACGATGATTTCGGCGTAATTCTGACCCAAACGTTTCCAGTGGTAGTCCTCCACCTGCGAAGAGAACGGTTCTGTTGCGCGTGCCAACCGTCCAACCGCATGAACGATTGCAGACGTGTCTTCACCCCTGACACAGATTCCAGCGTTTGCTGCTTGCAAGAAGTCAGCTAGCGCACCTCTCGGGTCACCAACTCCGAGCACTCGTTTCCCTCTTGAAACATACTCAAAAGTCTTCCCTGGAATCGTGCCGAGGAGAGATCCTTTGTCAGCATTAGAGTCTGCAACAACAGAAATGCACGTTCGAGCGGAATCTATGAGTGCTGGTAAGTCGGATCGCGAAACGCTAGGAATAGCCGTCACCCGATCCAAGATACCGAGCGTCTGGGCGTTGGAAAGGACCAGTCTCTGCGATGGCCCTACATAAAGGAGCGGCCCAAGGCCTGGCGACCTTTTCATCGCGATGAGAATTGGGTCAAGCGTCCTTCGCCCAGCATACAACAAGCCGCTGTAAAAAAGCGGGTAATCACCCTCAGCGGCCAGCGACTCTGAGTTAGTGAACGATCTCAGGTCCACAGAATGGTCGATCCCGTTGGTAACGCTTTCGAAGTGACAATTGTGATGCTCTGTCAAGTGGTCTGCTAGTGCTCTGGAGACGGTGACCCTCTTATGTGCCAGTGAGACCAGTTCTTTCGCCCGTTCCAGCAGGTCCGACTTCTCCGCCACCCCGGGGGTCATCCCAGAGTAGTACCATGGGTCTCTCATGTCCAGAATTGTCGGCAATCCGGCTTCTGCCGCCTCACGAAGTGCAGACAAACCTTCCTCGAAGTCAGGGACCGAAACGAGCACACGATCGGGCCGGAGGAATTCCATTGCCGGTTTGAGTCCGGCTGAAAACGACGTCTGCTCCCTCACTCTAATTTGACCGCCGATCTGCCGAAATCCCGGTAGCCTCAGTGCTGCTCGAACCAGTCTGCCCGGGCGCCTCGATCGCGATGAACCATAGAAGGCAGCGCCTTGGGGAATCTCAGCACCTCTCGCCGTGACGTTCCATACCGAATAGTAGGCTACTTCGTGGCCCAGCCGAAGTAGTCCAGCTCCAATGTTTCGCAGGCGCACTGCACCCACCTCTGGTGCAGGGGGCGAGTAGCGACACACAATTAGTACTCTCAAGGCATGACCTCGTTATATACTGTTTGAATCCGGCGGCCTACGGCGAAGCGCCCGAACTGGGACCTGACATGTCGGGCCATCTCGTCGCGCTTCAGGAGATCCACTTTCTCCCCTCCCAGAATGGATGCAACACACTCGGCCATGGCATCGACGTCTCCCACGACAACCTCTGCACCCATTTCTGGAGTCACGACACCAGCTAGGCCTCCAACCCCGGTGGACACCACGTAGCACCCGCATGCCGCGGCCTCCATCGCAACACATCCAAACGTCTCGAACGAACTCGGCAGAAGCATTACGGAGGCTCGACGAAAAGCCTCTCCGAGTTGGCTGGGTAACACTTTGCCCGGGAACAGGAATGATCGCTCTGGCAGAATCGCCTCTGCCAGAGCCTGAGTGCTTTGCCGCTCCGGACCATCGCCAAACATCAGAAGCCGAGCGGGCACCCTTTGGAGGACCTTTTTAAAAGCCCGAATAACGTCCGCAGTTCGCTTCAGCGGACCGAAGAGAGAGGCGTGCACCACCGTGAGGGAACGCTCGTCTACACCCTTCTCATCGGAATGAAAAACATCCTCGTCAAGCACATTCGGAACCCAATGAACGGGAGTGTCCCCAGCGTACTGGCCCAAGTACCCGGCGTCCTGATTCACGCTCATGATTGCGCGGCATTTTGGCCAGGCCAGCCTGACGTGCGCTCGTTGCATCCAAGATGCCCCGCCGGTCGCCAGACCAGTCCAGTGATGAGTGAGCACTTGCGGAGTTTTCGGCCAGGCTTTGGTGGTAAGCACAGCGCTAAGGTCTGTCGCATGAATTAGGTCCACTTTGCATCCCAGGCTGTGCTCGACCAGAAGTCTCGCGTCCCTCAAAAGCCTTGTCACCTCAAATGAGCCTATCATGGGCCAGCGGGTGAACCGCCCCTGCCCCAGCCGAGCCTGGACGAAGTCGCCATGCGTGCAAAGGAATATTGCCGGTGCCGATTCGTGGCGATTGTTAAGGCTAAGCACGGCCACACGAGCAAACGTCGCGAGTGAGGTTGCGATCCTCCTATTGAAGACCCCGGCCTCCGGGTTCGAGGGGGAGGGGTACCAATCTGGGACAAATAGGACCGTCCTCATCGCGCAATTTCCCGCAGAAGCCAATCTGCTACGCTATCTCCTGCACCACCGAGCGGCCCACCGATGAGGTTTCCCAGTCGCTCCAAGTCTTCTTTCACACTTAGCCGGCCGGCCATAACATCCCGAACGTGGTCCATAAAATCCTCCCGTGAACGGAGAATTGGCAGGAGATCAAGTTCAGCGATCGGCTTAAAATGCGTTGCAAGGTGCCATGAGTCGAACTGGGCCCGAGCATGCTGTGGCTGAAGCGTGGAATAGACTGGCATCAGCACCGGAGTTTTGCAGATAGCAGCTTCTATCGCCCAAGAAGAACCAGGCGTGACCATTAAATCTGAGTGCGAAAGGAGTCCGTGTTGCTCCTCGATTCCTGCTCGATCCAAATACCAGCCCACCCCAGGTCTATAGCCCCCATGGGAGAACCTCACCGAGGGATTATTCATGTAGAATTGAAAATCTTCGAGCCGCGACGCAGGATGTAGCCTCACCACGACGACAAAGTCCTCAAAACCGGAAAGCGCTTCGAGGAGGTCCTCCAAAACTTCAGTTTCATCGCGTCCATAGTAGCCCATGCTGAACTGGCCCAGGGTCGCATACGTCACAATGCACGATTGGGGAGAAAAGCGCAACTTCGCCGCCAGCTGGTTCTTGGTAATCAAGCATGATCCCATGTAGTGGTCAAATCCAACAGCACCGTTTACGGCTACATCAGCACTCCTGTATCCGTTTTTCTGCACAGCTCTGGACCTATCCAAGTCGCTCCAAACTGAGAGTCGCTGTGGAAGGCATTGCAGCTTCTTCCCGAGATTGTCCCAGCTCTTCACGATCCCAAGCGTGCGAACTGACTCCCGAGTCGCGAAATGAAAAAGCGGTTCCTCATGAGACGTCAAGGGGTGGTTCAGGACCACGTGGGTAGGGCTCCATGCCCGAAGATCCTCTAGCGGGTCTCCCCCTCTAGCTTCCTGCCGAATAAGGCTCTTCGCAATGACGGAACCCGGTCCCTCAGGTAGGCGCTTTCGGAGTGCAGACAGCCGGGGTCGGTTAACGTTAACCGGTGCTTCCGCCCTGAAAATCTCTGCCTCGTCGCCAAAATACCGCCGGACCTCTTCGTCGAACCAGCCATATCCGGCGCTCGGAGAAGCTACCGCCACGTCGGCGTTGTCGAGCCTATCAACAACCTTCTTGGCGAGCCCGAGATGAAAGAAGTCGCGCATCGACTGCGCGACAGGTAACGAGAAGACTACTCGAGTCTTCAAAGAGACCTCCGATACTCAATCGCCATAGATAGCGATAGCAGTTGCCAAACTGGGAAGCTGTTATCTGCGCTACCCTCCATGTACCATTTCATCAACTTGGAAATAGCGCCTTTTCGAAACCATACCCCGCCGAACTCCCTTTCAACCTGCGCGGCCGCGTCTTCCGCCCAAGAACGCAATTCACGTCTCAGCCACTCCCGCTGCGGCGTCTGCACTGCCTGCTTCTGGTTCCGAGTGGCGGCCCCTCGTGTTAGCCCATGATAAACCGTCCGCGGAAGATACTTACCTATTCCTCCCTGAATCTTGAAGCGCCGCTCAGCAAGAACTCCCTGCTCGAGAATCCGATGGTCCATAAATGGTTCTCGTAACTCGACCGAGTGTCTCATTGAGGTCCGGTCAGCAAACTGATTGACACGAGGGAGTTTCGCTGTGGTAATATCTCTGATCTGAAGGCGCCGGAGGACATCCAGACGGGTTGGTACAAGGGTGAAATCAGGTGCTTTGGCGAGAGCCAAGAAATCCTCTTTTAGGAGTTCGCCAACGCTAAACGAGTCCGAAGCCCCCTGCACCGGCCCACTGTCCGAATACTGGTCCGAGTTTCCGTAGTAATCATAGCCCGCCCAGGCTTCGTCGAGACCGTTGCCGTCAATTAGGACTCTTGTCCCGGTCTGAGAAGCACATTCGAAGAGAAGATCCATAGCGACGTTCGGAACTCCTCCAAATGGCGCGCCGTGATGGGCAAACAAGACAGGCGATCGCTCTACAACATCCCTTGGGGTGACCTTCACATAGTTTGCTTTGCCAGGTACTAGTCGCCTAGCGCTAACCATGTGAGGCCTCTCGTCATACACGGGACCGTCACTGTAGTAGGTGTAAGTTTGGATCGGCTGCCCGGCATTCCTGCGCGATGCGAGTGCCAAGGCAAGTTGGGAGTCGAGGCCACCACTGAGACATACTCCGACCGGCACATCTGACCGTAGCCTAAGTTTTATGCTATCGTCCAGCAGAGCCAATAGACTTGCCCCTGCCTCTTCCTTGCTTTGAGGAGCCCCTGTCTCAATCGGGGCCCGCATCCCGTCCAGACATTGCGCCCCAAGGTCATACCAGCGGCGTGTCACAACCTTGTCTTTGGAGTACGTAGCGTAAGTACCTGCAGGAAGAACGCTTATTCCCTCCCAGAAGGTGCTTGCGTCGTGTACGTATAGCCCCCTGCCGAAATACGATGCCCAAGTCCTCTGGTCAAAATTCGGCTTCAAGGCAGCCACCAAGGGGCCTACCTCCGAGCAGAAGAGGACCCCACCAGAATACTCTGCGATGTGGAGCGGCTTGACACCTATTCTGTCCCGAAAGGCATGCACGACGCCAAGTTTTCGATCGAGGATGAGACCGGCAAACATGCCTATGGACCACCTCAGGGCATGTTCAAGCCCAAGCATCGCAATAGCCTCAAGGAGGACTTTCGAATCGCCCCGCGTTCTTGATGAGAGTCGAAGATCGCGCGCGATCTCCCGATAATTGTATACCTCACCATTATACACCATTACATAACGACCGCTCGCAGAAATCAACGGTTGATCCGAGGCGTCTGATAGATCTAGAATTCGGAGGCGCGTATGACCGAAGGTCACGCGGAGCTCGTCACTGAAAAAACCAATTCGGTCGGGGCCCCTATGTCGCAACCGCTTGGCAAGTTCTCTGACCAGACGATGCCCGTCCTTGGACTCGCCGATAAACGCAGCTATTCCACACACAATTATTAGCCCTCGCCTTCCTCGGTGATACAAGCACCCCAATTTGAGTCCCAGACACCTGGGCCAGCTGGACGCGCGAACCGGCCTCTGTAGTATTCCCGGTTCTGAAGCTCCGAAGATGACAAAGTTCGGTGAGCGTCGCCGCTCATGGTCGCTAGGGAGTCGGAATCTATGCTACTCGAGTCAGGGTCGCTCGCGAACTCGCGAAGCTCGGCCAACTCAAGCGGTCCGATGGATACCGGGCCGTCCTTTGTCTCATTGGGGGGTAAAATGGAGAAGTGCCTTTCGATCACATTCGCTCCCATCAAAACCGCAGCCTTCCCAGCCTCGACGCCATATTCGCTAACAAGTGTATGATCGGACCAGCCGGTGTTTTGAATGCCAAACTCCCGTTTCAGCCAGTCTATTCTCTCTAGATGACAGTCTTTCGCTTGGTTGGGGTACTTGGTTACAGCATGCAAGGCGCTCGCAAGTCGATCGCCGAGAACCTCTGTCATCGAACGGATCTCCTCGTCGAAACTTGCCCCCGTTGATACATAAACACGTTTGAAGTACTTGCCCACATCCTCCAAGAGAGGAACAGAACCGCAGTCATAGGATGCGATCTTGACTCTACTGTACCCCAGGGAAGCGTACCTTTCTGCCTGGCCCAAGGCGAAGACTGTGATCATTGAAGCCACCCCCGACTCCCTGCACCAGTGCACGAAATCGGCCTCCGTCTTCGGTGACAGAATCAACCTACTCAATCGTTCGACCTCCAGCGCGTACGGTCGATCAATCCCCGATCCGCCGATTTCAAACGCCGCTCGCCTTGTGAGCAGTTCCGGAAAAATGGCCTGGATCTTGACCACGTCAGCTCCAGACTGCGCAGCTGCATCCACCATTTTACGCAGGAGTTCCGAAGACCCGTTGTGATTCTGACACAACTCCGCAATTAATTCGATAGCCAATTTGTGACCTTTTGAGTTATAAAGGACCTGGTCTGCCTGATTGCTCCGAGCGTGTAGCCTCCCGTATGTGGCGATAGGCTCACATTGTGACCCGCCGTTCTAGCACGCCAAATAGGATTCATCTCGGCGATCTCGCCGTTCCAACTCTCTTCATACGCCAACACATCGGCTCCGTAGCCAGCGAGGCTACCGGCACGAAGTGCCCGCGCCACGGCCGCCTCGTCCACCACACTACCTCGAGAAGTATTAATCAGATACGAAGTCTGTTGCATTCGTCCAAGAAAATCGTCATCGACGAAATGAGCATTCTGCGCATCACCTGGAATGTGAATGGAGACAAACCTTGATTCTGCAAGCAAGTGATCCAGCGTCATCGACCTGCTCGGCTTGCCTTGGACCGACGGCTTGAGATCAAACCATGACACCTTCATCCCGAATGCCCTGGCATAGCCATCAACCATTTTTCCAAGTCTACCCATTCCGACAATACCCAGAGTCTCACCAGATAGCTGAACTCCTGGCTCAGTACGCGTCCATTGGCCGTCCATCAGAATCCTGTCTATCTCGAATCTCGATCTCGCCAAAGAGAGAACATGCCACCAGGTCATCTCGGCAGTAGACGGAATAGAACTCAACAATGTCTTCTCCCCCCGAAGCGACAGGAGCACAGCCCCACGCTCTCCCAGCGACGAGACGTCAATATGATCGTGGCCCGTAGTAGGGGTGGCCACGCACCGGAGAGACGGAGCCAAGTCAAGCTCTACCTGTGCGACACGGAGATCGAGATTAATAATCGCAACTTGTGGGTTCTTCTTCTCTAAAAGTTGCCGAAACTGAACTTGGTCTAGATGGGGGGCCTGAATTATTTCAGCGTGCTTCCCAAGTGACCGCAGGTCGCTGGATGGAGTGAACTGCGGTTCAGATACAATAACCGATGTCATCTGCAACCAGATGCAAGGAAACGTGCAAGTGCCAAGTCAAACGGAGTGTCGATATTGACCGACTCCTCCTCCGTCATGATGAGGGCCGCAGATCGGTTTCCCTTGAGGCTATTCCGACGCAGACTTCTAGTTCTTGATAGATATACTGCTCCGTTCCTAATGTGATACTTAGGCAACAATTGCCGAGGTAGGTTCTCCTCGGCTTCCGCGAAGGGCGGGTCGATAAGTATACCCTCATCGGACACGAACTTCATGCGTGCGGGGTGCCCGCCGGTGACTGGAGTTACTGAAATAACACTGTCCAACGCCTCACTCGACTTAAGCAGTTCCAGTGCCTTGTTAATGTGTCTCGCATTGCGAAATGGGGTAGTAGGCTGGAGCATCATAACCGCGTCGTAGGGTTCCCCGCCCCAGTCCTCCACCGCATTGAGCGCATGCAGGATCACGTCTAGCGCGGTAGCTGAGTCCGTAGCTAGTCCGTCGGGCCTCCGAATAGACTTAACCCTCGTTCCATTGGCCTCATCTCGAATCTCTCTGTCATCAGTAGACAAGATGACTTGGTCCAATTTTGACCCAGCCCCTGCCTCGACGGCCAACCGGGTTAGCGTAACTCCACCAATTGTTTGCATATTTTTCCTAGGAATCCCCTTTGACCCGCCCCTAGCCGGAATTACTCCGAGAACACGCATTTGCATTTCCTGGATTTACAGAGAAAAATACTCCGATCCCGAATGGACAATCTCAGAAGGTGACATCAGTCCCCAGGAATCAAACACAAAACTAGGGTTTCCCATCCGCATTACTGCCCTCGGTATGGCAGACGATCCGAAAAATCGGTGATTATTGGCGATTATGAGACCAGACGCTCCTTCAAGTAGATTAGGCAATTCCCCGGTTAAGAAACCGTTCTTGGCAAACTCCCGCAGATCGGCCACCGGGTCAAACACACCAAGATTTGGAACGTGTTCAGCCAGGAGTTCCAGGATAGTTACCCCCGTGGAACTGCGCAGGTCTCCCGTCTCGGGCTCACCTTTGAACGCCAGTCCTGCCACCACAAGCTTAACTTTTTCAGGATCGCATCCAATGGTACGCAGTATCTCAAGAATTCTTGAGACAACAAACGAGGGCATGATCTCGTTGCTGCGTCTTCCGACCAACGCCAGGCTGGATGACAGGTCTCCGTGTGAAGCAAAAATATAGGGGTCCTTGGTCAAACAAGGCCCTCCAACTCCGGGACTCGGTTTCGGCAGTCCTCCGCGTTTGTATCCAATGTTTGCTAGGTCGACAACTTCCCCAGTGGAAACCCCGTGCTCGTGACAGACTCTCGCTAGCTCGTTTGCAAAACCAAATGTGACATCCCGGTAGGTGTTGTTAGCCAACTTCGCCAACTCGGCAGCTTCGACCGAAGAGGCCCGTAGGATATGTGGGGAGATGGCCCGAAAGAGCGCCACCGTTGACTCAAGGGCATCTTCAGATAGCGCACCGATAATCTGTGGTAGTTCTCGCAATTCTTTGAGCGCAACACCCTCAGCAGTGCGCTCCGGCGCGAAGGCAACGCCAAACTCTTTGCGGCAGTCGAGCCCCGAAATTGGCTCTAGATACTTCTCCGCAAGCAGTCGCGTCTCCCCAACGGGGAGTGTCGATCTCAATATGACTAAATCGCCCCTGGACAGAACACGGCCGACGCTTTCCGCTGCTTCCTCAACGTAAGTGGAGATCACCTTGGGGCCAGTCGCGCCCGGGATTACAGGCGTCCCAACGGTGATAATGTAGACATCGCAATCGCCTGGCACCGCCCGCCCGATCTGGAGCTGTTTTCGTTCAATCAGGTCGGCGAGAATCACATCGATTCCCTCCTCTTCGACGTAGCTCTCGCCGAGCAGCAGCGCCCTGACTTTTTCCGGGTCCGACTCAACTCCGGTCACGACGAAGCCCGCATCAGCTAGAGCAACTGCTAACGTAAGGCCCACGTACCCAAGGCCAATGACGGCAACGCTACGGTGCCCCGCCATTCTCTGGCGCAGCAACTCGTAGAACTCAATTACGTCGGTGGGCCTTCCCTCATGCGTTGTAAGAACGATCTTCGATATCGGTCCGTCTTGCCTCCCCCTTTCTGCCAATAGTGAAGGAAGGCGCTTAAGAATCTCCTCGCGAGATAGCTCTCCTGAGAAGTGAATCGGGTCGGGATTGCAGATTTCCCCCACCGGGGTGGCGAGACCCAAGTCTGCGACGAGTGCCCTTCGAATATCGCCGTCTGTCACGGAGCCTCTAAGCACTCCTTCTGCGTCGGTCACGAGAAGAAGTCCAGGCATGCCCCCGCGCTCGACATTTGCCTGTAATAATTTCAGGGCATCCAGAAGCGATTCTTCACCGGTGACCAGAGTTGGAAATGCCATTGTATCGATGCAAATAAGTCAGTTAATATATTCCAGCAACTGGCCCACAAAATCGCCTAGTCCACCTCGATCAGACTGGACGATCGACTCACA
>CAYXSE010000116.1:0-11017 GCA_964466675.1 uncultured Rhodothermales bacterium | reverse complement strand
ATCGAATTGAAGATGATCGAAGAACTCCTCTCGGAGAATGAACAGGACCGTCGCAAGCTGTTCGAGGAGGCCGCGGGAATTACCAAGTACAAGATCCGGCGGACACAGACTCTGAGGAAACTGGACGGGACCCAGGTCGATCTCACTCGTGTGCGCGACCTGACCACCGAGCTTGATCGACGAGTTCGGTCTCTGGAAAGACAGGCCAAGAAGGCCTCACGCTTCAAGAATCACCGCGAACGGCTCTCAACTCTCGAGATCGCGCTCGCCCAGGTGGAATATGATCGCCTCCTGGCAGAGCACACCTCACTCTCGCAAGGCGGAAGCCAATTGCGAGACAGGCTTGAGGAGGATGCCGCGAAATTGGCGCTCGGAGAAGCCGAACACCAGGCCGTCCGGACTCGACATGTCGAACGCGAGAAGATTCTGATTGCCATTCAGACCCGCCTGGGTGTACAGGTCGAGAAGCTCCATGCCGCCCAATCGGACGAAAGGCTCGTGCGAGAGCGCCTGGCAGTCGCAGACCGCGACATCGGCCACTTGTCTGCAGAGCAGAAGAGTTCGGAGACCAGAGTGGGGACGCTCGGTGAATCCCTGGAATCGCTTCAGGTGTCCGTCGCGGGTGCGAGACCGGCGTCGGAGGCCAGCGAGGAGGCCCTGGACGAGGCGCGCCACCAACGCGACACCGCCGTCGCCGCGGTCGAAACACATCGCCGAAGGGTCCAGTCTGCCAGGCAGGATGAACGCTCCTCAGTAGATTCTCTTGCGGAGCTCCGGCGCAATCTGGACCGTTCCTCCAGCCGTATCGAGCTGATGAACGATGAGTTGCTGGAACTAGACAGGGCCGAGGTCACTCTTACAGACGGCGCCGCGTCGACGTCCAGGAACGCGGATCAGGCTCGAGAGAGTGCAGATATCGCCGACGCCGCCGTCACCAAAGCGCGCAAGGCGGTTGAAAGCGCCGTGACGGACAAGGAGCGGCTCAGCCGAGACGCAGGCGTCCTCCGTGACGCCGCACATGCGGCCGAGAGGCGAATGGACGCCGCACGCACGGAGATCGGGCTCCTGGAGAGCCTACTCGCCAGCTTCGACGACTTCTCCGACTCGGTCCAGTTCCTGGCAGGCGATCGAGACTGGGCCGAGGAAGACCTCGTTACGGTGGCCGATGTGGTGAGCTGTGACGGTCATGCGAAACAGGCTGTGGAGGCCGCGTTGGGCGAATTCGCGTCTTGCTTGGTAGTGGCTACCGAAGCCGAGGCGCATCGGGCCATCGGTAAACTTCGGGAATCTGAGCAAGGCAGGGCCACGTTCATGATCCTGGACCGCCTTCCGGAAGTCGAGGTTATGGCCAGCCCGGACCCGTCGGCCATGAGCCTTCTGGACTTCGTTCGCACCGATCCACAATATGCCTCGCTGGCCGCCGTGCTTCTTCGTGACGCCTTCCTGGTGGACACGCTTGAGGATGCGCTCCGAATGTCGGGCGCCGGCGCGCGGTTCGTTGCCCGGACTGGAGAATGGGTGGGCGCGGGAGGTGCGGTATGTGGCGGCGGAGATGCGACCGGTTCCGATTCGGGGGGGGGCAGACTCGGGAGACGGGAGCAACTGGAATCTGCGCGGGCCGCCCATGCGGAGTCTGAGCGATCGGTTGCGGATTGCCGTGAACGACTGCGGGCGGCCACTGAAGATTTGGAGAGTGTCCCTCTGGCAGAGAGAGAACGGGCGCTCCGGGAGGCATTGTCATCGGCATCCACGGCCTCGTCAGCTCTCGCCAAGGCCGAGATGGAGCGCGACAACGATGCCCGGCGTCTCCGGGAAATCGACGCCCGGCGCGCGGATCTGGCCAAGACAGTCGAGTCTTCCCGAACAGACGTTGTCTCGAGGGAACTGGACGTTCAGGAAGCCGGAGAGCGCGTGCATGACTCCGAGAAGAAGCGTGTTCGGGAGGAAGAATTGTTCCAAACCCTGGAGGAGGGCGGGCGTCAGGCCGTTGGGCTCTTCAGCGAAGCCAAGGTCACCGCGGTTCAGGCAAGAAACCAGTTGGACAACTTGACGCGGGACCTGGCTCGAGCCGAGGAGGAGATCGTCCGTATCGAGCAGGAGCGGGTCAACCGGGCAGACCGTCTGGAGCGCCTGTCCAAGCAGCGCACCGAATCTGAAGACCGAATCTCCGTGCTTGAGGGGACCATCGAGCAGCTCTATGGGGATCGCACCCTCATCGAGACGGAGGCCCTCGCGGCCAAGGACAACCTCAGTGAGATCAAGGTCGCCATATCGGAACTGGAGGCGGGCCTACGAATCGCCAGACGAACACGCGAAGACCACATCCAAGCCGAAAACAAGATTGCCGTTCGGCTGGCGGACATCGACGCAAGGTCCGAGAACCTGGTCATTACTACGCTGGACGACTACCAGATTGACCTCACCGAGGTACGTGTCGAATCGCCGGAAGACTTTGACCTCATGTCGGCGAGATCCGAGGTGCAGGAACTCAGGACCAAGATTCGAAATCTCGGCCCGGTAAACGAGCTGGCGCTCGAGACCTTCGAGGAAGAACAGGAGCGGCTGACCTTCATGCTGACGCAATTGGCGGACCTGGAGAGTGCCGAGGCCACCCTTCTGGAGACGATTTCGGAGATCAACACCACCGCTTGCGAACGCTTCAACACCACCTTTTCCGCGATCCAGGTGAACTTCTCTCGCCTGTTCTCCGAGCTCTTTGGCGAAGAGGCGAGTGCCCGTGTCGTGCTTGAACGACCCGGCGACCCACTGGAATCGGATATTCAGATCTTCGCGAAACCCCAAGGGAAAAAGCCGAGCGTCCTGGCTCAGCTATCCGGCGGAGAGAAGACCCTGACGGCCATCGCCTTGCTTTTCGCGATCTACCTCGTCAAGCCGAGCCCCTTCTGTATTCTGGACGAGGTCGACGCGCCACTGGATGACGCGAACGTGGACCGCTTCATGCACCTCATCCGTTCGTTCTCCGAATCGACTCAGTTCGTCCTGGTGACGCACAACAAGCGCACCATGGAGGCCGCAGATCGGATGTACGGCATTACCATGCAGCAGCAGGGAGTATCCCGATTGGTCGGTGTAGAGTTCGACTCGGAAGAAATGCACCTGGTCGCCTAGGCCTAGCCGTCCAGGCGGGATGCATCGGGAGCCGAAGTGAGGCTTTCGAGGCGCCCGACTGGCAAGGCGGACGAGGCGAGGCGAGTGAGGCGCACTCCCGTGCGCCGCAGCGAACCGAGTCCGAAGTCCAACGCCGTCCAGGCGGGATGCATCGGGAGCCGAACCTACTCGTAGTCCTGCTCGAAGTACTCGATCCCGCGGGTCGGGCCCTGTCCATCTGTCTTCTGCCGGATGCGATCCGCCAGCCGCTGTGCAAACACCTCGGCCGCGTCGTACCCGTAGTGACGTAGCACGTGGTTCATGGCGATGGTTTCGCAAAGCACCGTGACGTTCTTTCCCGGCGTGATGGGCAATTCCACCTTCGGAAGCGGGACGCCAAGAAGGTCATAGTTGTCCTCCACCATGCCCAACCGGGTGTATTCGATCTCGGGGTCCCAGGGATGTAGATGAACTACGACTTCGACGCGTTTCTGGAACCGGATGGCCCGGACGCCGAACATCGCTCGGACGTCTATCAGGCCGAGCCCGCGAACCTCCATGAAGTGCTGCACCAAATCGGTACCGGATCCCATCAGGACTTGTTCGCCCTTCCTGGTCACCATGACGACGTCGTCCGCCACCAGACGATGGCCGCGCTCTACCAGGTCGAGGGCCACCTCGCTCTTTCCGATTCCAGCCGACCCCGTGATCAGCAGTCCGATGCCGTATACGTCCACCAGTGCGCCATGAACCGACTGTTGTACCGCGAACTGGTCGCTGAGAAAATCGCCCAGGAGGGAGATAAACTGGGTGCTCGGAAGAGCCGATGCGAGGACGGGCACTCCGGCCTCAGTAGCCATATCGACCAGAACGGTATCCAGACTATTGCCAAAGGTCAGGAAGAGGCAGGGAATGTCGAAGCCGAGAATATTGGAAAACGCCTTTTTCCGCTTGGCCGAGGAGAGGTGCGCCAGGTACTGCGTCTCGGTGTTACCGATGATCTGGATTCGCTGGAAGGTGAACAACTCCAGATACCCAGCCAATGCCAATCCTGGCCGGTGGAGGTTGGACTCCACAACGTGCTTCTTTCCCGCGTCGACCTGGTTCACCTGCTCGATCTCGGTGCCGACGGTCCGAACGAGCTGTTCCACCAGGAACTCGACGGTAATCGAGTCCTTCTTGAACGGGGAGTCCTTAGGCATGAGCTGAGTCGGGTCTGCTGTACACGGTCGGACGCGGTGCCGTTACGCTAGGGCACCTCTACACTGTCCAGTATACGCTGAACGATATCTTCGCTGGTAATCTCTTCGGCCTCCGCTTCGTAGGTCACGGCAACCCGGTGACGAAGAACCTCCATCGCGATGGAGCGCACATCCTCCGGGGTGACATACGCACGGTGCTTCAAGAAGGCGTGCGCGCGGGCGGCCAGATTCAAATTGATCGTCGCACGCGGAGACGCGCCATACTCGATGAGTTGAGCCAGGCCCGGCAGCTTGAATTGCTCGGGATCCCGGGACGAAATCACCAGATCCACGATATACTGCTCGACGCGCTCGTCGATGTAAAGCGCATTCAGGACGCCTCGTGCGGATAGTACCTGCTCGGGCGTGACCACAGCCCGCACCTCCTCTTTCGTACCGGTGCGCGCCATGCGCCGCATGATTTCCAGCTCCTCGT
Organism: uncultured Rhodothermales bacterium; assembly: GCA_964466675.1. GTDB lineage: Bacteria > Bacteroidota > Rhodothermia > Rhodothermales > UBA10348 > CAYXSE01. Next base: position 6,232 of record CAYXSE010000116.1, on the reverse strand, counting down.
CACGACTCGGATACCCGACTTTGATCTTCATCATGAACCGATCCACCTGGGCTTCTGGCAACGGATAGGTGCCCTCCTGCTCGATCGGGTTCTGCGTGGCAAGTACGAGGAAGGGTTCCTCCAGTTGAAAGGTCTTCTCTCCGATAGTGACTTGCCGCTCCTGCATGGCCTCCAGCAGTGCACTCTGGACCTTCGCGGGAGACCGATTGATCTCATCGGCGAGGATGATGTTGGCGAAGATGGGCCCCTTCTTGATGAAGAAATTCGCCTCTTTCTGGTTGTAAACCAGGGTCCCGAGAAGATCGGCCGGCAGGAGGTCTGGTGTGAACTGAATCCTCTGAAACTGGGTCCCGATAGACTGCGCAAGGGAGCTCACGGTCAACGTCTTTGCCAAGCCCGGCACGCCCTCCAAGAGTACATGGCCTCCGGCGAGAAGCCCTATGAGGAGGCGTTCCACCATGTATCGTTGGCCTACAACAACTTTACCGATCTCGCCAAGGAGATCATCTACAAATGCGCTCTCCGCAGAGATGCGATCGTTGACTGCTGCAAGATCAAATTGCGTCATATGGATCGGGTCTAGGTGGGTACCGCCGTGGAGCTCGCTCGAAAGATGGCGCCCCTGTTTAGAGGAGTAGAGTTGAAAGAGAATATCCGAAGCGAGCCTTGAACGAAACTCGAAGTCGTTCTAGTGCGGGAGGCACCGAAAATCGTTGGCCCGATACCAGCACAGCCCCGCTGTAGCTATTCAACAGTGTGGCCCCGTACATCCCATCCAGGATCATGTTCTCGACCTCCTTCACGACGAAATCCGATTCGGCATGCCCCAATTTGAGCCCGGAATACTTGGACGCATGGGACATCAGGAGGAGAGCACCCAGCATCTGCCAATCCCGCCGCTGAATCGCAGCGACGAGTTTCTGAACTCTTCCATTTTCCGTCACCAGAAAGTTCACGATGGGACGTAGCCTCCTTGGGAGTTCCAAAAGCGCTCGGTCGAGGTCTTTGTGCACCAGATCCCGGAGCGATTCCAACTCCGAAAACGAACCGTCTCTGAGGAAGCCTTCCGCCTCTTTCACCTGTCCCGCCAGGGCCGCGTGGTCGGACCTCATCGAGGGGATTTTCAGTCCGATGAGTGCGAAGCCTGGACGCTCAAGCGCCGGCACTCCCAAGGGAATCGACTCGCACTCTCTCACGTCCGTGAGGATAAAGCCTGGAATATCCGTCGATGCACTTGCCAGGATCCCGGAGACACTCCCCCGTGGCCCCGGCCGATTCTCCCAGACCCGCTTCGCCTGCCGGGCTGTCGGCTCGGCAATCGATAGAAGCGCCCCCATGGCACGGACTGTCGCAACCACGGCGGGTACGCCGCCGGCGTTGCACAAATCCGGCGGAATGCTGGAGACGATCGAGGCCTCCACATATTTGTCGTCCAGGGCATTTGGCACCAAGAATTGCAGCGTGGCCAGTACCCTCTCGCTCTCCTCTTCGCCCTCCAGTCCGCATACGCGATGAGCCGCGGCACGGGTTAGACGAACAGAGACCGAACAGCCCGCCTCGACCGGGATGTGTAGGCCAAAACCGTCCACATATCGGGCGTGTTCGGCCATCAGGTCCACGGCGGCATGCGCATGAGCCGTCTCGGGGACGCCGTCTTCCGAGCCAAACTCGCTCCACATCAGCTGTTCGGCCAACGCGTTGAGCTGATCCGGGCTCGTACTCTCCTGTCCGCGCATCGAATCGAGCGTGTTCAGGAGCGGCCCAATGAACGAGGGCGTGGAGCCACGCGCGCCTCTGAGCTGACGGGAATCCATGGAGTTAATCCGAGCCGTTCTGCGCCTGTCGAGGCACCAAGTCCTCTCGATGGAGTCGATCTCCAACCTCAAGCTGAGCGCCTCGAAGATACTCATCTGCCGGCAATCGGCGCCTACCTTCCGGCTGAACCTCAATGAGCTCAAGGGCACCCGAGCCGCACGCGACGATGAGACGCTCGTCACGACGAATTACGGCGCCCGGCGCACCGCTGCCATCCACCAACCCGGTCCGATAGACCTTGAGCAAACCCGATGCTGTTTCCGTCCAGGCACCCGGGACCGGAGATAGGCCACGGATATGGTTGTGGACGCGCTGAGAGCTCTCCAACCATGGGATCTTGGCCTGCGCTCGAAAGACCTTTGGCGCCGGCGTCGCCAGGGATTCGTCCTGAGGCTCCTCCTCTACGAGACCCCTTTCGATCAACCCAATGGTCTCGACCACCGCGGAGGCGCCCAAATACATCATCCGATCATGGACATCCCCAGTCGTTTCGTCCGGCCCGATGGGCATAGCCCGCTGAAGAATCAGGTTGCCGGTATCTACCCTTTTTCGAAGAAAAAAAGTGGTCACTCCTGTCACAGTATCACCTGCCATAACCGCCCGATGAATGGGGGCCGCCCCCCGGTAGCGGGGTAGAAGCGATCCATGCAGATTGAATGCTCCAAGCGGAGCCGCACTAAAAACGGCTTCTGGAAGTATCCTGAAGGCGACGATCACCAGAAGATCTGGCCTGAGGCTCGCGATTTCATCCGCGAACTCCGGGTCACGAACGGACTCCGGCTGGAGGATGGTCTGAACGCCTGCTGACACTGCGGCCTTCTTGACCGGCGTTTCCTGGACTCTTCGCCCGCGACCCTTTCGCCGATCGGGACCCGTAACGACTGCGATCGGGGTGTTCCCGGCTCCGACCATCGCGGAGAGACTCGGCACGGCAAAATCTGGCGTACCCATAAAAATGATGCGCATACTACCGCATATCAGTACAGGCGCGTGCGCTCATCCCAGATGGGGACCAACAACTGGTAGTCTCCGAAGCCTGTTTTGTCCACGAAGATGAACTGCCGTCCGATACGCTCATAGACCCACACTTCGTAGGGCTCGTAGTTGAAACTGTGCAGCTTCCTGCGGACGTACTCGGGCTCACCGAATCGGACCAGCACCAGACCGCGATCCGTCCTCCAACCCTTGATGAGGCTTGTGTACCGCTGGTTGGCCGAGAACATCCGGTAATAATACTCTTCCATCCCCTCATTCCGGCGCGTGCCGGGGGTGGGGTCGTGCTTCTCCCAGAAGGACCGGAAACGTGCATACCTATCCTGCTCGCTCGACGCGTCACGAATAAACGAAATCTCATTCGGCTTGGCGGTGTATTCCAACTGGTCGATCGCCTGGTCCAGATCCGTGATATGTCGTTCCAGCCCGGTCCAACGAGCGGCGACGAGCCGGGTGGCCTCGTCGATCAGCAGACCATTGGTGTCCTCCATCCGGATTCTGACCAAATGAGGACCGACTTCGACATCCGGAAGCGGAACTGTCACCACATGACGACTCACCCCCGCGTCGATCATCATCAGTCGTGCTTCCTCATAGAGGTTGGGCTGCGGCAAGGCCTCGCCTTCGAGTTCCGCTTCCGACGCCACCTCACCGTCCCTGGACAGACGGATCAACTCATGACGGATCTGGACCAGTGTGGCCTCTTCCGCATAACTCTCGTAGAACAGCCGGACCGACCCTTCGTCAGTACCGATCTGATTCGAGACTCTGGGTATAAAGTCCAGCGCTTCCTCGTCATAGACATCCACAACGATCGCGTCACTCAGAGCAGTCGGGCCACTTAAATCGCGTACTTCGATGTCCAATTCGCGAACGAAAACCTGACTGGAGTTCTGGTCCTCGACTTGAACGGCAAGCTGGTAAAACCCTGGCTCCAAATAGAGCGACTGGGTGGTATACGCGGAGGCTTCTTCCGACTGTGTCAGGAGGTACAGATCCACCGACGTAGACGCCTCCCATATCCTGGTGTCCACGGGTGTCGGGCTCAACTCATCCCCCACCCGGGCCAAGGCCTCAACCGTGACCACGTAGTCTGAGGTAAACCCTTCCGGCGAACTCAGGAAAGTTAAACGACTGAACGGGATTCGGGTGAAAACGTCAAGCTGCGTGCGACCCGGCTCGTCCGCGGACCGAACGCACATCACGTCGAAAAAGAACTCTGGAAGTACGGTTTCAACCGCTTGCGAAGACCCTTGAGCCGTAGCGTTATCCACCGTAGGGCCAGCCATGACAAGCCCCAGGATCAGCGCACAAGTAGCGGGAACACTTCCGAGTGATGTCCGCTCAGTCAAAATTGTTATGCCCAGATGCGTTTTTCACATTACTAATATCGGCACGAAACATGATTTCTATCCCGGTCGGCAATCCGATGGTCGGATTGCCAACGTGAACGGTCCTCCCACAAAACCGAACGACGAGACTTGGGCAGTGTAACGCTCCGCAGGTCAACCAAAAAGGGCGGAAACGAATCGCGTGCTGTCAAAAATCTGCAGATCCTCGAGCGCCTCTCCAACACCGATATACTTTACGGGAATCTGAAACTCATTCGATATGCCAATCACAATACCGCCCTTCGCGGTCCCGTCCAGCTTCGTCAAGACGAGTCCCGTGACGTTGACGGACTTGGTGAACTCCTCCGCCTGCCGGATCGCATTCTGACCCGTGGAGGCGTCAAGCACCAACAGGACCTCGTGCGGGGCCCCCACAATCTGTTTGTCCATGACGCGTCGAATCTTTGAGAGCTCGTCCATCAGCCCCCCCTTGGTATGAAGTCGGCCGGCCGTGTCTATCAGAACAACTTCTGCGTCTCTCTTTTTTGCAGCCGCCAGGGTATCGAAGGCCACGGCCGCCGGGTCCGCGCCGTGACCCTGCTTGATGATGGGTACTTCAGCCCGCGCCGCCCATATTTCGAGCTGCTCGGTTGCGGCGGCCCGAAAGGTGTCTGCGGCTCCTAGCAGCACCTCCTTGCCCGCACTCTTGTACCGCCAGGCCATCTTGCCAATGGTTGTCGTTTTTCCGACGCCGTTGACCCCCACGACCATGATCACATGCGGCCGGTTGGGCAGGTCCGCGCCGAAGTCCGCGGGCAGGTCCGATTGGTGATCCAGGAGCAGGGAGCCGATCTCGTCCTGGATCAGCTCCTGCAGCTCCTTGGCAGAGACGTACTTGTCACGGGCGACACGCCCCTCCACTCGTTTGATGATATCCACGGTGGTCGTGACGCCCACATCGCTGGTCACGAGCGCTTCCTCCAGGCCGTCCAGCAGTTCGTCATCTACCCTATCCTTTCCGCGAACAAGGCGGGTGATCTTCCCGAAGAGACTCGTCCTGGTCTTCTCGAGGCCCGCTTCTAGTGACTTCTGCTGCTCCTTCGAGCCCGACTTGAATCTATCCAGGATGCCCATTTACAATCGTTCTTATTGACCTGTTCGATGCAGCGCCGGAGGTCAACCCGTGGGGAGAGCTTCGGAGCCTCGCCGGTACACATTCACGAACCGCACCAGGTATCTCAGAAAAGAGTAGCCCAGAAGGGCGCTTGTCACGACCAGGCAGAATTGCATGATGGGTGGATCTGCTTGGAGAAGAGCCGCCAGAACCGTTATGGCCAGGGCCGTGACGGCAATTTTGCCCGAAAACATGCTGATCAGCACATGGCCGGTGCGTCGCGTGATGATCGCTCCCCCGATCAAGATGGCAAGGTCGCGCGTGGCCACAAGAGCGAGCAACCACAACGGAAGCGCGCCACTGAAAGCCAATGCCATCACGACCAATACACCCGTAATCTTGTCCGCCAGCGGGTCCAGGACCTTCCCCCACACGGACACCGTCTTGGACCACCGGGCAATGCGCCCATCGAAATAGTCCGTTGCGACGATCAGCACAACCAGTGCCAACTGCCAGAGAAGTCGGCCATCGGTCAGGATCAGGTAGACCACCGGGAGAACGAGCACGACGCGAACCATACTGAGCCCGTTCGGCACGGTCCAGAAACGCCCCAGTTCGGGCCAATTTCCCTTTTCGACGTCTTCAGTCAATTGCGATTCGGCTTGAGTGCCGCGAAGATACGGCCTGCAACCGGACCGGGACCGTGGGCCACGCAATCTTCCCGTTGCTGGCCTTGTGGCTAGTCCAATACGGCCCCGGTATGGATAGCCATGACGGAATTGGGCGGGACCGTCGCCGACACCATGCCGGCGTCAACCCGAATCGGTCCTCCGGCGCATTCATCGTCCAACATCCTCCCCCCGGCCACATTGCAATAAGTCGTCCCGGGAAGCCCCGTCTGCTGGAGCAACTCCCAAGGTTCGTTGGAGCGATTGAACGCTACAAAGCCCTGGTCTCCTCGCGAGGAGGCCACTCGATC
>CAYXSE010000115.1:0-11035 GCA_964466675.1 uncultured Rhodothermales bacterium | reverse complement strand
CCAACCGCCGCCACCCAGCGGGACATGGACTTACTGGGCGCTCCGAGCCGCGCCTCAATTACCTTTCTGGTTTCAGCGATCGGCGTGCGCGTTCGTCCCGGCCGTCAGGCGCTTGGCCTCTTCTCCGGCGGCGATCCTCTTCGAGGAGCCGGCTTTCGATACTCGAAAGGATCCCTTGACAAATCTTGGGCGAACCAAGAACAGGACAATGGCCACCAGCGCCAATCCTCCCGCCACGCCCAGGAACCCAAGCACGTCACTTCCCCAATATTGGCCCAGGGCCAACGCCGCGGCAGTCAGCCCGAATGCCGACGCCAGAAAACCAACCGAAGCCACGACGACACCCAACAGGGCGCGGTTGACGATCCCGTCAATTTTCTCCTCAAACTCCAACTCGAACAACTTCAACTTCGCGTCGACCCATTCTCGGGTATCCTCAACCAAGCCTTTCGCCTCTTCGGCAATTCGGCTCAGCTTTCCCGCTCCGGGATCGGGTGCGGTCTGAGAAGCCTTCCCGGCAGTATCGGTCGAAGAGGATTTCAAATGCGGCTACCAGCAACAAGTGGGAGGATTTCCAAAGGGTGCAACGAACCCGCCAGCGGTTCGTTCGGTGTCGGTCTCTGAACAATTTGTAGATTTGTGACCGATGGCACGGATAAAATCACATCCCACTCCGAATCCAGACAGCTTCAAGTTTACCGGAGCGGTTTCGTTCATCGAATCCGGGATGGAAAGCTTCGCAACACCGACTGAGGCCACCGGACACGAAATCGGGGAACCGCTCATGGCCATCCCGGGAGTATGCAACGTCTTTATCCTACCCCAGTTTGTGACTGTTACAAAGACGCCGGCCGCGCGGTGGAAAGAAGTCACGCCCGCCGTTCGCGCTATTCTCGAGTCGGTCTGACCGGAAGGTCTTACGGGCTGATCGAGCCCAAGAAACGGATGACGTCCTTCCCGTCCGCCCGCCAGTCGATCTCGGGCCGTTGGGACTGTCCGAAAGGCACCGTAGTCACTCCTGCGGTCAGCAGTTTTCTGACCGCTGACCTGGCGCAAACGATCTGAATGCTGTTGCAATTTTCTGACAACCAGTCGTTGACCGTGCTGATTGTCTGATACGGTGCCCAGCGGATGTGGCCAGGCTGCTGAATCTCGGCCTCACCCCGACTAACGAGAAACTCGAAGCCGTCCCCGTAGGCATGTGGCGCGTCTACGGCCTTCAGGAACGCTTGCGGCATACGAAGCGCACCTCGTGTCTTGGCATGAGCCGGGAACGTTCCTCGAAAGACGGACAGCGCCTGGAGATACGGGTCTACATCGAGGCCTTCCGGGGCAAAAACGACGGCCACATTCCGGCATCCGAAGCCCTCATGCAAAAGGGCGTCTTCGGCTAGTCTCAGTCGTTGCTCCTCGTGTTCATTGCCGTCCAGGACCGCTACGGAAAACCGATTGCCTCTGAGGAGCCGGTTGGCTGGGACGATGCCGGCGTCAGCGCAGTCTTTTTCGAGTCGTTCCACCGTCTCATCGGAGCCGGAGCCAATGATGGCGTCGACACCCGTAAGGAGGGCGTCGTAGGCCACAAAGGTTGCTTCCGGGCCGCCTCGTTCCTCCACTTCCTTCGCGAACGCCTTGAGCAGGTAGGGCGACTTGCTTGAGACCGCACCCCGGAACCAGTTCCCGGCAGCCGTGACCGCCAGGTAGTCTTGAAAGCCTGCAAACGGGACATTTCCAGCCTCCAGCACAGCCACCACCGGGGCCATACCCAATCGAGTCGGGACATCGACCCATCGGCGCAGCACCGCCATGTTGACCTGGCGGACTTGCTGGTTGACAGCAAAAACAATCGCCTCTTTGGTAAAGCGATTGTCGGCGGCCATGGTCTTTTCCGTAGCCCTCTTTCGCGGTCCAAAATCAGGGTCTCGCCAGGCTCGGGCGGCGGCCACCAGGGCCTTCATATGCTCCAATCGAATCGCGTCCCAAGATCCCAACTTAATCACGCACGCTCGACGGCAACCGAGGTCCCACCCCCCGTTCCGTGACAGATCGCCGCCAGCCCGCGGGACTTGTCGTGCGTGGCGAGGGCGTGGATTAGAGTCACCAAAATCCGGGCCCCGGAACACCCAATTGGATGCCCCAATGACACGGCTCCTCCGTGAACATTCAACTGGGCGGGATCCACGCCGAGCATGTCGCAAAAGAGCACACTGTTTAGCGCGAAGGCTTCGTTGTTCTCGAATAGATCGTAGTCCTGGATGCTGCCCCCGGTCCGGTCAAGAAGTCTGTTGACCGCTGGAATCGGAGCTTCCGGGAAACGCCACGGCGCCCCGGCGGCCCAGGATCCGGCTATGTATCGGGCGAGCGGCTTCAACCCGTGGGCCTTCACGGCATCGCCACTTGCAAGCACCAGTGCTGCGGCACCGTCACTGATCTGACTGGCGTTTCCGGCAGTTAGGACACCTTCTTTCTCGAAAGCCGGCCGCAGGGTCCCGAGGGACTCGACCGTAGCGTCGGCGCGGATGCCCTGATCCTGATCCAGTGTCAGCGTTTTCCGACGTTCTCGGTACTCGATGGGCCGAACCTCAGCCTCGAAATGACCGTCCGTCCAAGCGGCCGCAGCCCTCGCGTGTGATGCCGCCGCAACCTCGTCGACTCGCTCCCGAGAGACTCCCTTCTCACTCGCCAAGCGCTCAGCCTGATTGCCCATCGCCTCGCCACTCATGGGATCAGTCAGGCCGTCGTGCAGCAGAAGATCCGTCAGGCCCTCGGGGTTGCCCATGAGGAACTTGTATCCCCATCGGGCTCGAGAGGACAGATGGAAGCCGGTCCCGGACATTGACTCCGTGCCCCCAGCGAGAACCAGGTCTGCCTCCTCGGCCTTGATCATGGTCGCCGCCTGCATGACGCTCATCATGCCGGAGGAACACACCATGTCGATGGCCGCGCCATCCACCGAATCGGGAATACCGGCGTTCAGAGCCGCCTGGCGGGGAATAAGCTGGCCATGGCCCGCTCGAAGCACGTTCCCGAACAGGTAAATATCCAACGCGGAGCCATCCACGCCCGATTGATCCAGGACACCGCCCATGACGTGTGCGGCCAGGTCCACAGGTGTCTGATTCTTCAGGGCCCCGCCAAACTTCCCGATTGGTGTTCGAACGGCTCCAACTACAAAAACGTCGCGCATGTACCACCCACACTATGTATGAACGGCAAGCCTACGGGGAGTCGCTGTCGCGGTTCTAGCCCGCTGATGATTTCCCGGTCAAAACCAGGGAGTCAGTCGCTCCATCTGGCCAGAGACAGATCGTCCCGAGCCTGGCTATAGAAGTATCCCAGCAGCAACCCCTTCAGCAGGACCGCCGCCTCGTCCGTGCTCAATTCGATGGGATCATTCAGGACCTGCATGGAGATCTTGGATTTCCCCGTCTTTACCTCGCTGATCATGCCGAAATCGACGGCTAGCCCAATCATCTCCGCAAATGTGGGCTCTGCGTAGGTAGGGCGTTCGTTTGCTGTGAGTCCGAGCACGGGCTTCGTGGGTTATTCCCATCGAGTATCGACCATCCGCCAGCCGGCTTTAGGGCAGGGTCAAGAAAGCCGATCAGGTACCCGGCAGGTACTCTTTGCGAAGAGTTTGCAGGATTTTTGGCTCGCCCAGGATGGTGAGCCGATCCCCCTCCCGCAACACAGTCGATCCATCGGGGACATGGACGGATCCCTCGCGACTGACCAGCGCGACCAGTGCCCCCTTGGGCATCCGGATGTCCCGTAGCGCACGATCACACCAGGCGCCAGAGGGCTTGGATTTCCTGATGGGCAAAGACAGGAATCGCTCATCCTGAAGCATCACTTCGCGGAGATCCGTCTCATCCACCGCACCAAGCCACTCTTCCCGGAAATGAGCATCGTCCACTCTTCCCGCGATCTGAGCGAGAATACGGAGATGTTGCCCCGGATTGTCTTCGTCACTCATCAAGAAAAATATGGCGTGGACATCCTGTTCGTCGACATGATCCGTAAGCGGATCGTTCGCGATGACATGGATTCCGGTCTTGGCGCGGAGCAGAACCAGCGCCGGGTGCTTGAGTCCGGCGGACTTGAAATGCGGCAGGGCTACTCCGTGGGTGACTGGCGTCGCGCCAATCCGGGTGCCCTCGAGAAAAGCGGCGCCAATCGAGCTTGCACTCTGCCCGGTCTCGGCACTCAAGAGAGCGGCGGCCGCCTCAACGGCGGACTCGAACGTGGTTCCTGGAGTAGCCTCTATCACACCTGCGGCAGCGACGATTGAGTCGAAGGGGTCTTCCTCTCGCAGGCCCTTCTCCTTCAGGATGCCACGAAGCTCCCGGTCCAGCCCATCGTATCTCCTTTCACCGAGTCTCGCAAACCAGTGATATATCGCCCCATCCCTGGCCACATGCTTCGAGGCATAATGGCGGTACCAAGCCAATCCCACGCCCACCAGGGCTATCGAGAACAAGGCGGGGAGAAATCCCATGAGCGTTATGATCTCGAGTGACGATAGAATCCCGATAATTTGGACCCAGGGGTACATAGGGGATCGAAATCCAGGATCGTAAGACTCGATGCGGCTCTCTCGCATCACGATCACAGCCAGGCACAACAGAGCGAACAGCAGGAGTTGGAACGCCCCAGCCAACTTGGCAATCTTCATTGGGTCGAGGCCCAGCAACACCAGGAGCACCAAGGCGACGGTCAGAAGGATGGCGGGCACGGGCGCCCCACCGGCCGACACTTTCCTGGTCCATCTCGGAAGCAGGTGATCTCTTCCCATCGCGATGGGGTACCGCGAAGCGCTAAGGATACCGGCGTTGGCGGCGGCAAGAAATCCCATGATCGCCGCCCCCGCCAAGACGAGGCCCCCTACGGGGCCGAAAATGAGGTCCGCAGCTGTGGAGACTGGCGTGAGATCAGTCACTAGCTGTTCTCCAGGGATCAGGCTGACCAGCAGATACATGCCCAGAGCATAAACCACCACCGCCGATCCGAGGGCCAGGAAGAGTCCCAATGGGATATTCCGCTCCGGATTTTTCACCTCCTCGGCAATACTCGTCACCTTGGTCAGACCGGCGTAGGAGATATAGACCAGACCAGCCGTCGCGAAAATTGAGTTCCCGTCGCTGTTGAACAAGTCCACGAACAGACTGGCCTTCAATTCCGACGCTCCCACGCCAAGAAACCCCGTGAGAATGATCATTAGCAGCATGACCAGAACCACCTGAAGGAAGCTGGACTTCTTTGCCCCGGCAAGGTTCACCGCTCCCAGGACGAGCGCCATCACTAGAGCCAGGGGAAGGATAGGCAGATCAGGGTAAAACAACCCTGCATAGGCGCCGAGCCCAATCAACGCGAACGCGCTCTTCAGAATGAGAACCAGCCACGTTCCCAGCCCTCCAATAGTCCCCACCATCGGCCCCATGGACCGGTCGAGGAAATAGTAGGCGCCACCGGCCTTGGGCATGGCCGTCGCCAGTTCCGCCATGGATAGAACCGCCGGCAGCACCAGCACAGCGGCCAGCACGTAGCTGACAACCATTCCTTCTCCGGCCTCGGCGAAAGCGAACCCAGGGAGCAAGAAAAAGCCCGAACTCAGCGTCGTCCCCATCGCGACGGCATAGACGTCGAAGAGAGACAGATTTTTCTTTAGTCCCGTCGTTGTTTCGGCCATAGGGTCTCGGATTGGGCACTCGGGGCCCTGCTGGAGACCCGACTGCTGACCTAGAGTATGGAGCGAAACGTGGAGGGTAGGCCATTGGAAGACTGCGGTTCTTCCTCTGGTGACTCTACACCTTCATTGCCGGCTGCCCCTTCGACACAATGCGTCTGAATGGCTTGCGCCAGATCCGTCGCAATAGCCGAGGCTGACCGTCCTTCGATATGCCGGCGCTCCAGTACGAAGACCGGGTCTCCGTCGCGAAACAGAGCGATTGACGGGGAGGACGGCGGGATCCCCATCATGTGCGTCCTTGCCTGGGCCGTGGCCTCAAGATCCTGGCCTGCGAACACGGTCCCCCAGTGGTCCGGCTGGTCCGGCATCTGGGATACCATGGCGACGGCGGGACGGGCGTTTGCCGCCGCGCATCCGCAAACCGAGTTGACCACCACGACGGCGCTCCCCTGAGACGCTTTGCCGAAGAAGGCATCGACCTCCGTGGCCGACTTGAGCTCCTGAACGCCGAGGCGTGTCAATTCTGCGCGCATGGGCGCAACCAGTTGTTCCGGGTAGGGCATGATCTATGAGATTCTTGAAGAGTGTTGGAAGGGAACGGCCGCTACTTCCTCGGAAGGTGGCGAAGATCGGCGGCGACTTCACCACCTTCTACCTTGAAAGCGGCCGGATCATCGGGCACGTCTGGCAGCACCGAGTCAGCAGCCGCTCGGCGGAGCTTGTCAGACCCTTTCTTAACCTTGTCGGACCACTGACCCGACTCTGCTTTTATCTGTTCGCCGAGCGAAGCCAGCCTGGCCTCCAGGTGCTGGAGCCTGTCCTCCATGCCCTCCATCTGGGACTTGGCGCGTTCGGCCAGTTGATCCCGGGTTTCGGCTCCTGATTGTGGCGCGAAGAGGAGTCCCGACAGAAACCCTCCGGCGAAGGTGAGGAGACCCGTAAGTACTCGATTCGAAGACATTGGCGCTTTGAACTCTCTTTGAACTCTCTTTGAACTACTGCAGGCTGCGATCCGGACGTGTTGAAACCATCTCGCGAACCATCCGAACCGCTTATACCAGGACTCCGCAACCTGTTCCATCCCGCGACGCTTTCCTCGGATCTTTGCATGTCAATTCGCGTTCTTCCGCGCCGAGCAAAATCCCTGGGGTCACCAACATCAATTTGGTGGTGGCCTCTAATTTTCAGTCAGTTATCCCCACATGGACAAACCTGTCTACCTGACACCAGACGGTCTGAAGAAGCTCAAGGCAGAGCTGCGTTTCATGAAGACCAAGGAACGCAAGAAGATCTCCCAAGCCATCGCAGAGGCAAGAGATAAAGGCGACCTGTCCGAGAACGCAGAGTATGATGCCGCCAAGGAGGCTCAGGGGTTGCTGGAAGCCCGCATCGCGAAGTACGAGACTACGATCGCGAATGGCCGAGTGGTGGATGAGGCGCTCATGGATACCTCGAAGGCCTTCATCCTGTCTACGGTCAGAGTCAAGAATCAAAAAAACGGGATGGAGCAGAGCTACACGTTGGTTTCGGCCCAAGAAGCCGACTTCGCCTCCGGCCGAATCTCCATCACCAGTCCGATCGGGAAAGGCCTTTTGGGCAAGGAAGTCGGGGATATCGTGACCATCTCGGTGCCGGCGGGAGACGTTAGGCTGGAAGTGTTGGAAATCAACCGGACGTGATCGACCTCCGGAGTGACACCGTCACTCGACCGTCGGCGGGCATGCGGATGGCCATGGCCGAGGCCGAGGTTGGCGACGATGTTTTCGGAGAAGACCCCACGGTGCTCAGACTGCAGGAGACCGTAGCGAGGCTTCTGGGGAAGGAGGCTTCGCTGTTCGTTCCATCTGGCTCGATGTCAAACCAGCTTGCTCTCCGGGCCCATACCGAACCCGGCGACGAGGTCATTTGTGAGACGGGTTGCCACATCGCAAACTATGAGGCTGGGGCGGCTGGAGCCTTGTCTGGAGTCCAGCTCCAGACCATTCAGGGAGTTCGAGGCATTATACAGGCCGAACAAGTCACCCTGGCCATCCGGCACGGTTACTACTGGGAGCCACGGCCGCGTTTGGTGTGTCTCGAAAACACCCACAACAAGGCTGGAGGAACGGTCTACCCGCAGTCCGTCGTTAGAAATGTGGGCGAAGCCGCACGCTCGAGAGGTCTGGCCTTCCACCTGGACGGTGCGCGTATCTGGAATGCTTCTGTGGCCGGCGGGCTCAGCCTGAGCGAACTGGCTCAGCCGTTCGACACGATTTCCGTCTGCCTTTCCAAAGGTCTGGGCGCGCCCATCGGCTCCCTCCTGGTCGGTCCGGAGGAGTTCATCGTTCGAGCACACCGGTTCCGCAAGATGTTCGGTGGGGGCATGCGCCAGGTCGGCATCTTGGCCGCTGCGGGGCTTTATGCTCTGGAGCATCACATGGGGGATCTCGCCGCCGATCACCGCCGAGCCCGCGTACTGGCCAAAGGCCTGGCCCGATTCTCGCGGGTTGCGCTTAGCCCGGATTCCGTCGAGACCAACATCCTCATGTTCGACGTCAGCGGCGCACCGGCCATCGAGACCCTTGCTGAACTGAAGGGTGCCGGGATTCTCATGGTGCCTTTCGGCCCTGCTACCATTCGCGCCACGACGCACCGAGATCTCTCGGACTCAGACATCAACGACGCCATCGCCGCGGCAGCCCCCATTCTAGACCGGTGAACCCAGTTCGTTAGAGTTTTGTGGTGGTCACAAAGGCCTCCACGGCATAGAACTCCGGTAGCCCCAACAGATTGAGCTGTTCGGCCGTCCGCGTGTTGCGATCCCTCGCCCTCTCCCAAAACTCACGGCTGTCGTAGGCGCCCGGGAACATCGCGCGGTCCTTTTGGCTCTCGTGGCGGAAGATAGCCTCGATTTTTCGGTTCAGGTCGGCCTTGGACAGGGGAACGAATACCTCGGCCTTGTCGATCTCCCACTCCTGCCAGGCGCCCCGGTAGAGCCAGACTGTGGGCTCGGAAATTGTGCCGTGCTGTTCATGATATTCGTCTAAAGCCCTGGCGATGGCCCCATAACAGGATCTGTGCGTTCCGTGGGGATCAGACAGGTCTCCGGCCACGAAGATGTGGTCTGGCCGAATCTCATTCAGCAGGTCCAGGACAATACTGACGTCATCCGGTCCGATTGGCTTTTTGCGAACCATTCCGGTCTGGTAGAACGGCATATCCAGGAACCGTGCGTGCTCCTCTCCCAGGCCCATCACCTCAATGCCGGCCACGGCCTCGGCATACCTGATGAAGGCCTTTACGTGCTGTACTTCGGTCGTATCGATTTCTCCTGGGGGCTTGTCACCCAGCGTCAGGCGCATCTGTCGGGCACCTTCCTGGCCCGGCCCGTTTTCCCCAAAGGCTGGCTGGCACATCTCAAGGAAATGGAGGTACCGCTTGACGTCGGAATCAAACACGGCGACAGACCCATTGGTCATGTAGGCCACCGTCATCTCATTTTTGTTCTTCGCGAGCTTGCCCAACATGCCACCCATCGAGATGACATCATCGTCCGGGTGTGGACTGAAGACGATCACCTTCTCGCCGAAAGGAAGCTGATGGAGGTAGCGGACCCGTTGTCGGAGATCTTCAAACACCTTCAGGCATAATTCGTCCACGTCTGGCCAGACAGACACCAGATCGTGCAGAAAATGACGATGGAAATCTGACTCCTCCAGCCGCAGCAGGGCTCGTCCAGTCTTCTCAGAAAGCCAGATGACCGCTCGCTTGGCGGTTGCCTCGTCCCAACTCATAGTACGGACCAACCACGGCGTCTTCTCACGCGTCAGATCGCTCGCTGCGGCGCGATCAAGGTAGAAAGTAGCGTCGCGGTGGAGTTGGAGGTAGGTGGCCGTTACCTCCCTGCTTGGCTCCTCCTCTACCGCCCTGCGGCAGATGGATGCTTTGTGCTCACCGGTCGCGATCAGGATGATCTCGCCGGCGTCCATGATGGAGCCAACCCCCATGGTGATGGCTTCGCGCGGCACATTGTCGTCGCCAAAGAAATCGCTGGCCGCGTCCTTCCGGGTGATCTCATCCAGCACGATAGACCGCGTTCGGGTTTCCAAGCCGGATCCTGGCTCGTTGAAACCCACGTGGCCGCTTCGACCGATCCCCAGCAGCATCAGGTCGATCCCGCCTGCCTTGACGATCTTGTGCTCGTAGGCCATGCAGAAGTCTTCTACCTCCTCGACCGGAATGTCTCCCTTCGGGATGTGGATGTTCTGCTCCTGGATGTTGATGTGGTCGAACAAGTTTTCCCGCATGAACCGGCGATAACTCTGAAGGCTATCAGGATGCATCGGGTAATACTCGTCCAGATTGAAGGTTATCACTCGACTAAAGTCCAGCCCTTCTTCTTGGTGCATTCTGACTAGGTGACCGTATACTCCGATTGGAGTCGATCCTGTCGGAAGCCCCAGTACCAGGGAGTCCCCGACCGCGTTGTGCTCTTCAAGCAGGTTGGCGATCCTCCTGGCGACTTGGTAGGATAGCTGGCCCGGATCATCAAATATCAGGACGGGAACCCGTTCTTTTTGGGTTTCGTCAAGGTGACTCCTAACAGACTCGTTTCCGGCTCCGGCGGTCAGTCGTTTCATTGCGGCGCACCTTCGGCGTCATGTTTACCAGCCAGGGGACCCGGCCGGTCTTGAAAACCAAGCAGCTAAGATACCGCGCGCTCCTCCCTCCTAATTGTCTCCTGACACCGCACGTGGACAAGATCGCATGAAGCGTTTCCCCATGGAGCCTATCGATGCGGCCTGGTGGCGGATGGATTCCGCGACGAATCGGATGACCATTGTCGCGGTGTTGCGATTTGATGAACCGTTCTTCGCAGACGAGTTCAAGCAGCTCCTTCGTAGCCGTCTGTCCGAGCTTCCTCGGTTTCAACAGAGGGTGACCTTGGTTCGCGGTCGACCCTACTGGGAATTGGATCCGGATTTCAGCTACTCGAATCATGTCGGAGCCGTCACCGAAAACGTACCCACCGATGAGGACTCGCTGAAGCTGTTTGTGGGCGAAGCGATGAGCGCTCCTCACCCTGCCAACCGCCCCCCTTGGTACTTCTCGGTGATCGAGCACTTCGAGGGTGGGTCCGTGGTCGTCGCTCGACTCCACCATGCCATCGCGGATGGCCTTGCTCTGATCCGAGTCCTGCAGTCCCTGGCAGATGACGCCGAGCCCATCCCCATGGAGGCCGTTCCCATGGCTGAGCCGCTCAAGAGAGGGCTCCGCGGGTGGGCCCACAACCTGGTCGGCGCCGCGGCAGCCATCGGAAAATTCGCCTTCACAGGATCCGATGCTCGATCCGAGCTTCGCGGCAAATTG
>CAYXSE010000114.1:0-11075 GCA_964466675.1 uncultured Rhodothermales bacterium | reverse complement strand
GCACCCCGGCGCGGGAGAGCGACAACGCGCGCGCTATCTGCCGGCGGCTCAGTCGAGCCTCGAAGTGCATCCGAAGGACATCTTTGGTCTTGAACATGGGCATACGAAAAGCAAACGGCAGCGTCGCCTCATCGACCGCGCAGCGTATGACCTCGGGTGGCTACCTCCCGGTGATGAGCGGCATACCACGACACAACATCAGTCAGCCCTTCCCTGACTGAGCAGATCGGCCTGTAGCCCAATACCTCAGCTATTCTCGAAGTGTCCGCAAGCGAGTGCTTGACGTCGCCCTCGCGGAAATCCTCAACTATGTGGCCACGGGGTGGCTTGAGACCAATTGACTCCATCACCGAAGTGATCTGACTAAGCAGATCCGAAAGACTGGTTCTTTCGCCCACAGCCACATTGAACACGAAGTAGGAATCGGGATCCGATTGGAGTTGCGTGATGCCCGCCAGGATATTTGCTTGGACCACGTTCGAAACGTGGCAAAAATCTCGTGAGGTAAGACCGTCTCCGTAAATTACAGCCCGTTGTCCGCTCAATAGGGTGCTGATCCATCTGGGGATAACCGCAGAATAGGGGCCGCCTTTACGTTGGTGTCTTCCAAAGACATTGAAGTACCGAAATCCGATGCACAATAAACCTTGCGATTCCGAAAACACCTGAGCGTAATGTTCGTTGTTGACCTTAGTCACCGCGTATGGTGACAGGGGTCGGCCGATATGATGCTCAACCTTGGGAAGATTTGGATCGGCGCCGTAGACCGCACTGGATGAGGCATAGACAAAGCGGCCAACGCCGGCACTGGCTGCCGCAGTGATGAGATTCAAGAATCCGGTAGTGTTAACCTGGTGTGTCTCAACCGGCCGCACGAAGGAGCGTGGCACCGAGCCAAGGGCCGCTTGATGCAATACTATTTCGCGCGCCTCACAGGCCCGGAAGCAGTCGTCCGGAACGCGCAAATCTCCCTCAATGAACTCAAAGTGTGCTGGATATTTAGCTCTCAATCGTTCGACGTTTTCTTTGATGCCTGTCGAAAAATTGTCCATCCCACGTACAGGCTGGCCAGCTTGCAAAAGAAATTCGGCCAGATTGCAACCAATAAATCCGGCGACCCCGGTTACGAGCCAACGCTTGGGAGTTACCTCAAGCTGATCTGAGAGGCTCTGGAGTACTGGATGCATCTGCTTGTTTTGCCCAATCGACTTGTATGTATCCAATGTACTTTCTAGCTAGGAGCGAATAATCGTATTCCCTTACTGCCGCCTCGGCCACGATTTTTCGACTCAAGCCGCCCTGGCAGATGCGAGATAAAATAGAGGCCATCGCCCTTGAAATATCCTCGGGGTCGTCGGTGCAATAGGTCACAAGTTCATTTGCATCGAGGTTAATGTGCTCAGTACCAACCATGATGCAAAGTACGTGGCAACCTGCCAGCCCATAGTCTACCCACTTGTTCCTGGACAGTCCGAATCGGCCAATCCGATGGTCTATGGCGTCTAACCCCACCTGATACTTAGTCAGGTGGTTCCGCAAAGCGGACCTCGGCATAAACGGCTCGAAACTCACGCGCTCCACAGCCCCAGCAAGCTGTCGAAGACGAACCAACTCAGTCCCCTCTCCGATGACCGTCAGGCAACAAGTTACGTTTTGGCCGACCGCGGCCATGACAGATTCGATGGGGTTGTTTCGATTCAGTCTGCCTGCATAAACCATTGCCAACACACCCTGTCTCACCTCTGCAAGAGGAACGTCGGTTCCAAGCGATTGAATCGTGCGTCCCTGCCCGACGTGAACCACCTTGTTCCCCCAAGCAACGCAGTAACTGCGGACATGCTCTGCAAGGTTAGGCATTGTGCCTACAATCAAGTCCGCAGACTCATACGCGAATCTCTCGATACTTCGGAGTCCGCGACATAGCAGTCCATTGCTCGACACACCGCTGAGAATCTCAAGAGAAAATGGCCAGATGTCTCGAACTTCAACAACACAATAGCACCGGTAGTACCATTTTAGGAAGGCTGAAGTAGCTAGCGTCAGAAATGAGAGCGAGCTAGCAATCAATATATCAGGCGGTGGCCGGAAGAGCATCCGTCCTACGACTGCCGCTTCAAATACCAGCCAGCTTGCAATCCTAAGTAACGAAAACCCGCTGGACTCCCGTGGCGTCCTAACCCAAGACACGCGTATGCCATCAATAACTGGCCGACGCTCTTCTAATGGAACTCTTCCTTCTGGAAGCACATGCGAAGTTGTTGATGTAATGATCTCGACTTCATGGCCCTGGAGTACCCACTCCCGCGCCATACCAAAGTGACGAGTGCCAAAGCCCGTCGATTCGGGAAACGCGTACTTGCAGATTAACCGAATTGTCACGAGAGGACCGCAGAGCAAACCCGCTCGACCTCCTCGACTCCAAGTCCGGGAAAGATCGGAAGAGACAGAATCTCAGTTGCCAATCGCCTCGAGTTAGGTGCGACGAAGTCACGGCCTGACGGCGCCGCTAGAAAGTCCACGGTGTCTAAGGAGACCGGGTAGTGAATTCCATGACCAACCTGAAGGGCCGTAAGCTTGTTGCCAACAGATTCCCTGTCCCTGCACCTTACGACCATGAGGTGGTAGACGGCCCCGGGCTGGTACTTTATCGGCTCAACACCTTCGACTCCAGCAAGCATCGTTGCATATAATTCGCCAAGAGTCCGGCGCATTCGATTGGCTTCATCGAGTTTTGACAACTGTATCCTAAGAACACCCGCCTGGATTTCGTCAAGCCTTGAATTGATTCCGAAATGATGATGTTGATTCTTTCGAGACTGGCCGTGGTTTCTAAAGCGCCGAGCGAAATCCGCTCTTGGCTTCGACTTGAAGAGGCAACACCCGCCATCGCCGAAGCCGCCAAGATTCTTGGTCGGGAAGAAGCTGAATGTTGCCACATCGCCCAGTGTCCCAACTTGCTGGCCTCCGCGAGTGATTGCTCCGTGGGCTTGGGCGCAGTCCTCAATCAGGAACAGGTCATTCTGATCGCAAAACGCTCTAAGCCCACTTGCATCCGCCGAATTACCGTAAAGGTGCACAACCATCACAGCCCCGACATTCGTCAGGTCCATCTGTTCAAGCTTCGATGGTGTCAGCATTGCCGTATCGTAGTCGACATCTGAGAACAGGGGTACCAAGCCAGCCCTTAGCACTGCGGATGCCGTCGATATCCAAGTCATGGACGGCACGATCACTCCAGTTCCCGGCGCCAGCTCTAAAGATCGGAGTCCGATCTCGATAGCGTCTGTGCCATTCGCCACGGCAACAGCATGGTCCGCTCCGAAATAGGCACCGAACTCTTGCTCGAAGGCGTACACGTTCTCCCCGAGAATG
Source organism: uncultured Rhodothermales bacterium (assembly GCA_964466675.1). Classification (GTDB taxonomy): domain Bacteria; phylum Bacteroidota; class Rhodothermia; order Rhodothermales; family UBA10348; genus CAYXSE01. The sequence continues at coordinate 7,703 of CAYXSE010000114.1, read as the reverse complement.
TACCGCCCACTCACCATCACGGCTTCAATGGTGGAAAACAGACGAGGCCTAAGGCCGAGCGGATCCCTGGTGAGATCGACAAATGGAATTGGGGTCACCTAATCGCGGAATAGATGGTTTCGATCGCTTGAACCGCAATGGCTGCCTCCATTGCAGAAACGGTCAAGCGGCCCTCGCCGGACAATGCGGCCAGGATGGTATCGTAGGCCTTCGGGTGATTTGACATGGAGCCCTGGTAATTACCATAGTCGTTCGCAGTCCCGTCCTCCGGATCTAGAATCGGGGATGGCTCCGGGACCGTCCAAATGCTGATCTTGTTTAGGTACTCGCCACCGATGCCCACCGCTCCCCGCTCTCCAACAATCGTTATCCCTCCCTCAAGATTGGACGGCGCGCAGTTGATTGAGAAGTGCATTGATGCCAATAGGCCAGAAGCAAAGCGCAGACTCACTACACCTTGATCCTCAAATTCAATGTTCGAATGAGCGGTCGTCGAGGAAAACCCCCTCGCTTCAGCCAACGGGCCAAAAAACCATAGCAATAGATCGACAAAATGAGAAAATTGCGTAAAGAGGACGCCCCCGTCTAGATCAAGAGTTCCGTGCCAGTCATCCGAAAAATAGCTCTCCGGGCGCTGCCAAAGACAGCTGAGGTGTGCCGTGTAGGGCCTCCCAAGTACGCCTGAGTCGAGGGCGTTCTTGACCGCTTTGACAGCGCTATTGTGCCGATTCTGTTTCATGGCGAAAATCCGCCGGTTATTTAGGTCCGCAAGGTGCAGCAGCTTCCAGGAGTCTGCAAATGTCAGGGCTAGAGGCTTTTCGACCACCACGTTCAGACCCCGACTTAGGCACATCGACGCATGCCGAGCGTGAAGTCCGTTGGGGGTGCAAATTACCGCTAGATCGCACGGTTCCTTCAGCTCATTCAAGCAGGTCTCAAGGCTGTGCCAGGGCATTGCAGACCAACTCTCGGCAAACTCGTCTGCGCGTTCCCGGTTGGAATCAACAACCCCTAGAATCTCCCCTCTCTGAGCGAGAATTTGGGCGTGGCGCCTCCCTATCCGGCCGCAGCCGACTAGTAGAAATTTTTGACGACCCATTGATCTATCAGGCTTGTTTTCGAGCGGGTTCAAGTGATATTTCTACAGCCCGCCGGATGACCGCCAGCCTCCTAGCGAACCCGAAATCCGCGGATAGTATCTCCATCCTACTTCTCAGCGTATTAGTAGGCTTACGTGCTAGCTCTACTATCGCATTCCGTATGTCAGCAACCTCATCGGTCTCGCAAAGTGCCCCAAGATCGTGGCGTTCGACAAATTCAGAAATCTCACCCACTCCCCGCCTCACAATTAGCGGCAGTCTGGCCCCAATTGCGTCAAACAGTCTATTTGGAATTGAGTATTCACCCCCGGGGTATCCTTCGCGCAGAATGTAGGCAACCGCGTCGCAAGCTGCCGTTATAGTTGGCACTTCGTCGTGTGGCAGCATGCCGACCCACAAGCCACCTACCGACTCGACGGCGTCCATAGCCCGCTCCTTCAACGGTCCGTAACCACCGACGACCAGTCGGACCCCATTCAGCGATGCTGTGGCGCTCACGAGCTGGAGCACGCGCCGGTCTTCGGAAAGGACTCCCAAATAGCATACCACAAAGTCCGCCGAAGAGAGTCCGAGTCTAATTCTCGTTTCCTCCCTGCGAGCTCGTGCAATGTCATAGACTTCGGAGTCCTTCCAATTTCCTGCAACCAAAACGGGGTGGCCGACTCTGCGCTCAAGCTCTTGCCGAAGTCTGTCGCCAACGGTGACCCTGGAACTGGCCCTGCTCAATACTAGGTTCTCCAGGCGAGAAACTACTCCCCGAGTCCAATCCGGCAGCCGTCTGGAAAAGGTGCTCACGTAGTGCTCATGGGCGTCATAGACATATGGAACTCCACCGAGACCCTGAGCGATCATGGCCGCGAGCCCGGCCGTAAAGTCATGGGCGTAGGCAGCGTCCGGTCGCCTCCAGAGGATTTGTATTGCTGCCCAACCGACGAACAGCAAACTCAGCACAAGCCTGACTAGGGCCCCTCCGGTCGATTTCAACGGTACAGGAAACGCATGATGAGCCATGATGTGCGGATTCAGTGGCCGAACCGCCCTCGGGATGGATCGAGGCCAATCCAGAACCAGCAAATCGTAGCTGGCCATCGCCTCGAGCGATGCGAGAACCCGGGAGTCGCGACTTATTTCATTCGGAACAACAACAGCGATGGTCTTCGTCAATGGCTAGAACGTAGTCGTTGAGTGGCAAATTCAAGTCCGGCACGAATCCGACAGCTCGGGCTACGAAGCTGACTTTCAAGGCAGCTCGAAGCTTTCGCAAGCTGGCTATCGTCAGCCGCTTTCGAAAGGAACGTCAGTTGCGCTATGTGAAGGGTATGGTACTGATACGAAGCCAAGCGGCTGTACTCCCCGAGCGAGTATAGCGACCAGTGCGGACGGATGTATTCCTTCCAGGAGCCGCGGACATACTGGATCCCTTCACGAAAAAGGTCTTCGGCCTCGACCGCGCGCTGTCGATAATCCCATAGCCCAATTAAGGTATATAGATGCCCGTTGAGCACGGCAGACATTTTGGGAGTCGGGATCTCTTCAAACACAACGCCGCAATGCGTCCGCCTCATGACTCCGCCCTCTCGGACCGGGCACCGAAGCCTCCGCAAAGCCCCGGCGCAAGCATAAGAAATCCTCGTTGCGGCGCGAGAGCCGACATCGCTGACTTTCAGGTGACGTGACGCTAGAGAGAGAAACTCACCGTATGCCATCCCCGACTCCCAACAACTCGCTAGCAACCAAGGGTGCTTGTACGTAAAATTGAGTCGCTCGAAATCATGCAGCTGGTCCACACACCAGTCCAGCATTTTGCGGGAGGTACCCAAGTATGCCTGCTGGCCCGTATCGAGGTACCTATTCCATGAGGCTAATCCAAGGGCCGTCACGGTGGTGATGTTGATTACCTTGGCCCCGTTACGGATTCGTTTTGGCAAGCCATCACTATCTAAGGTTGGAAAATGTCCCTCGACCAGTCTGTCTTCTACGTTTAGGGGATAGGCGAGCCCAATGCCCTCCAATGGCCTAGAAGTCCAGTAGGGACGTGGCCATAGGTAGTAGAGCGGCTGCAGATATCGACGGTCGCTCATAACGACAGGCCGTAGGCACGGAACCAACAATCGAGGCACAATGCTCGCCAGAGCTCCACCCGGTAAGTTTGATCGCGCCTTGCCACAGCCAATCGAAGGCGGTCTCGGTCAGTTGACGTCAACAGCGCTGCGATAGGCCCAGAGTCGTCGGACATAATCCTATTGAGAGCATTCGGTACCCAGCCAGACCACCAAAAACTTCTGTCGGGGGTGAAGCCAATTTTGTCAGTACGACTAGTGACAGAAGTTGGTACAATCTTCCGGGCCACGGAGCGCAGCATCCACTTCTGTTCCGAAGCGTGATCTAGTTGAATCCGATCAGAGATTGACAGGGCGTACTCCACGATTCTATGATCAAGTAGCGGTACTCTCGCTTCCAAGCCGAAACCCATACTGAGTGCATCCTCCACTGATAAGAGTGCCTTCAGATATCCAGAGATGTCCGCAACTTTTCCTTGAGACAGCTCGCTAGATGCGTGCACGTTTTCGAACGCTTGATTGTCAAGAACTAGAGAAATGGGGGGACGAAGACGCCGTCTTGCAGCGTCCTGCAGCTCGCGCGGGGTTAATTGCAGGCTGAGTGCGAGGGCTGTCCAGAGGGGAGTTAAACTGCGTTTCGAAACCGCGTTTCGAACGAGGGATGTGAGAATCGTTGGAATGGTCCGCCGATAGCCGCCGAACAACTCATCCCCGCCTTGCCCCCCCAGGACAACCTTGAAATCAGAACCAACCGCTTCGGCCAAGGCCATTTGAGCCAGAATCCCCGGGCCAACCATCGGTTGATCCATGCGCCGGATCGCGTTCTCCAAAATTCGCTGAAGGCCTCGTTCAAAATGATCCTCTAGTGAAACCAGCCTGAGATCGATACCATGGTTGGTTGCCACTTCACGAGCCCAAGCAGACTCGTCAGTTTCCGAGCCCGCACGCCATATGCCGTGATACCCGGTCTTGCTGGAGCAGCTTAGACCCGCTATAGTACTCGAATCTAGGCCGCCGGACACGTAGACAGCAGTGGGGACATCGCTTCGCTCCCGCAATCTTACAGAATCGCGTATCAGGTCCTCCAAAACGTGGGGGCTGAAATCGCGATCCGATTTGGAATAATCCGAGGCATTCCAGAACCGGATCGTATCCAGCCTCTTGCCTCCCTGAAACGAAACAACAGTCCCTGGAGTGACCTCCATGACCCCGTTAAACATTGTGTCATCACCGATAACATAGCCTGATCTCCAATACTCGGCTATCGCGGAAAGGCTCGGGGACGGAAGCTCATCAGAAACCGCATTGACGGCCTTGATCTCGGAACCGTAGGATACACGCCCGTTATTGATTCGGTAGAATAGCGGCTTGATGCCAAGCCTGTCTCGTCCAAGGTACAGAGTTTCTGATCGGACGTCATAGAGAGCGAAGGCAAACATGCCGTTCACTCTATCTAGGAAGCCCAGCCCGTCTCGCGATATCCCATGCACCAGGACACTAGTGTCGGAGGCAGGGTTCGGGCAATCCTGCATCTGGCCTGCCAACTCGACATAGTTGTACACCTCTCCATTAAAACTCAGGATGATGGCCCCGTCCTTTGACCAAACAGGCTGAGAGCCTCCGACAAGATCGATTATGGACAGCCGGAGATGAATGTTCGCATTGGTGGACTCCTGCTTGCTCAAGTCTTGAACCGCATCGCCTTCGAGAATATCGATACAGCCATTTCGGTCTATCCAAGCACCAATTCCATCTGGGCCGCGGTGGCTGATGGTTTTCGCACCAGCAACCAACGTGGCGAGACTAGCTCGTTCACCGAAAACACCAACAAACCCACACATGAAATGCTCCGGTTTGTTATAGCAATGTGCGGATATCGCTCTCAAGTTGCTCCTTTGAGACCGTCGGGCAATCTCTCAAGAATCGCATCCAAAGACCTAGCAGAAGGGCGGACCAAACTCGTTGAGCCTCACCTCGATGCCCTGCCCGCAAGTTCGTCCACGCTTGTAAGAGAACTCCCTTACTAACATAGTGTGTCAAACCGCACTCTTGATCGGTGAACACGGTCTCCACGAGCGGTCGTAGTTCTGTAACTAGCCAAGAAGCGATGGGTACGGTGAAGCCGACTTTCTGCCCAGAAAATGTCAACCGGTTCTTGTAGAGAACCGCTGGGAGCTTCTTGGTTTGGATTGGGCCCGCGCGGACCTCGTGTTTGCACCTTAGACACATTTCCACAAGGCCCTTCCGCAACAACGGCACTCGAACCTCGAGACCATGCATCATGGACCCAATGTCGACCTTTGTGAGGTAGTCTCCGACCAAGAGCGTTTCAAAGTCAGCACGCTCGAACAGTTCTACGATGTCCAGACCTCCGTGACTCCGGTCCAGCACCTTACGATGCTGATCGAACGCAACCTTAGGCCATCGCTCTATCTCATTCGGGGCAAAGAACCCGTTCCGGGCCACCCGTAGATAGGCCACCTCGGGAGTGGAATTCATAAGCGTCGACATGGTTCTGAACTCGGACATCGGAAACTTTCCAAAAACCCGGGGCAAACGAGTCATCCCCTTAGATCGGAGGTATGATGCCAGCGACAGGGCACGATATCTATTGTAGCCCAAGAAGATTTCGTCTCCCCCATCGCCAGCAAGACATACTTTCTCCTCTCTCGCGACCGCAGCCGAAATCGAACTAACAGCAAAGAGCGACGAGTCCGCAAAGGGCTGGCCGCAATGCCAAAGGAGGGCTGCGATTTGGGAAACGGCCGTCTCAGCGCTGACCCGGACAGCCTTGTGATTCAGACCGAGTGACTTGGCAAATGCACGTGCTCTCGGCACTTCGCTTGGGTGTCCTGCGAACTCGGCGGTGTAGGCCCTAGTCTCCTGCGCAGCCGAGGTCTGAGATACCTCATAGGCAATTATCGACGAATCGACGCCGCCACTCAATAGGGTGGCCACCGGCACATCCGAAAGCATGCAGGACGCGACCGCGGTCGCAATCTCTTGGCGAATATCTTCCGACCGTACGTCGCCTACGCTCTGGGACCAGACCGACCAATACTTCCTGGTTTGGCGACCATCGCCAGCCGAGTGCAGGAGCCACGAGCCAGGCTCCATTCTGTGGATGTCCTGATAGACAGTGTTGGGCACCGGGACATACCCGAACGATAGGTACTGCCAAATTGCAGCGTCGTTCACCTCATTCGAGGCGAGGAGTCGCAGTGGGTTTATTTCCGACGCGAATCCGAGAAGACCGTCAGTGTGCGAATGGTAAAGAGGCTTAATTCCCAGGTGATCTACGGCGGCGAACACCCGGCGCTGGGCGGCATCCCAGATCACGAATGCGAACATCCCATCCAGATCCCCCACCATTCTCGGCCCCTCCAGCTCCCACAGTGCAAGAATCACCTCGGTATCGCAGCCGGTCCGAAATACTCGACCTCTGGATCGGCACCATTTTCTGAGTGAAGGATAATTATAGATCTCCCCGTTGTAGACAATGGTGGAAAGCCCTGTGGCAGAGGTCATTGGCTGTTTCCCCCCCTCAACGTCGAGAATGGCAAGCCGAGCATGCGCCATCCCGATGTCCCCGTTGGGGCTCCACAATCCTACACCGTCTGGGCCGCGATGCCTGATGCGATCGCGCATGGCCGTCAGAAGTGGGCGAGTGACCCGGGATTCTCCCCGCGTATCCGAAACAAAGACTAGGCCACACATTAGCAACAGCTATTTATCAATTGAGGACATAAATCTCAAAATTCTGATAGCACCCTCTCCCCAGGACAGCGTTTCCGCGAAAACCCGACCGCGTGACCCCATTTGCCTTCGTCGGATCGACGGCATATCCAGGATTGCACTGATACCCAGAATTGCGCTCGACACATCAGCCTTGCGCCCGCGAACACCACAGTCGCCTCCCACTGTCCATTCTACACACCGGCCACAGCCCGTGCGAAGAATTATGTCAGATACGTCGCCGACCGGCGTCGAAATAACCGGGAGACCAAAAAGCATTGCCTCAAAAACCACGTTTGGCATCCCCTCGAAGTGACTGAGGAATGCAAAGCACGTGGATTCCCTGTAGGCGTAAGCGAGCTCAGCTGCGGACATCTGCCCCACGGCGCACAGAGCAGGAATACGGAGTGAGATAACGGCTTCAAGCAATTCTCCACTCCCCACAAACAGCACGCCACAAGATTCTCTGTTTGCCACAAGCTGCTTCCCAGCCTCGATCAGATCCTCTACACCCTTATCCCGAGTCATACCCCCGACATAGAGGACAACTTCACTGTATCTCCCAAAAAACTCTCGTGTCGAGGGACTCTCCTGCTCCTCCGGAAATCCCCTCAGGCCATTGTAAACTACAGATTGAGACATTCTCTTCGGGGTTAGGCGCGAAAAATGTCTGAGCAAATCGTTTGAATTAGCAAGAACCCCAGAGTATCGAGACAGGGCAGCTTTTGCAACACGTCGCAGGCCCCCCGGGGGCGGGGGGTGGGGGGGGGGGGGGGGGGGGGGGGGGGGGGGGGGGGGGGGGGGGGGG
>CAYXSE010000113.1:272-11127 GCA_964466675.1 uncultured Rhodothermales bacterium | reverse complement strand
TTGGGCAATCTGATTTCGGCGCAATGGCGGCTGGATCGACGGACTGTTTTACATCATGCTCGCCCATGGCTGGGTCTCGGGGAGGTTGGATGGCCAATTCTCTCAGATTAACGCCCCGCCAGAGTCGACGCAACGGAGCGGCACCCGAAACCTGCCCTCGGGGCCTCCGTTTCGGAGGCGTATGAGAGTCGTGTGCCTTCTTCTGATGCTCGCCGCGTGGCTTGGTGCGGGACCAACCCCGAATCAGGCGCATGGTCAGGTGGCCCAAGATCCCGAGATATCGGCGCAGCGCCTGCTGGTACGAGGTATGACCCGCTCATTTCTCGGAGATGACGAAGGCGCTCTCGAGCTGTTCGAGCGAATTCTTCAGTTCAGGCCGGATGATGCGACGGTGCATGCGGCCATTGCGACCACGCTGGTGAGCCTGGATGACTTTGTACGCGCCAGTTTTTATGCAGAACGCGCGGCGACGCTAGCACCCGAACGAGGAGAAAACATCAGGCTTGTGGCGGAGCTGAGAGAAATTTCGGGGGATGCGATCGGCAGCCTGGAAGCCTATGACAACCTCATCACCCTTCTCCCGGATGATCTCGCGGCGCGAGTCGCGAAGGCGCGCCTTCTCATCGCCCTGGAGCAACGGACCGCGGCCCGGGACACCTACTCGGAGGCGCTGAGTCTGGGGGCAAAACCGGGCGAGATTCTACAGGAGTATCTCGACGTGCTCATCGATCTGGGAGAACTGGAGTCCGCCCTTGCGACGGCCCAGGCGCTCCGGGACTTGTCAGGAGGCGCCGAAGTGGTCGGAACTATAGGTCAGATTTTGGTGCGCCTGGGGAGAGATGGTGAGGCCGCAGATGTGTTTGCATCGGGACTCGATGAATGGCCGAACGATGCCGAGATCTACGATGCGCTCGCGGCGCTGGATCCGGATCGAGCAGCCTCCTACCGGCAGAGTAGCGGCACCCCTGATGAGATCGCTGCGGCGCTGGCGAGGGAAGCGGAGACCGATGTTCGCAGCATTGAACTCAGGCTCAGGGCCTTGAAGGCGAATCTCCTTGTACGGGACCTCCCAACCGCCATGCGACTTGCCGATGAGGGCACCCTGTTTTTTCCTGGCGACCGGGAGCTCATTTTACTCGCCGTCGATGCCTACCTACACGGGCTGGAGCCGCAGAAGGCCATCGAACTGCTTCAGGCAGCCGCGCATCTCGCCGAAGGAGATCCCGACTGGCCCCGAGTCACTCTAGCGGGTCGAGGAGCCGCCGAATGGGTGCTCAGCGGATCGGTCTCAGAAGTTGAGTCTCCCGGAGATCCCCGCGCGCTCAGCTGGTCTGTCATGGCCGGCGCCGACCGAGAGATGCTAACGGGTGTCACCTCCCGAGCCCTGGCGAGGGCCCTCATGGCGGCGCGCCGCGGTAGGGCTGCGGAGGCAGTCACCATCCTGACCGAGTCCACCTCTGGAAACGGAGCCTCGCCGCTAGAGTGGGTGGCGCTGGGCGATTTCTTGGATGGGGACGGCCGGACCACCGAAGCCCTTTCCGCGTGGCGGCGAGCCTTGGAGATGGCGCCATCGAATGCCATTGTTCTGTCTCGGCTACGGCTACCGTGATGTCCCGCTTGGTCCTGGTTATTCTGCCCCTCCTCCTTCTGGTCGGTTGTGCGTCTACCCGCCCGCCCGATGTGCCTCTACCCGAGCGCTTCCCCGACCACTCGGTTGAGGAGATTCTCCGCTACCTCCCTACCCCGGACTCGTTGTGGGAGAGTTTTCGGAGCGACCTGACCATTGCCTACAGCCTCCCCGGGGACCGCGGCACACTAAACGCGCGCGTGGCCTATCGACGAGCCGACTCCGTACTCATCCGCTTCCGTGCACCGCTTGGAATCGAAGTCTCGAGAGCGCTCATTACCAGCGACTCCATGTTTGTGTATGACCGCGTGAGGCGCAAGCTCTATCACGGAGACCGGAACGCCACCCGTTCCATGCTTCCGGGAGCCTTCCAAGCATCGGATATGGCCGTCGCGCTGTTTGGATATGAGAGCCTCGCTGGCGACCAATGGGAGAGTGAGGTGGAGGGTTCAGCGTATCGACTGACATCAAGCGACGGCGCTAAGTCTGTACTGGTCGATCCGGCCCGATGGCGCATCATCGCCGTCGATGAACGAAGCGCGGAGGGCACGATTGTTGAACAAAGACGGTTTACCAATTTCGAGCGCATTGACGGAAGGTATCTGCCCCGTCGAATCGTTACTTCCCGGCCAGCAGAGGACATGCGAGCCAGCATTTCGATTCGTAGGCTGAGTCCGAATCCGGAAAATTTGTCGTTCGACCTTGGCCTTCGATCCGACATTCAACGCATACCCGTTTACTGAACCGTGCATCGCCGCCCGCTGCTGATTCTCTTCTTGTGCGTCGCAGCCCTCCCTTCCTCGGCGCAGCTTGTAGCTCAGGAGAGTGAATCGTCCGCACAACGCAATCTTCAACTGTTCGAAGCCGAGCTTGAAGACCTGAGATCGAAGATATCTGCCGATGAGCGCAGCCTCGAACGCACCCGAAGTGAGGAGACGGCTTCCCTTCGATTCCTGAACCGCCTCGACAGGGATATCGCCCTCCGGGAAGGAATCGTGAGTTCTTTCGAAGGGAGGATCGATCAACTCACCGCCGAGCGAGATTCCATCTATACGCAAGTGCAGGTCCTGGTCGAGGAAGTCGAGGACCTGAAGACGGAATACAAGGAGCGAGTCACTCACGCCTACAAATACGGCCGCCTGCATGATCTTGCCCTGGTGCTCTCGGCTACATCCATCAACCAGATGCTCGTTAGGGTTCACTACCTGAACCGATTCAGTGACGATCGGACTCGCCAACTGGACGAAATCAACTCTACGACCACCTCACTCGATCGGCATCGCACAGAACTCACGGAGACGCTGGCCCACACTCAGCAAACCCTGGTCGGCGCGCGCAAGGAGCGAGAGAACCTCTTCGATCGAAAACGTGAACGCGAGCGGCTCGTCCGTCGGCTTCGGACGCAAAGCGGCCAACTCGAGTCCCTCCTCGCTGAAAGACGGCGGGCCGAACAAGACCTTTCCGCCAGAATGGCCGCGTTGATCGCATCCGAACGGCGCCGACTCGCAGCCTCCGGCGGGGGATTCACGACCGCCGAGTATGCGGCGCTGACGGGTTCATTCGAGACCAATCGCGGACGCCTCCCGTGGCCCGCCAGGGGTGCCATGGTGGAGCGCTTCGGGGTCCAGGTAAACGCCGAGTACGGAACGAGAACGACGAATCAGGGAATTGTTGTTGCCACGGCGCCGGGCGCGGATGTCCGCTCTGTCTTCGAGGGCCGCGTCCTCGGTGTCGACGTGATGCCAGTTTATGGAAGATTTGTCATGGTATCCCACGGGGATTATGTCACGGTCTATGGCAACCTGTCGACCGTGTACGTCACCCCGCAGCAAGTCCTGGCGGCGGGTCAGTTGGTTGGAAGGGCCGGAACCGATCAGGAGCCATACGGAGCCGGGTACTTCTTTGGCCTGTCCAAGGATGGGTTTGTGGATCCTGCGGGCTGGTTGGCTCGATAGCGCGGGTCGTCGCTGCCCGCGCCGCCCGCGTTTGCTCCTTTGGCCGCGCGGCGTAGTTTCTGGCGATGGCCAGGAGATCCGTCATATCTGAGCAGAAAGTGCGCGATGCACATCGAGGTGGTCAGGGATTCGTTCTTGTGCCCGATGGCGCGCTCATCACGCCACTCGCAAGGGACGCGGCGCGCGACCTGGGCGTCGAACTGCGGAAGTCTTCCGACCATCCCGATAGCCCTCCCCCGCCGCCCTCCGGCCCGCGCGTCGTCGCGATTGGAAGCGACCACGGCGGATTCGCCTTGAAATCGGACCTGCTGCCGTTTCTGGAGCAACTAGGCTGGGCGGTCCAAGACGTCGGCACCCACTCGGAAGCGTCGTGCGACTATCCCGACTTTGCTTACAGCGTGGCCCGAATGGTGGCCGATGGCCGGGCCCGTCTCGGCATCATGATCGATGGGGCCGGCATGGGGTCTGCCATGGTGTGCAACAAGGTTTACCGGATCCGAGCGGCGGTGCCTTACAACGAGTTCACGGCCTGGAATGCTCGGGCCCACAATGACGCCAATGTCATCGCTCTCGGGAGCCGGACGCTGGGCATCGAGGTGTGTAAGGCGGTCGTCCGGGTGTTTCTGGAGACAGACTTCGAAGGCGGGCGCCACGCCAAACGCGTCGGGAAGATCGCGGATGTTGACGAGGCGTATCGCGGGAAATAATTGTTGTGGGGCTCAGCGGGGCTCTTGGCGCTCGGCATGGGTTCCTGGGCCCTCCGCTTAGGCGACGTTCGGTGCGGGCAATTGTGATGTGGAATCTCGGGATTCACGGATTCGCGGCAATTCGGGAAATGTTGCGATTACTGGATCTCAATAGACCTGGTCGCGGTCGGACTGTGCGTGCCGTGAGTAATCGAGAATACTTTTGGTCGAGCTAGTCATGCGGAGGACAAATCAGACGGCCACCGCATACCAGACCAATGCTGGCATTCCACCCCGCGCGGACGGGCGAGGGTTCCTGCCTATAATTGCTGACGAGTTGGCGGAGATCTGGTTCAAAGCCAATGCCAGTACCCACCTCGCTGCGACATATGAGCAGTGTCGAGCGGAAGAGAAGAACGTCTCGAAAATGCCACCGCCGTGCCGGCGATGTACCAGCGGGCGAGAGAGGAAGTCCTCGTGTGACGAAACGAACATATTCGCTGGACGGGAAGTACGACTCGTGGTAGAGTCGAATCGACCATGAAAACACGAGTGAGGGACAACATGCGGTTTATTCGGATTGAAGTCGATGACACCACCGGCGACGCCTATCGCCTGGCTTCACCCGAGGAGCAGGATCGTATCCAGCGAATCGTGCGCTACTCTGTGCGTCTTCTCCAGGACGACAGCGCCTTCGACGATGCCTCAGAGCGCCTTGAGCGAACCGTTGATGCGATTGGCAAGAAAGCCGAGGCACGCGGCGCGACTGAGCAGATCATAGACAACCTCCTGAATGACGAGTAGGCACCGGCTCGTCTTCGACACTAACGTCCTGATCAGCACTGTCCTCGCACGCAGGGGAGGGGCGTGCAGGGCATTTACGGAGGGCAACCGCATCGGCGTGTTTCTTGCGTCCGGTGAGACCCTCGCAGAGCTGGAAGCCGTGCTCTATCGCAGCAAGTTCGACCGGTACATCTCTCGACGCGACCGAGACCACTTCCTCCGCGACTTTTTGGGGAAGTCGATTCCGACTCCGGTATCGGAATCATTTGGAGCCTGCACCGATCCTGACGACAACAAGTTCCTTGACTTGGCCATCGCCGGAAAGGCTGACTACCTCGTCACAGGTAACTTGAAAGATTTCCCGGAGAGCCCCTTCCGGGGGGTTCAAATCCTCAGTCCGGCCGCGTTTTTTGACGCGGTTTCGGCCTGATCTTCTCCAGCTCTCGTCGTCATCATCTCCGGCGAAAGCTTCAGCGTAGTTCGTGGCATACTCCACTCCGGCCCGCTGCCTTGGAGCAGACGGCCGAGTGAATCTCCCGCAAACGACTGATTCGCAACTAGGTCGACTTCAACGGAGTCGGCCGGCTGAAATCCAAGTGGACGGGCACTTCCCGCGCAAAGCCGCTATCGGCTCTGAGGGTGATCCGAACCTCAGGCCGACGCTCCCCAGGCTCAGGGAGACATTGGACGATTAGAAGGCTGACGATCGCCGCAATGTGCAACGAGGTCACTTGTATCCGACTTGCTAACCCTGACGTCGATGGCCTTTGCGGCATGGCCCTCGTCCCTAGCCGCTCAGTATCGTATAGAGACCGGCCGCCAGGGCACCTCCCAGAATCGGTCCTACCACAGGAATCCAGGCATATCCCCAATCGCTGTCTCGCTTCCCAGGAATCGGAAGCACCGCATGGACCAGTCGCGGACTAAGGTCTCGCGCCGGATTGATGGCGTACCCAGTCGTTCCTCCGAGGGCCATGCCGATTACCAACACCAGTAGACCGACAGGTAGCGCGTCCAGCGCTCCAAGCCCTACCTCAGGCGCCGCGATATACAGCACCCCGAGGACCAGCACGAACGTGCCGATAATTTCAGATATCAGATTGTCGAAGGTCTTTCGGATGGCAGGAGCCGTGCAAAAAACCGCCAGTTTCAGGTCTGCATCCTCGGTCTCACCAAAGTGAAGCCGGTAGTGCAACCAGACCAGTGCGGCCCCGACGGCACCGCCGAGGAACTGCGCGGCGAGATAGGTCGGCACCAGAGCCCATGAGAACTTCCCCGCCAGTGCCAAGCCGATGGTAACTGCCGGATTGATATGAGCGCCGCTGAACGATGCTACGCTGAAGACCGCGACGAACACGGCCAACCCCCAACCGATGGTGACCACAACCCAGCCGGCGTCATGGCCCTTGGTTTTCCCAAGCAGGACGTTCGCGACGACCCCATTACCCAGAAGCAGCAGGAGCGCCGTCCCAATGAATTCAGCTACAAACGGAGTCATGGTGTTTCCTCTGTCGACAGTTCGTCAATGATTCTGCGGCCCAATCCGGGATAGTCGGTTATGAGTCCGTCCACGCCTAAGGCAATGAGCGCTCGCATGTCGTCCTCCTCGTTCACTGTCCACGGAATGACGCGCATATCCATCTCGTGAAGGTGCTCCAGCATCTCTGGATTCACAAGCGCGTGATTCGGGCTGTAGATGTCTGGCATGAAAGTCAGGCGCGCGAGATTCGCTTCGAGGCCGTCTTCGTTACCCACCAGGAAGGCCAGCGGGATGGACGGGTCCAGCGCATGCATGGCCTCCAGCACGCGAGGGTCGAAAGACTGGACGGTGGCCCTGGCAAGCATCTGATTGTCTACCAAGACATCCCGCACCAGCCTGACATACTCGGCCGGCGCCGGATGATAGACGTCATCCCCTTCAGGACTGGACTTGATCTCAACGTTGTAGTTCGGCTGTGCGACCGAGACTTCAGCCGCATGCGCGTCGACCTCATCGAAAACGTCCGCCAGCCGTGGCTTCGGCGTTTCCATGGCCATCTGGTTCGGAAAACTGGCGTGCCCACGACTCCCGCAATCGAAAGCGGCGATCTCCGCATAAGACATCTGGTAGAGGTTCAGGCTCCGCTGTTCCTCTTCCGAAACCGCCTGGCCATCCGGAGTCGAACAAATTGCCGCCGACGGCCAGGGCTCGTGAGAGACCACAACCACACCATCTTTCGAGACCACCACGTCCAGTTCCAGCGTTTCGGCGCCGAGCTCCATGGCCCGAATGAATCCCGGGATGGTGTTCTCTGGGAGTAGGCCCCGGGCTCCTCGATGACCCTGGAGTTCTACTCGGTGACGCTCGACACCGGTCTCGGCAGCCTGCTCTGTGCAGCCCGTGACAACGATGGCACCCATCATCGCCGCCAAGCTGCAGATTCGTTTCATGCCATGGCCGCTAGTCATGTCCCCGCCTCCACCCATCCGAATGATCGACCAAGCGCCTTCTCCCACCCCGCTAGCAGGGTATCCACCTCGGCGGCGGCCATCTGAGGCTCAAAAATTCGATCGATCTGCCACTGCTCCGCTAGCTCCGAAGTGTCCCGCCAGCAACCAACGGCCAATCCTGCCAAATAAGCCGCGCCGAGAGCGGTGGTCTCGAGAACAGTAGGACGAACCACCGGAACTCCCAGCACGTCGGATTGGAATTCCATCAGGAAGTTGTTGGCCGTCGCTCCCCCATCGACTCTGAGCTGCTTGACCGATACCCCCGAATCCGCCTGCATCGCCTTAATCACGTCCGCGGTCTGATAGGCGATACTCTCCAGGGAGGCCCGCGCAAAATGGCCTGCGGTCGTCCCTCGCGTAATTCCAACCACGGTACCCCGGGCGTAGGGATCCCAGTGCGGCGCTCCTAGGCCGGTAAAAGCCGGTACCATGTAGACGCCGTCGTTGCCGTCTACTGTCTGCGCCAGGGCTTCGACGTCCGAGGCCTTATCGATAATCCCAAGACCATCTCGAAGCCATTGCACCACGGCTCCCGCCACGAACACGCTCCCTTCGAGGGCGTACGTGGTCTTGCCGTTGACCTGCCAGGCGATGGTCGTCAGGAGGTTGTTCTTGGAAGCGACCGGCTCGGATCCGGTGTTCATGAGCATGAAGCAGCCGGTCCCGTAGGTGTTTTTGACCATCCCCGGCTCGGTGCACTGCTGCCCGAACAACGCGGCCTGCTGATCGCCCGCGATTCCCGCGATTGGGATGGCGGCCTCGAAGACGGCGGGCGCTGTCTCGGCGTAGACTTCGCTGGATGACCGGACCTCGGGAAGAAGCGCCTTGGGCACGCCCAAGATTCTTAGCAGCTCGTCATCCCAGGAGAGCGTCTTGATGTTGTACATCAACGTTCGCGAGGCGTTGGTGACGTCTGTTACATGAGTTTGGCCCCCCGTCAGATTCCAGATCAACCAACTGTCTATCGTCCCGAAAGCCAACTCGCCTGCTTCGGCGCGAGCACGTGCCCCATCGACATGATCCAGAATCCAGCGCACCTTGGTGCCGGAGAAGTACGGATCCAGAACAAGACCCGTGCGGTCCCGGAACATCGCTTCATGGCCGGCACGCTTGAGTCCGTCACAGAACTCCGCGGTTCGCCGATCCTGCCACACGATAGCGTTGTGAATGGGTACGCCCGTTTCGCGGTCCCAGATCACGGTGGTCTCCCGTTGATTGGTGATCCCTATTGCCGCAATGTCCGACGCGCTGAGTCCGGCCGCTTTGATCGCATCGGCCGCCATGGCGTACTGGGACTCCCAGATCTCGGACGCATTGTGTTCCACCCATCCGGGCCGAGGAAAAATCTGCTCGAACTCGCGCTGGGCGACGCCGCAGATTTTGGCATTGCTGTCGAAGACGAGTGCTCGGGAACTGGTCGTCCCTTGATCCAAGGCCAATAAGTACTTCATGGGGATGAATATCGTGCACGGAACGGAATGGTGTCCGACTGCTCCCCCATCAGTTTTCAGCGCACCATTCACGAATCCGACCCGGCCCATGCGGTATTATTTGGACCTGGCTCGGCCAGCGCTGCATAGTTCATCGAAACTCTAGTACTCGGACAGACCATGGCATCCCCCACATACGACGTCGTTGTCATTGGAACCGGCCCAGGCGGCTATGAAACTGCCATTCGAGCCTCCCAACTGGGCCTCAAGGCAGCTGTTATCGAGAAGGACAAGCTGGGCGGCGTCTGCCTGAATATTGGGTGTATCCCCACCAAGGCGCTGCTGAAGAGCGCCGAGCTCATGGAATACGCCAGGCATTTGGAGAGCTACGGGCTGAAGGGCGAGGTCTCGGCGGACTTCCCGAAAGTCATCGAGCGAAGCCGCGGCGTCGCTTCCAAGATGAACAAAGGGGTGACGTTCCTCATGAAGAAGAACAAGATCGATGTGATTCTTGGCAAGGCGACACTCGCCGGTGGAGGCAAGGTGAATGTCGAGCCGTCGGTCGATATGGACGGGAAGAAAATCGGGAAGAAGACCAGCGTCACCGCGAAGCATATAATCATTGCCACTGGCGCCCGGGCCCGAGAAATTCCGCCTCTGCCGATCGACGGAAAGAAAGTAGTGTCCTACCGTGAGGCCATGCTGCAGCAGTCGCAGCCCAAACGCCTTGTGGTCGTCGGTGGAGGCGCCATTGGCGTCGAATTCGCTTACTTCTACCACAACATGGGATCCGAAGTCACCGTGATTGAGGTGTTGGATCGGCTGGTCCCCATCGAGGACGCCGATGTCTCCAAGGAACTCGGACGGGCGTTCCGAAAGCAGGGGATCAAGGTGATGACATCATCTCAGGTGGAGAGCGTCGACACCACAGGCTCCGCCGTCAAGGTGTCCGTGAAGACGAAGAAGGGCACCGAGGTTCTGGAGGTAGACCAGGTCTTGTCCGCGGTCGGTGTGGTGGGCAATATCGAAGGCCTCGGGCTGGAAAAGCTCGGCATCAAGACAGACCGTGGCTCAATCGTCGCAGACGGCTTTGGCCGCACGGACGTCGCGGGTGTCTACGCCATTGGCGACGTTGCCGGCCCGCCCTGGCTCGCCCACAAGGCCAGCCACGAAGGCATCAATTGCGTCGAGAAAATCTCAGGAATGGACGTGCACGCGTTCGAAAAGTCCAATATCCCGGGGTGTACCTACTGCCAACCCCAGATCGCCTCGGTCGGACTCACCCAGGCGGCGGCAAAGGAGGCCGGCTATGAGTTGAAGGTGGGCAAATTCCCGTTCTCGGCGTCGGGCAAGGCCTCGGCGGCGGGCCACACAGAGGGCTTTGTTAAGATGATCTACGACGCCAAGTATGGCGAACTCCTCGGGTGCCACATCATCGGGTACGACGCTACCGAGTTGATCGCGGAGGCCGTGACCGCGCGCACGCTGGAAACCACGGCGCACGAAATCATGGAATCCATACACCCGCATCCGACACTATCGGAAGCCGTGATGGAAGCCACGAAGGCGGCCTATGGGCGGCCGATCAACATCTAGCGGCGTGCGAGGGCCGCGCGCTCAGTGACACCGGTATCGACTATGCGCCGTCTTGTCCTTGGACTAGGTCTACTCCTTTCTGCCTGCGCCCCGTCGGCGGAGGTCCCCTCGGCAGAGGTCCCGTCGACCATAGGCCCGGCGGCCGGCCTCGAGCCGGTGGTGGAGAAGCTCACGGCCTTCATCGAGCACGAGATGCGCACCAAAGGGCTGCCGGCGGTTTCCATCGCGCTCGTTGACGGCCAAGAGACGGTTTGGGCACAGGGATTTGGCGAAGAGAAACGCGGCGTG
>CAYXSE010000113.1:0-258 GCA_964466675.1 uncultured Rhodothermales bacterium | reverse complement strand
CTATCGGGTTGGCTCGGTATCCAAGCTTTTTACCGACCTTGCCGTGATGCAGCTCGTGGAAAGAGGTGAGCTGGATCTAGACGCTCCCGTGACGGACTATCTGCCCGAGTTCCATATTGGTGGTCCTATCGATGGACTCGAGGACCTGGCCGCCGACGAGGTGGGACCTCCAACCTTGCGGCAGTTAATGTCGCACCGGGCCGGAATCGTGCGAGAGCCTCCTGTCGGCCACTACTTTGACGACACTGAGCCGAGTCT
>CAYXSE010000112.1:0-11341 GCA_964466675.1 uncultured Rhodothermales bacterium | reverse complement strand
CCGACGGAGCCGGAAACAGGACCTTCTCCCCCCAATCGAATATCAACTCGAGGGCTCAGCCTGAAGTAGGATCCGGAGGAATAGTAGTGGGTGCGCAGGCCCGCTTGGTAGCTGAGCCGTCCGTTTCGAGGCGAGGCGAATCCGGCAAATAGATCTGCCTGAACAGCGTCCTGCAAAAGCAGATAATTAGGACGAGTGGAGGACTCCTCCTCGTAGCGAACGGTGTAGAGATTGAGGTCGCTTCCCAATGACCAAAGGCCTTCCCGCCCCCAGGTCAGTTCGGGCGACAGGCGTACCTGGGAGAGACGGTTGTAGTTGCCGAATGCTTCCAATCTGGGCTCTGGAGGGTCCTGGCGACCGGGAGTATCCCGCCGTCTCTGAGCCGCCACGACAGAGTCATTCCGGTATTCCCCGAAAAAATTGCTGAATCCACCCAGGACAGAGAAAAACCCCGACCCACTCACAGCCCGCTGGTACCGAGACCCGAGGGAACTCGAGCCCCACCGGCTCTCCGCGTTGGCTCGTTGTCCCCCAACGACATTGCCTCCACCCAGCCGGCGCTGCGCGGCCTGACTGGTCCGATCACCTCCTGAGTACGCCGTCACGGTCAGTCTCCCTCCTGCAGCGGACTCCATGGACAGCTTCGCATGCGCGTCGTAGTAGTCCGCCTCGCCGCTGAGGACCTCGAAAGGCCGGCGTGGATCGTTGGTGACACTGGTCTCCCTCCCAACATCCAGCCCCTGCGCAATCAGGGCGTCGTTCCCGAACCAGTCTACCTGACCCAGATAGGATCGACGACCAGACACCAGCCAGCTCCCCTTCCCTTTGGCAACCGGACCCTCGAAAGTCCCCTGAACCGAAGTGCTCGAAATACCCAACGAGCCGGCCACCTGCTGCTGCGAGCCCGTCCGGGTGAGGAACGAAATGGTTCCGCCAGGGGGACCTTGGTAGGACACCGGGACTATTCCGTAGTAGAAGGCCACGGCCTGGAGTGCATCCTCGTTGAACGCATCAAAGAGGCCAAACATGTGCGTCTGACTGTAAATCGGGAGGCCGTCCAAAAGGACCTGAAACCCGTCAGCCTTGCTCCCTCTAACGGTCAGGCCGTCACTCAGGGCGGCGGAGAGCGAGACCGACGGCAGAGTTTGCAACGATCTCAAGACACTGGATTCTCCAAGAGGAGCCTGAATACCCGGCCGGAGGAGGTGCTGCCAAGTCGTATCCAGGTCGGAGTGCATAATCGTACCGGAAACGATGACCTCCCGCCCCAGCACCGGCTTCGGAATCATTCGAATGGCCAAGTTACCGATCTCGTCATCGCGCCAGATCGCCACCGACATGGTCTCATATCCGAGGTAGGACACCGTCAGGTGCTCCGAAGAACCCGAAAGCATTTTGGTGCCGAACGCGCCCTGCTCATTGCAGACAACGCCACGCAACTTTCCGTCCTCGTTGATCCAAGTGACGGTGGCGAACGGAAGCCGGGCTCCCGTGACATCGTCCAGTACCTGCCCTGAAACCGCCACAAAGTCTCCGGCAGGCGATGGGATAGACTCCTTCCCGAAAATAAGCACCTGCCGCCGTTCACGATCTACGCGGATTCCGAGCCCGAGCGCCTCCAACGCAATGGCGAGGTCGTCTACCGGATCCGGGCCGATGGTCAACGATACGGTCCGCCCCGCGATCAACGCATCCCGATAGAGAAACCGGAAGCTAGAACTCGCTTCAACCGACCTGATGACCTCCCGGATTTCGGAATCGACGAATGATTGAGTCGGCACCTGAGCCGGCACCTGAGCCTGCACCGAGATCGCCGCCACCAACAGCAGAGCGCCGACGAGCGTCCCCACTCGCCGGCCCTGTCGAACCAACCGCAGCCATGTGCGCATTTTCAATGTTAGTTGCGGATAAACCGCTGACCATCTCCTGCTTGAACGAACCTTCCCCCGAGAACGAGCGCAAAATCTTCCAGCGCCTGCGCCCGCTGCGCCAAAAGAATTCTCCCTGAAAGGGTCTCTTGGCCCACTCCTGTCGGAATATCCAGGCCAACGTCATAGTGTCGGCTCAGTTCACCTGCTACTTCCCGTGCAGTGCGTCCTTCGAACACCAACTGTCCTTGGGTCCAGTCGGTCTCTTCTACACCACTCGATGGCGATGGCGTTGGCGCTCCAACCACCCCATTGGACGCATGTACGACCTCGCCAGGACGGAGCATCACGGAGCCGCTCGTTGTCTCGAATCGAATCGACCCAGTCTCCAGAAAGACCGTCGTCTCCACGCCGACAGCCTCTACGTTGAATCGAGTGCCCAGCACCGAGATAGCGCCGGAGACCGTAACCACGCTGAAGGTGCGCTCCGAATTGGGGATAACATCGAAGAACGCCTCACCCTCCAGACGATAGCTGTCGATCTCCCCCGTGCTGAAGAGACGGGAGTATGGGCGAAGCAGGACCGTCGATCCATCGCTGGTGCGGTACTCAACCTGCTCTGCCATGGCCTCGGCAATAACCTGTCCGTCGGCAGGTTCCAGCACACCCGGAACGATGAGCAGGATGGCGATCGCCGCGGCGACGGCCATTCCGCCCCAAGCCAACTTCTTGACGGACACCAGGCGAAGGGAAGGCCTGCCAGCCCCACTCCGGGTCGCCCGCTCCACCGATGCCCATAGGCGGGTGCCCGCTCTTGGGGCGATCTCCGTCTTCCGGTACTCTGCAGCGTAATCCCGGATGGCATCCACCAATCCATCCTGACCATCCTGAATCCCGCCTCCGGAATCAGACAGGCTGGCAGCCAACTGGCGATCGCGCTCGTTCAGTAACGAATCGTCCATGGTCTTGGGTGTTTGAAGTGGACTAAGTCTTTAACGGCCCAAACGGGACCCCGCAATGCGAGGCCCCGCGGGGCTGGTTCATCAATGGTGTCAGCCTCCGGATCCCCCACCCGATGGATGACCTTGTCGACCACCGCCGGCGCCACCCCGACGGTACCGGCTAGCCCTTGAGGCCAGCGCTTGATGAATTTGGAATATCTCGAAGGCAGCATCGTCACCGATGATCGCAGCGACGGCTCCGTTTAGATCGGTTACCAAAGCCTGCATGGCCTCCCGACTGTCGGTACTTCGAACGAGTGCGCCAGCCGCCTCGCGGAAAGTCTCGACCGCTGCTAGGATCTCGTCCGTCTGATCTGAAGAAATACCGAGTACTTCTTCCATCACGGCACGCTCCTCGGCCTGACGGGCGGCGCGTTCGGCCTCACGCTCAGCCTGGGCCGCGGCAATCGCGTCCTGCTGTTCTTGAGAGAGATTGGCGGCCAGATAGGCTTCGATTTCCGCCTTTACCTCGTCATGTATGACCCGGATGGCGTCCATGGCCGCCTGCGCAGCTTCTCTATCACCGGCTTCACGAGCCGTGCGGCCGGCGGCCAGAATCTCCTCGACCTCTGCTCTGCGGGCTTGCCGAATGGCTTCCAGGTCCGCGACCTGAGCCTCGGTCAGAATATCGGACATGAATCCGCCCTGGCGCTGGTCTTTGCCACCCTGAGAGCCGCGCTGACCACCGTGGCCTCGCCCTCGGCGGTCTCCGCCACCGGCTCGCATTGATGCGCGGTCCAGAAGTTTCTGCTTTTGCTCATCGGAAAGTGTGTTGGACAGCTCTTCGGCCAGCCTCCAGAGGAATCCGGGATCCCGCACGCCGTCGGCACCGAACCGAGACATGGTGGCGGTGAGTGCCGCTGATTGATCGGAGGAGAGGCTGAGCTCCGCGGTCAGGTCCGAGGCAAACGCCTCCAGTTCCTGCTCATCGGTGGTACCTGCTTCCAGGCCGGACGTCGTGTCGCAGGCGCTTAGTGTGCCGGCAACAATCAGCGCCAGGAAGGCGCCGCGGGCGAAGTGGAGAAAAGTTTTCATGACAGTGAATTATTAAGTCTGCTGATGTCGTTGGGTGGCGGACGGGCCGCCGTGGTCATCGTTCAGCACCATTACACAAGAGGCGATGATTCCCCCTACGCGGGCCCCGGGTTTTATGATGTTCTTCCTTTTGGGTCGTCACGACTCCCTCAACGGTTGGAGAAGGCGGCGAACCGCTTTGAGCGCGTGACCCATCTGGTTCTCGACGGTCTTGGTACTCACATTCAGCGTCTCCGCCGTTTCCCGATACGAAAAGCCTTCGAGCATGCACAGTTCAAAGACGGCCCTCCTTCTCTCCGGAAGGGATGCCACGGCCTCGGCGATTCGCGCACGAATTTCGTCGGCCTCGGCAGGATTTGCATGAGCCTGGGACGGTTCCACATCCTCCGGCTCCGAATTCACGAATCGCGCCGTATCACGAAAATGATTGAGCGCGCGGGTGTAGGCGATTCGGTAGAGCAACCCCTTCAACGATCCCTCTGGTCGGATTTCCGCTCTCTTCTCCCAAACGTGGACAAACGCATTCTGGACCAGGTCTTCCGCGGCTTCCTCGTCCACATTTCGATGGATCAGGTAGCGCAGCAGAGGCGCATGATACCGGTCGAAAAAGCCTCGGAATGCCGTACGGTCTCCTCGCTTGATCGCCTCGGCCATGACCCTCGCGTCCTCCTCGGGCAACACCGCCGCGAGGGCGAGAAAGATCTCCAGAAATAGCAAGATACGCGGACCTTTTCAGCGGTTACGCCCCAAGATACAATCAGTCGAAGCCCCGCGAAACAGAACATCGGTCTGCTGAAGCCTGCGGTATATTCGTGTATGACCAACAGCACACTCTGGCCTGCTCTCGCCGAACAGCCCGACCTGACCGACGAATTGAGGGCCAGCATCGCGAGACTCGCCGAAAGTTTGACCCAGGCACTCCCAGATTCCCTTTCTGATCTGGTTCGGCGCCTGCACGACCCGGCGGGCGACTCGGCATCCACCAGGTTGTGGCTGGAGGAGCTGCCGAACGAATCGCTCTCGCAACTACTTCGTGTAGAGACCGCATTGTTTCACTTGCTCAATCAGGCGGAAAAAGCGGAGATCGTTCGAATAAATACGCAACGGTCGCGGGCGGCCGACCTTGGAACGGGCCGGCCGGAGTCCATCATGGACGCAACCCGGCGCCTCAAAGATCAAGGAGTGAGTGCAGCGCAGTTCCTCGAGATTCTTGCCCGAATTGATATTCAGCCCACCCTCACCGCCCATCCAACCGAGGCCAGGCGGCGGTCCATCCTGTACAGGCAACAAGCCGTGGGACGAGCGCTGTCACGGTTGGAAGGCGGTACGCTCTCGCCGGCCGAACGGGTCTCACTCGAGA
Organism: uncultured Rhodothermales bacterium; assembly: GCA_964466675.1. Classification (GTDB taxonomy): domain Bacteria; phylum Bacteroidota; class Rhodothermia; order Rhodothermales; family UBA10348; genus CAYXSE01. The sequence continues at coordinate 6,077 of CAYXSE010000112.1, read as the reverse complement.
ATGACTTGGACCGGGATATCCAGATACTCCACCTCACCGATGAGGTGAGGCCCCGAAGACTGACCGTCTCCGACGAGGTGGGATACGGGCTCTATTTCCTGAGTGACACCATTTTCGAGACGGTTCCGGATGTAGTGGATGACTTGCGCCAAGCCGCCGGCCATCATTTCGGGATCGATCTGCCTGCCCGTGCTCCGCTCAGATTTCGAAGCTGGATCGGCTCCGACCGGGATGGCAACCCATTCGTGACGCCAGAGGTGACCTGGTCCGCGTTTGTTCGCATGCGAACAACAATTCTCGAGGCCTACCTCGTAGAACTCCGAAAATTGAGACGCGTCCTGTCCATCTCCGGTGCTCAGATAGAGACGCCGTCGGGGCTCAGTGAGAGTATTGCCGCTGACCAGGACACCGTCACCTTACCCGAGGTGGTGCTCCAGCAATTCCAGCGTGAGCCCTATCGGCTCAAGCTATCGTACATGATGGGCCGAATCCACGCCCTTCTGTCCGATCCTGACCTGACCGGCTACTCCGGGACTGATTTTCTGGCCGACCTGACTCTGGTCCAGGACTCGCTCCGCAAAGCCGGCCTGAGCTCGGCAGCGAATTCCGGGCCGCTGGTCAGACTCATGGACCAGGCTCGGGCATTTGGATTCCATTTCGCCGCGCTGGACGTGAGGCAACACAGCCGAATTCACGAGGAAGCAGTCGCAGACATTCTCAGGATCTCCGGTGTTGAATCCAACTATGAAGGCCTGTCGGAAGAAGATCGGGTTCGATTGCTGACTGAGGAATTACGTCATTCTCGCCCCCTGCTTGCACATGGTGCCAAGCCCGGAGGTAGTGCGGGAATCGCCCTGGATACCTTTCGTGTAATCGCTAGGGTCCTGCGGGTTGACCGCGAGGCGTTCGGCACTTTTGTGGTGAGCATGACCCACACGGTCAGCGACCTTCTGGAGGTGCTCCTGCTGGCGAAGGAGGTGGGATTGGCTCAGGTCGGGCCATCGGGGATTTCCTGTCCGATGGACATCGCACCGCTGTTTGAAACGGTGAAGGATCTAGGTGGCGCGGACACATTCATGGCCGATCTGTTTGGCCACCCGGTCTATCGTACCCACCTGTCCGCCCGTGGCTCGTTTCAGGAAATCATGCTGGGTTACTCAGACTCCAATAAAGACGGCGGATTCTGGATGGCCAATTGGGCCCTGCACAAGGCTCAACAAAAGCTGGGGGCCGTGTGCAACACGCATGGGGTTGATTTCAGACTCTTCCACGGGCGAGGCGGAACCGTAGGAAGAGGTGGCGGCCGTGCCAACCGAGCCATCTCCGCCATGCCTGAAAGCTGTCGGAACGGGCGAATCAGGTTCACGGAGCAAGGAGAGGTCATCTCCTTTCGATATGCCCAGCCCGCGATCGCCCATAGGCATTTGGAGCAAATCGTCGGAGCGACCATGGCCATCGCACCTGCATCCCGGGCCCTTCAACCGTACAAGGCCAGCTGGCTGGCCGCCATGGAAACCATTTCCAGTACCGCCATGAAGGGTTACCGGGAGTTGATCGATGACCCGTTGTTTTGGCCGTGGTACAAGTCAGTCACTCCCATTGAGCACATCAGCCGCCTCCCGATTGCTTCTCGCCCTGTCTCCAGAAAGAACGCAGACGAAGTTGAGTTCGATGACCTGCGGGCTATCCCATGGGTTTTCGCATGGACCCAAACACGCTATATAATCCCGGGATGGTTCGGCACAGGCTCGGGCCTCACCGCCGCACATGATCAAGACTCCGAGGTCCTGGGTGATATGTACAGGAACTGGCCCTTTTTTGCGGCGGTCATCGACAGCGTGCAACTTGAGATGGCCCGTACTCGCCTGGACGTCTCCGGCGAGTACGCCCGACTGGCCCCGGACTCCCCATTTGATCGTCTCATCAAGGCGGACTATTCGGCTGCCCTGGCTGCAGTCCTCGCCCTTTCGGGGCAGCGTGAGCTTCTTGCCGACAGCCACGCCGTCCGCAATTCGATTCGATATCGCGATCCACTCACAGATCCCATAAACATGATGCAGATCGTGCTTCTAAGGCGGTTTCGATCCTGCAAGGACCCCCAAGAGAAGAAGATACTAAGTCAACTCCTCTTCCTCTCGATCAACGGCATCGCGGCCGCCATGCAATCGACAGGTTGAACTCGACCGCACGCAACTATTCACCGCCTGTCATTCGCATCAACTCCTGCACCGTGGTGTCTCCCATCAGGACCACCTCGCGGGCTGAATCCGCCAGCGTCAACATCCCTTCTTCCCGCGCCTGCGCGCGAATTTTATCCTCGTCTATCATTCCTTCTGACTCCACCACAAGACGGCGAATGGCGGGCGTGAATGGGAGGGCCTCGGCAATGGCCCGACGGCCCTTGAAGCCGAGACCCTTACACGTGGGACAGTCCGGGTTCGAGCCTGGGATGAAAATTTTCTCGGAGGCCACGTCCTTGGCGTCGAAATTCAGGAAGTGGAGGAGATCCGCGTCCGGGGCCGGATCAGTGCGCTTGCAATCGGGACACAGCTTTCGTACGAGTCGCTGGGCCACCACAAGATTGATGGCATACGCGATCAGAAATGGTTCGACACCCATCTTGTAGAGCCGCGAAATTGCGCTGGGAGCATCGTTCGTATGGAGCGTGGAAAAGGTCAAATGGCCGGTGTTCGCCAGCTTGACGGCGAGTTCAGCTGTTTGTTCGTCTCTCATCTCGCCGACCATCACCACATCGGGATCATGTCGAAGAATGGCCCTGAGGGCACCGTCAAGCTCGAGTTTGTGACTCAGCTTGATCTGCCGGACACCCTTGATGATGTACTCCACCGGGTCTTCGACGGTGAGGACGTTGACCTTCGGTGTCACCACCTGATGAAGCGCCGCGACCAGAGTTGTGCTCTTGCCCGATCCCGTGGGTCCCGTCAGAATCACCATGCCATGCGGCTGCCTGACCGCCACATCGAATCGCTTCATGGCCGTTTTTAGAAGGCCCAGCTTCCCCAGGTCCGTTAGGACTTTTCGATCGTCCAGGACTCGGATGACGACACTCTCGGCGTTTATTTCTTGCCGCGCCGTCGCGATCGGCAGCACTGAGACGCGAAAGCGAATAAGCGTCTCGTCGATCCAACGCTGAATAAACCCGTCCTGCGCGGCGTCCCTCTCGAAGCGATCCACGTTGACCGAGTTGTCCTTCACAACGGCGAGGAATGCCTCGGCACGAACGTTTTCCTCCCGGTACCAGAGAATCAGTTCGCCATCCACTCGAAAATGTATCTCGATCTTGCCGTCCGCGTTGGGAAATATGTGGAGATCCGAGGTGCCGGATTTGACGGCCTCCACTAGTGCTGCCTCAAAAAGATTGATGAGTTTGGATCCCTTGATTTCGGCTTCCAACCGATCATCATCGACCAAGGCCTCACCCGCGACTTCCGAGGTATTGCCAAAATCGAAGACGTCCTCGGCGGACTCCAGCCGCTCGAGATACTCGTTTCGGCTTACGAACGACTCCGTCACCAGCGCGGCGAGATCGGACTCGGTACAGTATCGAACCTCGAACCTCCGCACATCCATCTTCTTGAGAAGCTGATGTACTTCGGGCCTCGTAGGATCATGTGTGGCAAAGGTCCATCTTGGTTCGCCTGACAGAGGCTCTGTATCCAGGGCCACGGGCAGTAGGAAGAGCTCTAGCATCTTGTCCCAGGACTCCTCGTCGAACGATTCCCGATGTTTCTCCAGAAACTTTAGCGTCACCTCCTCCTCGAGCTCGGCAGGCTCGAAGGCATACACGCGAGACGCTTCCAGATAAACCTTCTCCTTGGCTACCTCGGGGAACAGCGTCAGCATTCTCCAGAGTGGAGCCCGCAGTCCATTCTCCCGACCCACGATCCACTCGCGGTATGCCGTCTCAACCTCGGCATCCGATATGATTCCCTTGTCCAGAAGCCGATAGACGACACGGTCGTTGCGGCAGGCGGCCTCGAGAGTGATGGCCGGCTGAGCGGGATACGGTTCGTTCTGTTGACCCTTCTCGCGAGGGCCGCGTGAACGGGCCCTTCTTCCCGGTATACCGAAGTCTCCGTTGGCCATAGGACCCTTCTAGGCTGCTTTCTTGTCAGGTGTTGCGTGCACGAGCTTGGCCTTGCCCAGGGATCTGATGGTCTGCGGCATGACATCCGGCAGGAAGTCCGACACCGCCCTGATGCACTCTTCGATGCCGTCCCTGGACAGGTAGCGGACCGAATGAGTTCCCGTAGCCACCGTCTCTACCATGCGTCGTACTTCCGGCCGTGTTGGATCGTAAGCAGCAAACGTGGCGACCCCTTTCCGTCTCCTGCCTTCCGACGGGACGACGGGAAGAATCCCGAGGCCGATCAGTCGCGGAATGACGGTTTTCGGCCAGTCCCGTGCCAGGTGATCCATCAAGCCAACCGTTTCCAACAGAGATACCTCGACGGGCTGGAAGCCGTAGGCCGCGGCCGCGGCCGCGAAAACCGTGTCTTCCGAAATCTCGTCGGATCTGAGCAGAACTCTCCAAAGCGATTCCTTCCGGCCCGTGGCCCGCCACAGATTTTTTGCCCGACTTAGGGCTCCGGAGGTTAAAGCACCGGTCACGAGCAAGTGGGCCACAACACGGTCCGACTCGGCACGTTTTTCCTGCCGAGTGAACAGGGAGGCATCTTCATACAGGCGTTTGATGCGGACGGTCGGACTCGCCAGTCGCATCATCCCGGGACTGGCGATGATTTCTGGTTGGCGGGGCGTCCCCTCCTGGCTCTCGCTCGAATCCGTTCGTTCCCTGCTTCCACGAGCGATCCAGGCAAAGATGTTCTTCATAGTTTCGACGATTCGGTCGGCTGCGAGGCAACGTGGTATTGGCCGGAGGCTTCACCGGTTTCGGATCTGCGTCGGATGTACCTTCGCAGCGTCATGGACGATCGCAAGAACCGGACCACCTGGAGTGAGGAGTTTCGCGTCAGGACCTATGAAGCCGATGCGCTGGGTGAACTGCGACCAGACGCCCTGTTTGACTACCTTCAGGAGTGCGCCGCGAGTCACGCTGAGGAGCTCGGATTTTCCCCGGGGCAGATGGCCGGTCCGGGACTGGCTTGGGTTCTGTCGAGGCTGATCGTGGAGATTGCACGCATGCCTCAGTGGAAGACCACACTGAAGATTACCACCTGGCCTTCCAGCACCCAGGGGATTTTCGCGACGAGAGACTTCAGAGTGACGGATCAGGACGGATTACCGGTCGCGGTTGCTACTTCGGCCTGGTTTCTGATCGACACCAATCGCCGTAGGCCCGCCCGGCTGCCCAGCGCAGTCACCGACATTCGGCTGCCCGAGGGGCCCCGCGCTTTGGTAGATGACTTCGCCCGTGCCCCCCCCATCGGCGGTGGCCAGCCAGACCGAACTTTGGTTGTCGGGGCCTCTCAAGTCGACATGAATCAGCACGTGAACCATGTTCGTTATGCCGCCTGGGCCTTGGACAGTATGGATCCGTCGTTCCTCTCGGAGCATCGGCTCCGACGCATCCAACTCCAATTCAGGTCCGAGAGCGCGGCCGGAGACGATATCGAAATATTTCGCGAGAAGACCAGCGACTTTTCGTGGTCCCATTCCGTGTATTCGGCCCCGGGAGACCTGCTCGCACAGGCGCAGACGGATTGGGAGCCGCGAATCAGGCCGAGCACCTGACGACGATTCGACCTCTCGTCTTCCCGGCCAGTAGCAGACGGGCGGTTCCCTGCACGCTGGAAAGCTCAATTTCCGCGGCCAACCTGGCTATCAGTTCTGGATCTACGAGCGACGCGATTTCGGTCCATGCACGAAGGCGTAGCGACATCGGACACGTGTTGGAGTCGATCCCGAGCAGTCCGATTCCGCGGAGAATGAATGGGAAAACGGTTGTGCTCAATTTGCTCCCGGCTACCAGCCCGCAGCAAGCAACCGCCCCCCGTGTCCTGGTCTGGCTAATCAGAGCTTCCAGGGTCTTCCCCCCCACACTATCTATGCCCCCCCCCCAGCGCCCCGCGTCCAACGGCCTCATCGCACCAGCC
>CAYXSE010000111.1:0-11359 GCA_964466675.1 uncultured Rhodothermales bacterium | reverse complement strand
CCCAGCGCAGCCACCCGGACGCCTCCCGCCACGAGGACTACACGGAGATCCTGGACAACCCGGAGGTGGACGCCGTCCTGATCGCGACACCCACACATCTGCATCGGGAAGTTGTGGTCAATGCCCTCGCGGCTGGCAAGCACGTCTACTGCGAGGCCCCGATGGCGCACTCTGTCGAGGACGCGCGTGCCATAGCCAGGGCCGCGAACTCAGCCCCGGACCTGGCCTTTCAGGTTGGCCTGCACCTGCGTACCGAGCCGCAGTACCGGTCGGTGTTTCAATTCGCCCGCAGTGGCGCCCTGGGCGATCCCCTGATGGCCCGCCTTCAGTGGCACAGGAAGCAGAGTTGGAGGAGAGCATCGCCGTCCCGCGAGAGAGAACAGGCCCAAAACTGGAGGCTGGATGGTGAGGTCAGCCTGGGACTCATCGGGGAAGTCGGTTCGCAGCAGTTGGATGCAGCCGCGTGGCTCTTCGGTGCCCTGCCTGAGTCTGTGACTGCTTTCGGTTCTACGCTCTTCTGGAAGGACGGGCGTTCGGTCCCCGACACCGTGCAGGCCGTTTTTGGCTTTCCTGGTGGCAAGAACCTGATGTTCGATGCCACGCTCGCAAGTAGTTTCGACGCCGCATACGAGACCTTCTACGGCAGTCAGAGCACCATCATGCTTAGAGACCAGAAGGCCTGGATGTTCAAGGAAGTCGATGCCCCCATGCTGGGCTGGGAGGTTTATGCCCGGAAAGACAAGTTCTACAAGGAAACGGGCGTTGCGCTGGTGGCCAACGCCACTAAACTGGATTCTCTGGGCGTGGACCCGACGGCCGACGACCCGAACCTCAAGTCGCCGCTCTGGCACGGACTGAAGGCCTTCGCCGACAACTTCTTCTTCGGCCCCTATCCGGCTATGGCCAACCAGGACCTTGGCTTCGCCATGACCGTGCTGGCGGTCGCGGCGAAAGAAGCCATTCAGTCTGGGAAGCGCGTAGACCTGTCCCCATCCGACTACGAGGTGTGAGAGGTAGAAGGGCCCATAACAATCATGCGTGACCCTCAGCTGCTGACCGGATTTCCGAAGTCGCCGGGCTGGCTGGTAGTCCCCACGGTTCCGCCTGGCCGCCGATTGACGGGCCCGGAGATCATGCAGATCGAGGCCAATGGGTGCACCGCATCAGATTGGTCACAAGTCCTTGTTCCAAGCACGTTCGACCCCGACAGGCTGAGACAGGTCGAGTTCCTGGGCTGGGCCACGCTCGGACCCTTCAGTGGCAGCGTCAGCTACGCCGGCGTTGACCTTCCGGCGGGGATCTACAATACGGTCGTCGCGAACTGTCGCATCGGCACGGACGTCCGAGTCGCCAATGTGGGCCTTCTCGCCGGAATTTCGGTCGGCGACGGCGCGCTCATCGCCAACTGCGACGAGGTCACCCACGTGGAAGACACCACGTTCGGCAACGGGGTTCGGGTAGGCCTTCACGCCTCCAATGCGGATCGAAGCATCGCCGTCGTAGCCGACTTGCCCTTCACCGTCCTCGCGGAACTGGTTCGTCCGCGACCAGACTCCGAAATCATGGCTGCGCTGGACAGGCGTCTGGCCGGCTACACCAAGAGCTGCCGGCGGGATACCAGCATCGTCGGCGCTGGAGCCAGGGTCACGGGCTGCAGACGGGTAACCGGTTCCTACATCGGCGCGGGCGCGATCGTTAATGGAGCGACCGCGGTGTTTTCCTCCACACTGCTGTCAGACGGCGAAGACGTGGCCCGAGTCGGAGCGGGTGCTATCGTCCGAAATTCCCTTCTGCAGTGGAACGCCGTGGTGGAAGACAACGCCTTCGTCGAGGATTCCCTGATCTGTGAGGTGGCTACCGTCACACGACATGGCATCGTCACCCACTCTGCCATCGGACCGAACACCCGCATCGCGGAGGGCGAGGTGAACAACTCCGTCGTGGGCCCCTTCGTTGGATTCAACCACCAGTCGCTTCTTGTGTCTGCATGCTGGCCGGAGGGCCGGGGAAACATCGGATATGGCGCGAACGTCGGGTCGAATCACACGGGACGCGCCCCTGACCAGGAGATCCATCCCGGCGAAGGCGTATTTATCGGGCTCGGCGTCAACATCAAGATGCCCACCGACCTCTCCCAGGCTCCCTATACCATCGTGGCGACCGCAGTGAATACGCTGCCACAACGCCTCACCATGCCTTTCTCGCTGATTGTACCTGGTGAGGAACCAGGCGGGCTGAACCGTTTGTTTCCCGGATGGGGCCTGGCTCGCAACATGTACGGCCTCACTCGAAATGCGTGGAAGTTCGGCGCTCGAAATCGAGCCTCCCGCACAGAGTTCGATCCTGACGTCTTCCGGGACCAGGTGATTCGGCTGGTTGAGATCGCGCATGACGCATTGGAGGCATTGGGCGCAAGGAGCGATATGACGGAACGGACCTACCGGGTCTGGGGAAAAACTACGTAGAAGCCAAGGATCTCGCGGCGGGAATCAAGGCCTACTCGAGCACGCTCCGCTGGTACGGACTGCGGCAATACTTCCGGGCCTGGGCGGCGTCGGCAACGGCGTCGGCAACGGCGACGGCGCCCGCATCGGCAACGGCGACGGCCTCCCCCTCGCCGCCCTCCATCGACTCGTTTCCCCTCCTGAAACGCTTCTCCACCGCGCGGCAGCCCGGATTGCTCCTCGATTTGTACATCCAAGCCGAGAAAGAGCGCCTGGGCGCTATTCTCACCTCCAAGGCGACGGACGATTCGCGGGGCACGAGGACCATCGTCGACTACGCGCGGGTCAACACACCGGCGGCAGAAGACCCGCTATACCTCTGGGCCAGCGACCAATTCGACGCGCTCTCCAAGAGAGTGGGCCTCCTGAGGGCGCAGGTTTAGGCCAGCCGGAAAAGCTCGCGGGCGTTTTGCGAGGTCCTCGCTGCCACTTCCTGAAGCGTCAGCCCCCTAAGCTCAGCCAACTTCTCGGCAACCAGCCGGACAAAGGCAGGCTCGTTTCGCTTCCCCCGATGCGGCACCGGAGCGAGAAACGGGGAATCGGTCTCGAGTACGATCCGATCCATCGGAATTTCTTCGATCGCAGCCGGAACGCCTCCGTTTTTGAAAGTCAGGGTCCCACCGAGTCCAACATGAAAGCCCAGGTCCATGACCTGTCTGGCAAACTGAGGGGTGCCCCCGAAGCAGTGAAAGACTCCTCGGAGCCTTTCCGGCTGGCTTGACGCCGCCTTCTCTTCGGCCACGATGGCCACCAGGTCATCGCTCGATTCCCGGTTGTGGAAGACTAGCGGGAGATCCATCCGCACCGCCAGTCGGATGTGCCTTCTTAGAAAGTCCTGCTGGATGGCGTCGAAACTACGATCCCAGTAATAGTCGAGGCCGGTCTCGCCAATCGCAACCACACGCGGGTCGGCTGCAAGACGCTCTATCTCAATGAAATCGTCGTCCGTCGCATTCTTGGTCTCGGTCGGGTGCAGGGCCGCCATCACGTACACGCCCTCGTGCCGGTCTGCCAGGGCGAGCGCCGCATGAATGCTCGGGATATCTATCGCCGGGAGGAGTTGAACGCCGACGTCCTCGGCACCGGCACGCTTCATGACCTCGTCCCGATCCTCATCGAATCGGTCCAGGTAGGTGTGCGTATGGGTATCAATCAGCATAATCGGAAGATAACGGCTGCGGGCGCGAGTTGAGATCGGAAGGCCGCAAGGAGCCAGGATCCGCGAGCAAGGACCGATCCGACGCATCCCCTCCTCGCGCCGCCCACTCGGGAGTGCCCTGAGGCCGCCGGCGCCGAAAGGCCCGCGCACTCCGTGTCGGCTTGCTACTTTGCCTTGAGACGTAGTTCCGGCATCGCGGAATGCGCTGAATTTCCAGCTCCCGAATGTCGAACAACAAGCGCATTGTTTCCCTGATTGCCCTGGGCGCGGTCATCCTCGCCCTTGTCGAGCCAGTGCGCCTTGCCCTGGACTGGTGGGAGCTTAGGGGATATCTGGTGGAAATGGAGTTCGCCTCCGTCGCATCGGCGGAATCCTTCGATTGGATCGTCTGGGAAGACACAGAGGATGGTATAGAGGCACGATTCGTCTTTCCACAGGGCCCGGGAGCGGTTGGTGGAGTTCAGGAAGGAGACCGCTTCTTCATGCTGGACAACTTCCAGTATTTCGCTGTAAAAGACCTCAAGGGTGCTATCCGAGGAGTCCGGCCCGGCCGAGTTTTGTCCTACCTGGTAGAACGAGATGGCGCCTATCACGAGATAGATGTTCGATTCGCCCGTTTTCCCACCTTCCTGTATCCGAGATCCCGAGCGCTGTGGCAATTCGCCCTGTGGGGATTTGCCATCGGGGCCTTCTTCCACATCCTGTCCCTGTTTATCGCGGCTCCGCTCGCCGTGCGGAGCAAGCAAGCGAGGTCAGAATTCATTCTGGTTGGGATTTCTGCGATCTGGATCGTAGGCAATCTCGCGAGGCTCTTCGCAGTGGAAGTATTCGGGCCGCCGGAGGTGGGCTCGATCTATGATCGGGTCTTTCAAGGATTGACTGTAATCGGTCTGGCAGGATGGATCGGATTCCCGGTTTTCTTGTTGCAAAAGGTCGTTTCCGGCGTCGTCAAACAGCCTGCCCTGTGGATTCGGAGTCTCGTGGCGGCCCCTCCATTGCTCCTGGGGAGCTCGATCGTGGCCATCACCATCATCGGCAATCTGGGCCCCGTTACGATGGAGAGCCTCCTGGTTCCGATTCTGGTCTACGCATCAGGCTACATCGGTGCGGCCGCCCTCGTCGTAATTTTGGGCCTGCGCACCATGGACAAGCAGGCGGTGGCGGCCCTCGGAGGATGGGGCAACACTGGTAGTTGGGTGATTCTCTTCGCCGCTTTTGGGGCGGTGCTTTTTGTTCAAGAGGTCGTCCCCATTCTGGATAGGGTTGGCGAAATCGCCGCAGGCTGGCTCATCGTACTGGCCCAACTCTTGGCGGTAGCTCCAGTTACCCTCATTTCTCTCGGGACACTCAGGCGCGGCAAGGTGGATGATATCTTGTCGAGGGCCTTGGTGACGGCCACGGTCCTCGGATTGATATTCTTCGCTTTCGTGGGTGGCTATTCGCTACTGGATCAGTACCTGGGCGGCAGTAGCTACGTAGCCGGGGGGGCGTTCGTCGTGATATTGCTTCTGGTCTTCGACAGGCTCGTCCGTCGGCTTCGCGGAGTGGCAGAGACGGTCTTCAGGACCGAGCGGCAGAAGGCTCGCCAATCCATCCGCCGCCTGCAGGAGCGCATGCCGGCAATCCTGGAGGCCGACGCCCTCCTCATGGATGCCGTGTCAGCAACGGCGCAAGGCATGATGGCCCGATCCGCGGTTCTATTCATGCGCTTCGATGAACCCGATGCACGGTGGCGATCCGCGTCATTCCGCCCCCAATCTCCATACCTGACCGAGCGGGTGTTCCATCGGCTATGGTCTTCGTTCGAGTCTGATTCGAGAGTTTGGGCGCGAAACCAAGAGTTGGACGCCCGTGGCCTTCCATCCCAGTTGTCGGAAGAACTGATCACACGCGGAGCCGCGCTGGCCGTACCCATTCGTGCGGAAGGCAAGTCCCGCGGCCTGCTTGTCCTCGGTCCGAAGAAAGCGCGGCGGGCCGTGTACAATCTCGAGGATGTGGATGTACTGCGTGCCCTGGCGGGGCAGTTGGCGGGAGCCGTAGAACGCATCGACCTTGTTGAGCGGGAACGCTGGCTGGCCCGCGAGACCTCACAGGCCCAACTCGTGGCGCTTCGGTCCCAGATCAATCCCCATTTCCTGTTCAACGCTCTCAACACGATCCTCTCCTTCATTTCAGAGCAACCGGACAAGGCGGAGGATGCCGTCGAACATCTGGCCTCGATATTCAGACATACATTGAATGCGGGAGACGAACCCTTTGTGCCCCTTAAGGATGAGCTTGCTTTAGTCGGCCATTATCTGGCCATCGAGCAGGCTCGTTTTGGCGACAATCTGGAGGTAAACTTTTCGGTCGAGCCCGGCCTGGAGAATGTGCCCGTGCCCGCGTTCTGTGTCCAGACGCTGGTTGAGAACGCGGTCAAGCATGGAATCGAGAGGCGTCGCGGCGGTGGCCATTTAGCCCTGGATGCCCGACTGGCGGATGATGAGATGCAAATCCAGGTGACTGACTCGGGTGTTGGAATACCGAGCCTGTTCGGGCGCGAGGTCCCCACCACAGACAGCGAAGACTTCTTCGGGATCGGACTCAAGAACGTCCACTCCCGGATGGAGCTACTCTTCAATCGCGAGGACCTTCTCCGCATGAGTAGTGACCCCGAGAATGGAACGAAGGTTATTCTGATCGTTCCCGAACCGGCCGTGTCCGGTACCGAACTGACCTCCACGACATCAGACCAACAAATCACGACCTGACATGCTGCGAGTATTCATTGCCGACGACGAAGCCCCTGCGCGCAACAGGCTGCGACGCCTGATGGAATCCCTGGAATCCTCGGGAAGGGTTTCCATCGTTGGAGAAGCCGGCGATGGCGTGGAAACCGTCGAGAAACTCACGGCCAACCCCTGCGACCTGGTCTTCCTGGACATCCGGATGCCTGGGCTGGACGGCTTCGACGTCCTGGAACAACTCCCCCCCGAACGACGCCCGATAGTGGCCTTCACAACAGCGTACGACGAGTATGCGCTTAGGGCTTTCCGGGCCAACGCGGTAGACTACGTGCTCAAGCCGGTTACCAAGGAGCGCCTGGAGGAAGCTGTCGGGCGCGCCGAACGACTGGCTTCGGTACCCGCGGACCGCGCCGTCGACGAAGAAAAACTGGGCCGCCTTCTGGATTGGATCGACGAACAGGCCGAGAGCGGCGCCCAATCCGGAGACGAGTCGACCTATGTCAAACAGCTTTCTATTCCGTACCGGGACCGAATCCTGGTGACACCCGTGGAAAATATCATCTCCATCGAAATATCCGAGGGGATCACGAGGCTCTATGTCCTGGAAGAGCAGGACAACGCCCCCCGACCCAAGCTTCGGCAACACATCGTGGGGTACACGCTGGACCAGCTGACCTCCATGCTGAACCCGGAGGCGTTCACGCGTGTGCACCGCTCGGCAATCGTCCAGTTCACCCACATCAAGGAACTCATCCCCTGGTTCTCCGGACGGTACAAACTCGTCCTGACCTCGGGCCACGAGGTGATCGCATCGCGGGAGCGGTCCAAGTTGCTTAAGGAGCGACTGAATATTTAGCCGGGTTGAGGACCTCAGGCGCCACTAACCGACCTTGAGCGCGGTGACCGAACTTGAGCGACCGTCCCGAAACCGAATGTGGAAGAGATAAAGCCCCGGAACCAACGAGCCTGGCGAGTCCCAGGCGAACCGCTCGGACCCGGCTGGAATCTGCCAGACCCCCACGGCTCGACCCAAAACGTCGAACACCTGAAGCTCACCCTCCGTCCCGTCTGATTCCAACCACAGACGGTCGGTGAATGGGTTGGGGAACGCCCTCAATTCCGCCATCCGGGGCAGGACTTCAACGCCGGTGGACACCGACAGTACTGTGACCAGATTGGTCTCCGGGCTCTCTGCGGAGTTGGCGCTGAGGCCCGTGACCACGTAGTGAAACGGCCCCTGGCCGGCGGGTTCATCGATAAATATGGCGTCCCAAGCGCGTCCCAGAAGATTCTCCGGGGAAGACGTGACCTCGCGGAGATCTGTTGGGACCGGCCCCTCCACCCTGTACACGGCGAATGACCGCGCAAGCACAAATCCGAAAATGGACGGATCCCATTCAAGGGTGACCCTCCCGCCCTCGACTGTAAACCGGAGATCGTCTGGTGCATCGGGCGGGAACAGGTCCCGCCAGGGCATCGGTGGCGTCAGCGCCTGATAGCGGTACAGGTCCGTCGAAAGTGTATCGGCTAGCCCAGAAGAATGAAGTGAGGAAATGTTCTCCGCGCGGAAAAGGATGTTTCCTTCGGCTCCGGGGGTGGCGCGGGTGAATCGGATTTGCGAGGGGACTTCCGTGGGTGCGAATGGCGGGCCAGAGTAAGTGGCGGGGTCCGATCGGTATATGCCGAGCCCCGGATAGATGTGGCGACCGCCTGAGACCGTGACCCACCACTCTGTCAGGGCGGCGAAATCTTGGGCCTGGCAGGTGGAACAACTGGTCCCAAAGGGCCAATAGAGCTGGGGAGCCAAATAATCCACCGTCCCCGCATTCATCCAGGCTACGGCGTCAGCAAACAGGGCGTCCGCCCCGGAAAGACCGGCGATGCCAAACGGGACGCCTGTACGCCATATCCCGAACGGGCTTATTCCGAAAACGGCATCCGGGTTGGCCTCGGCTACCGTAGCGGATATTCTCGCGACGAACCGATTGATGTTATCACGTCTCCAGTCCGACAGGCTGCCAAATCCACGCGGATTGGCATTGAAGGTCTCCAAGTCGACGGCGCCCATCTCGTACGGCGGGTAAGGGTAGAAGTAGTCGTCGAAGTGAATTCCGTCCACGTTATAGCGACGCACGATGTCGTTCACGACTTCGGCCACGTAGTCATGAACGGCGTCGAGACCCGGGTTCATGATGGTATGAAATCGACCCGGAACGGAGGAACTTTCCAGGGTCAGCATCCAGTCAGGATGTAGCACCGCGGGATGAGTGGCGGCCAAGGCGTACCTCCCCACCTCGCGCTCACATCGGAACGGATTTAACCAGGCGTGGAGCGCGAGACCCCGGGAATGTGCCTCTTCAATGGCGAACGACAACGGGTCGAAAAAGGGGTTCGGTGCCCTTCCCTGTTGCCCCGTGAGGTAAATCGACCAGGGATCGAAAGGCGAGTCGTAAAGCGCATCACATTCGGTTCGAACCTGGAAAAAGACCGCATTCAGGCCGGCATCGGCCAGGCCGTCCAGCATGCCCCTGAGTTCTGCCTGCTTCTGGGCGGTGGAACTCCGCGGGGACGAGGGCCAGTCCAGATTGATTACCGTCGCGATCCAGGCGGCCCGAAACTCGTGCTTCGGGGATTGGCCAGAGGCCCGCAGCGGGGGGCCCAGCAAAGAAAGACTCACCAGTAGCCCTATCGCTCCGACCCACCCCAGGGCCAGAGACCGAGGCGAGGACTCGATTAGTAGTTGACTACTCCCCCCTTGCGTGATTACCATTCCTGTTCAGATTTTTTTCTCGCGCGACTCGCTCGCGCCAGGCCCGTCACCCTCTCAATACACCGACACAACCGAAATGCGCAAGGTTACCAGCTTCATGGCGCTGGCACTGTTCGCCGCGAGCAATGTTCTCGCACAGAACGTTGACTATGCATGGCATCATCCAACGTCCACCGACCCGGACCGCCCCTATTTGAACAACCACTCCGGAGCACGCACCGTGCAGGGTCCCTTCGATCTGGATGGAGACGGCAAACCCGAAGTACTCGTCTCTGACTACTCTGGCGGATCCCGGGTTCACGTACTCGAAAATACGGGCATCGACACATGGGAGCTGGTCTACTCGACTCCAGTTCTGGACGCCACCACGACTACAGGGAACGGCCGGGTTTTCGCGGCTGGGGACATGGACGGCGATGGCATGGGAGAAATCATCTTCCTCTCCGGTTCAGGCTTTGCAGAGGATTCCCCATATCCCTTCGGAATGTTCGTGTTTGAAGCCACCGGCGACGACGAATTCGGATTCTCGCCCACGGCCATTTTCGACTTCGAGCCGACGGTACCGAATCGCTGGCGTGCTGAGCAGATGCACGTCGTGGACGTAGACGGAGACGGACGCGACGAGGTCCTCTTCGGAAACAACGGCAATAACGACAATGACGAGTGGTTCGTCATCGGCGTCGTAGGCGACATCGGGAGCGGCTTCGAGACTTTCGTCATCGAAGCAAGAATATCCTCGCGCGCAAACCGCGGCACCGACCTGGTTGAGCGCGGAGGCGGCAGCCCCTACGGCATCGTGCCCGCCGATCTGGATGGTGATGGATTGACTGAAATTGCCATGATGTCCTGGAACAACTTCAACTTCACGAACATCCGCGCGACGGGACCCGACACCTACCAGATCCCGGGTGAAGGAGACGCCAATATCTTCCTCCAGGCGTCACCTGCAGACCAGGTCGCGTTTTTCGGCTGTTTCGGGGGTGATGCCGATGGCAATGGCGACGATGAGGTCTACTGCCCGAACCTCCACACTGGCGCCGTGTCCGTTCTAAACTACGAGGCTGGCGAGGACGCTCTCCAGGTGGTGGCAGACAACGTCTCTCTGGATCTGATTCCTGGCCTGTCTGCACTCGGCCTGGCAGTCGGTGACCTTACCGGCGACGGAAACTTCGACCTGATCGCTGGTGGCTCTTCGTACACCAACCAGCAGTTCTCCAGCGGCAGCTCGCCCGAGTGGATCAGGATATCCACGTTCCTTGGAGGTGACGTCGAGGATCCGGCGAATTACACCCCTGCGCATGGAGTGCTCTTCCCGGATGACGCCATAAACGCGTTTGACCGCGTCATGCGCGATTCCGCCGGCGTGATGACGGAATACCTGGAAGACGGCCAGCAGGGTCCCGAGTTTGTTGCCAAACTAGCTTTCTTGGGCGATGTGGATAACGATGGGCTCAACGAGGTGGCTATTTCCATCCAGGGCGTGGATGACTCGCTGTACACCTACAACGAAGTCTTCAACATGGCCGACAGCACCTACACACGCACCCTGGTAAGTGCGATCGGCAATACCAACCGAGTGTTCCTCCGCATCCTCTCCGGAGACGGAACGAACGTGACGGTGGAAGACACCCGGATTGTCTTGCCATCTGACTACAAGCTTTCGGCCAACTATCCGAATCCGTTCAACCCATCCACAAGCTTCTCCATCACCCTTCCGCTTGACAAGGCGGTTAGCGTGAAGGTCTACGACGTGGCCGGCCGACTTGTCCGGACGATTGTGAACAATCGGGCCTTCGCTGCTGGAACTCACGAATTCACCTGGGACGGCAGAAGTGATGCCGGCCGTCAGGTGGCAAGTGGAAGCTACCTCTACACGTTGGAGTACGGCAACTTCCGGCAGAGCCAGACCATGGTTCTGCTCAAGTAACATCTTCGGCTGAAATTCGGGTTTTGGGGGGAAGAGGCGATGGCTTCTTCCCCCTTCCCGTTTTCCGTCGAATTACCCTGACTTATGCGGCGCCCGGGCCTAGATTCCGAATCGCCCTCCAGACACCTCGGATCCGGCGCTTCCCGACCTTTCCACGAAGCCCCGACAGGCCCTCGACACATGAAACGTTTCTGGCTGCTGCCCCTGTTCTTGCTGACACTCGCCGTGCCGGCCTCGGCTCAGGTGGGGAAAATTGCAGGACGCATTACCGAT
>CAYXSE010000110.1:0-11369 GCA_964466675.1 uncultured Rhodothermales bacterium | reverse complement strand
CCGGCGCCGGGGCAGGCGGTTCCTTGGCCGACTCCGCTTCCTCCGCGGCGTCCTGTCGGGCGGCCCGTTTCTTCCGAATTCGGGCGGCAATTTCCTTGTCCTCGGCGAACTCAGCTACCAGCTCGAGATAGGCGTCCTCGTCGGTAATGGCGGCATTAATCCCTGTGCCAGCCAGCGCAGCGGCATGACCAGTCGCTTCCAGGTGCTCGACAAGGCCGTCAATGGCGATGTTGAGCTCCCGCGAGACCTTGAACAGCCGAACCTTCCTAAATTTCTTCTCTACCATTCCGTTTTGTCTGCCGGTCCTATCCCTCGACGTCGCTCGTCTCAGACTCGCCTTCCTTCGATTGAGACTCGCCTTCCTTCGATTGAGACTCGTCTTCCTTCGATTGAGATTCGTCTTCCTTCGATTGAGATTCGTCTTCCTTCGATTGCGAGTCGTCTTCAAATTCGGAACGAATCACGTTCAAAATGTGCTGTGCATTCTCCTCGTCAATCGAGGCGCGTCTCATCAACTCCTCACGCGACAGTTCCAGAACCGCACGCGCCGTGTCGCAGCCGATGTCTCGCAATCGTTGCAAGGTTACCGCATCAATTTCGTCTGAGAACTCCTTGATCTCGATATCCTCTTCCTCGTCCGATATTTCTCGATAAATATCGATCTCATAGCCCGACAACGCCGCTGCCAGACGAATATTGATGCCGCCTCGCCCGATGGCCTGACTCACCTCATCTGCCTTTACAACAACCTTGGCCCGCGGCGGGGTAAGCTCATCGTTCAGATGTACCTGAAGCGGACTGGCAGGCGATAGCGCTCTCTTGATGAGCTCCTGACGGTCGTCGGTCCACTGAACCACGTCAATGTTCTCGTTGCCCAGCTCCCGCACAACCGCGTGAATACGAGACCCCTTCATGCCGACGCACGCACCGACCGGATCGATTCTTTCATCGTACGAGACCACAGCCACCTTCGCGCGATCTCCTGGCTCTCTGACAATGCGCTTGATTTCCACGATTCCTTCGTCGATCTCAGGCACTTCCAGCTCGAAAAGCCGCTCCATGAACACGGGCGCCGCGCGCGAAATGATCACTTGCGGAGAACCCGCGGCGTCGCGGATCACTTCTTTGATCACCGCACGGATCATGTCACCCTTGCGGTAACGATCGCGGTAGATCTGTTCAACGCGCGGAAGTACGAGCTCCACCTTGTTGTGGATGACCAGCACCTCGCGCCGGCGCATCTGATACACTTCACCGACGACGACTTCTCCGACCAGCTCCGTATACGCGTTGAAGACGTTTTCCTTCTCGATATCGCGGATCCGCTGCGAGAAGTTCTGCCTGGCGGTCATCACCGCACGACGTCCGAAATCTTGGAGATTGATCTCCTCAGCCACTTCGTCGCCGACTTCGAAGTCCTCGTCCACCTTCTGGGCCGAAGTCGTTTCGATCTGCGTTACAGGGTCAAAAACGTCCCAATCGTCAACCACCTCTCGGATATGCAGGATCTGCATATCACCGTGGTCCGGATTGAGAATGATCTCGAACGAATCGTCCGAGCCATAGCGCTTCTTGATCATTGCCCGAAAGACATCTTCGACGATAAGCTGGAGCGTATCGCGATCAATGCCCTTCTCACGGGCAATTTCAGCAAATGATGATACCAGGACTGAACTCTGCATCCCTATCTATCTTTTTCGCGTCAAGGCATCTACCAGGGTAGTACCACCCTGGCTTCTCCGATTTCGTTAAAAGCCACTCGCAAATCCTTCTCCCCCATCCGGAGCGTCAAAGACTCGGCGTCGGCCGCTTGCAGCACTCCTCGGACAGACTCTCCTTCCCGACTAAGCTCAAGCGTACGCCCCAAATGCTTGCCAAATTGGCGCGGCAAACGAAGCGGCCGATCGGCTCCGGGGGAAGACACGTTGAGACGGTAAGCCCCGGCAATCACGTCCTCAGCCTCCAGCAGGAAGCCAATCTCGCGACTGAACCGAGCCATATCGTCCACATTTAGTCCCTCGTCCGAATCCAGATATACGTCAACCACCCGAGACCCGCTTCGACCGCGCAACTGGACTTCGACCACATACACGGGCCCTTCCGGGACCACGGTATGCACGATTTCCAGCACCCTATCTATCGCGGCGGGTGCCAATGTGATTTTCTTATCCATCCCCTATGAGTGCAAAAAACGCCCGGTCCGCAATTGGACGGGCGCCTTCCGGCTGCAAAAAGTAAAAGATGGCTGTCATCACCCATCCCCCAATCGCAAGCTCAAATATACGTCGCGGAGATCCAGACAGGCAAAATGCCTACATGGATATCCCGCGATGAATCCAAGCACGTTTGCACCATGTTTGCAGAGGCAAGTTCCGTTGTCCCGACCCGCGCCAGTCCGTCAGATGAAGGTCGGGTGACGTTGCGTGCTGACCGTATTGGGATAGTCCGTCATGTAATGCAAGCCCCGACTCTCCTGGCGCATGCCCGCCGAACGGATGATCAGGTGGGCGACAGCAATCATGTTCCTTAGCTCACAACCGGCGGTGGATACACGGGACTTGCGGTAGAAGTCCTCTGTTTCGTGGAACAGCAGCCTGGTCCTCCGCTCTGCCCGTTCCAGCCGCAGTACGGACCGAACAATGCCCACGTAGTCCCACATAATCCGCCTCAACTCCTCTCGGTTGTGGGACACCAGAACCCACTCGTGCGGATACTCCGTCCCAGAATCGTCCCATTCCGGGACGTGATCCATGAAGGTGGATTCGGCCGCAATCGAGACCGCTTCACGTGCCGCTCGATGACTGAACACCAGGGCCTCGAGCAGAGAATTGCTGGCGAGTCGATTCGCGCCGTGTAGTCCCGTGTAGGTAACTTCTCCGCAAGCCAGAAGTCCTCGTATCGAGGTCCGGCCTTCCGTATCCGTAACGACTCCGCCGCACATATAGTGGGCGGCGGGCACGACGGGAATGGGCTCTTCGGCCATATCCAGGCCAAGGGACAGGCACCGGTCGTAGATGGTCGGAAAATGTTCTCGCAGAGCATCGCCGGACTCATGGCTGATGTCCAGCAGCACAAACTGGTCACCGTGTTGCTTCAACTGGTCGTCGATGGCCCGCGCGACGACGTCCCGCGGTGCCAACTCGGCCCGATCATCGTAACGGGGCATGAACCGTTCTCCGTTACGATTCCGAAGCACGGCTCCATGCCCCCGAACGGCTTCAGACACCAGAAATGAGTTGGCCTTCGGGTGGTGGAGGGCCGTAGGATGGAATTGGACGAATTCCATGTTCGCGATTCGCGCCCGGGCCCGGTAGGCCATGGCGATCCCGTCCCCGGTTGCGATTTCGGGATTGGTCGTGTGCAGATAGATCTGTCCCGCCCCGCCGGTAGCGAGCATCGTGACCTTCGACAAAATTCGGTGGACAGACTTTGACGACTCGTCCAGCACGTACGCCCCATAACACCTGACATCCGGCCGATCTCCCGGCTCACCCAGGCCCAGGTGGTGCTCGGTGATAAGGTCTACTGCGAAGTGAAACTCGAAGACGCGGATGTTCCGGTGAGCCCGGACTTGATCCAGGAGTGTCTGCTCGACCTCTCTTCCCGTGGCATCGGCCGCGTGTACGATCCGCTTGGAAGAGTGTCCTCCCTCCCGACCCAGGTGAAGCCTTCCGTCCTCGACGGTGAACGTCGCGCCCTTTGCACGAAGGTCCTCGATTCTCTCCCGCCCTTCCCGGACTACCAACTCTACGACATTCCGGTCACAGAGTCCCGCACCCGCATCGAGCGTGTCGGCTGCATGGCTCTCTATCGAGTCCCGGGAATCAACAACGGCCGCAATGCCGCCTTGTGCGTAGTTCGTATTTGACTCAGCAGAAGCCTTCTTGGTCACCACGCCGACCGTCCCGTGGTCGGCTACCGATAGGGCGAACGACAGACCAGCGGCCCCGCTGCCCAGGACAAGAAAATCGAACCGCTCGATCATCCTACTGACTCGACTGAAGCAAGAATGCTCGAATGAACGGGTCCAGTTCTCCATCCATCACACTTGTCACGTCGGTCACCTTGGTCTCTGTCCTGTGATCATTGACCATGGTGTAAGGTTGAAACACGTAAGAACGGATCTGGGAGCCCCACTCGATCTTCTTCTTGGAGCCTTCCATCTTGTTTTTGGCGGCCGCCTGAATATCCATCTCCAATTGGTAGATGCGACTCTTCAGCATCGTTTTGGCGCGAGCTCGGTTCTGAAGCTGACTCCGCTCTTCGGTACACTCGGCTACCACTCGGGACCTTTCGCCATTGGACAATTCTCCGGTCCAGATCAGCCGAACACCTGTCTCGACCTTGTTCACGTTTTGCCCGCCAGCCCCTCCGGATCGGAAGGTCTGCATTTCCACATCATCGGGCACCAGTTCGATCTCGATAGTGTCATCGATCTCGGGATAGACGAAAACAGACGCGAACGACGTATGCCTCCTACCGCTCGAATCGAAGGGGGATATCCGCACCAAGCGGTGCACACCGGATTCTGCTTTCAGGTAGCCAAACACGAGTGGCCCCTCCAGCGAAATGGTGGCGCTTTTTATGCCTGCGACATCACCCTCTTGATATTCCAGCAGGTGAACATCGTATCCCGCACGCTCTCCCCAACGCGTATACATCCGAACGAGCATGTCCGCCCAATCCTGCGACTCCGTGCCGCCGGCACCTGGATGGATGGTCAGGATGGCGTTTCTGTGGTCGTCGGGACCACTTAACATACGCTTGACCTCAAGCGCCTCGACCTGCTTCATGAGGTATTTTGACTCAAGCGAAATATCATCGCTCAAATCGTCTTCTTCCTCCTCCGCCAACTCCATGAGGACCTGAATATCCTCGGCTCTATCCCGGATGGCGTCCCAGGAATCCAGCCACACCTTGATTCCGGCGATGGCTTTCTCGACGCCTTGCGCCTCCGCGGGATTGTCCCAAAAACCCGGCTTCAGGCGCAGTTGGCCCAGGCTCTCTACTTCTTCCTTTTTAGAGTCAACGTCAAAGGTACCTCCCTAGCGTGAACGCACGCTCGAGCAATTCTCGGGTTTGTTGGAGATCCATTTGGTCTAGTCTGTTTCCGGCGGGCATGACCGCCGCTTCTTTGGGTTGGCGCGTAAACGTCGGGTCTACCGCCGAATGTTTCTTAACGATGCACCGAAATATCCCCCGGCGGCTCCAAGCGTGAGCGCTGACAGCAGCGTAAGCCCGACTATCGCAGTGCCCGGAAGGTTGCCCGCCAGGGCCCCCATGACCCGCGTCATTTCCACAGTCGGCCCCGGTGCGGCTACAAAATTGAAAATCACGAGGCCCGTCCAAGACAGGCCCACCCCGCTCATCCCAACAAGCCAACCCCTGGAAGCGACTGCTGCCCCTCCAATCATGGCGGCCGGGATCACCCAAACCCATCCCGCGATGAGGTGGCCGGCCATTGCAAGAACGGCTACCAGGAAGACGGCTGGTTTGTGGTTCACGGCTAGCTGACCACCAGGGATTCACGGCAACGCTCAGAAAATCGCTTCACTCTGCGCACTACTTCCTCGATCATCTCCAACGACGTGGCATAGGAGCATCGCACGAATCCGGCTCCGCTGGGTCCAAATGCGTCCCCCGGGACCACCGCGACGTGCTCGTCTTGCAGGAGCTTTTGGGCGAATCCCTCCGAGCTTAGCCCCGTGGATGTAATGTCGGGGAAACAGTAGAAAGCTCCCTCGGGCTCGAATGTCGGGAGGCCGGCGGCGCGCATGCCATCGACGATGGTTCGTCGTCGCTTGTCGTACGCAAGTCGCATTCGCTCGACATCCGGCTGGCACTCCTTGAGTCCCGCGACCGCACCCCATTGTCCCATGGTGGGAGCGCTCATGATGATGTACTGGTGCAACTTGTACATCATCTCGTAGACGGCCTTCGGCGCACACGCATAACCTACACGCCAACCCGTCATCGCGTACGCCTTCGAGAACCCCCCGAGCAGAACAGTCCTCTCTCGTAACGCATCAATTGATGGGAGGCAGGTATGCCCGACATCGAATGCTTCGCCATACACCAAGCGGTCGTAAATCTCGTCCGAGAGAACAACCAGATCATGCTTGACGACAACTTCGGCGATTTCCTCCAGCGTCTCCCGCCTCAGCACCGCGCCGGTCGGGTTTGACGGGTAGGAAAGGAAGATCATTTTTGTTCTCGGAGTGATCCGAGCCTCGATGTCTTCAGCTGTCACCTGGAAATCATTCTTGACGGAGGTCGGCACATAAACCACCGAGCCGCCGGCGAACTGGGCCGCCGGGCCGTAGGAGACGAAACACGG
Organism: uncultured Rhodothermales bacterium; assembly: GCA_964466675.1. Lineage (GTDB taxonomy): Bacteria > Bacteroidota > Rhodothermia > Rhodothermales > UBA10348 > CAYXSE01. The sequence continues at coordinate 5,032 of CAYXSE010000110.1, read as the reverse complement.
CTCCGGTATGAGGATCTCATCTCCTTCATTCAGCAGCGCCAGCATGGCCAATTGCACGGCCTCTGAGACACCGACGGTCACCAGGATCTCAGTAGAAGGGCTGTAGCGGACTCCGTACAACCGATCTACCTCGTCTGAGACGGCCTCGCGAAGCTCGATGATACCGGCATTCGAGGTGTATCCTGTCTTGCCCTCTCTCAGCGATTTGATGGCCGCGGACATGATGGCGTCCGGTGTCACGAAGTCAGGCTCGCCGATACCCAAAGAGATGACGTCCTCCATGGTGGCCGCTATCTCGAAGAATCTGCGGATCCCGCTTGGCGGGACATTCAGAACTCGGTCTGACAGGCACGAAGAAAACGAAAATTCTGGTTTGGGATCGATCATGGGCAGCTTGGACATTCTCCACGGGCCGACTTGCCGCGCGAAGACGGCATTCGTTACATAACGTCAGGCGCAATATAGCGGGCTTGGGTGCAATCGGCGTGTATTCACGCGGAATCGTGTCGCGTCCGGGTCGCCGCCGTTTTATTATTGACCCTCACACCGAAACTGATACTCCCGTTCGCATGACTGAACTCTCTCTGAACTGTATTGCCGGCAAGTGGCAGCCCTCGGCATCGGGAGATACGTTCTCCAACAGGAACCCCGCACGCCTGGGCGATATCATCGGTGATTTTCCGGAATCGGACGCGTCGGATGTAGACACCGCCGTCAACTCGGCTCGTGAAGCCTTCCATACCTGGAGCCGTACGCCCGCGCCGGCTCGGGGAGAGATTCTTCGGGCCATCGGAGACCTGCTCACCGAGCGTAAGAACGAACTCGCACACCTCATGACTCGGGAGATGGGAAAGCCGTTTTTCGAAACGAAGGGAGATGTCCAGGAGGCCATTGACACGGCCTACTACGCCGCGTCCGAGACGAGGCGGCTTTTTGGGCGCACGGTCCCCAGTGAGATGCCTGACAAGTTCAACATGAGCCTTCGGAGGCCTGTTGGAGTATATGGGGTCATCACAGCATGGAATTTCCCGGTGGCTGTGCCCACATGGAAAATCTTCCCGGCGCTCGCCGCGGGAAACACCATCGTCTTCAAGCCATCCGAGGAGGCCCCTCACGCCGGCGCATTTCTTGTACGAGTCTTTCACGACGCGGGACTCCCCCCTGGCGTCGTGAACCTGATCCAAGGTGCCTCGAGAGCAGGCATTGCCCTGGTCAATCATTCCGACGTTAACGCGATCTCTTTCACCGGGTCGACGGCGACAGGATCCAGAATTGGCGAGGCCTGTGGCCGCACCCACAAACGCTGCTCGCTCGAAATGGGTGGCAAGAACCCCATGATCGTCCTTGCCGACGCCGATCTGGAACTGGCCGTGGAGGGCCTTCTCTGGGGCGCTTTTGGCACCACGGGCCAGCGCTGTACGGCGACAAGCCGGCTCATTGTTGAGGATGCCGTACACGACGAGTTGGTAGATCTGCTGGCAAAGAGGGCGTCTGTTCTCAAGCTTGGATATGGCAATGACGAGTCTACGGAGATGGGCCCGCTCATCAACGACAAGGCCATGGAGAAGGTGGAGTACTACATGACGGTGGCCCAGTCAGACGGCGCGCAAGTGCACCTCGGCGGCAAGCGGGCATCCGGTGACGGGCTGGAGGATGGCAATTTTTTCGAGCCTACCATACTCACGGGAGTGACCAGGGAGATGAGAGTTGCGAGGGAAGAAATCTTCGGGCCCGTCCTCTCAGTGATCCGAGTCGCGTCTTATGCGGAGGCCGTCGAAGTGGCGAATGACATCGAATATGGACTCTCCTCATCGATATACACCAACGACGTATCGCTAGCCTTCCGGGCCATGCACGATATCGAGGCCGGGATTACTTACGTTAATGGCCCGACGATTGGAGCCGAAGCCCATATGCCTTTCGGCGGCGTTAAAGGCACAGGCAACGGGCACCGCGAAGGCGGGTGGGAAGTTTTTGATTTTTATACGGAAACCAAGACCGTCTATGTCGACTATAGTGGGACGCTACAGAAGGCCCAGATCGACAATATCGACGATTGATGGCGAATTTAGTCCTTCAGGTTAAGGACAGAGTCTGGCTGATAACACTATCGTAATACCAAGGTAACAGTATGTTTACCCGAGGGGCTAATTCTTGCGAGCTGCAATCCGACACGGGTCCCATGACACTTCTCCCGTCCACGATGGGGGCGGTTCCAAGACCCGACTATGCACCCAACCCCGTCGCCCACACGCCGCCGCACCAGATGACACAACCTTCAACTCTTCTTGCCGGAGCCGTTCTTGCCTTGATCCTTGCCGGCTGCGGGCGACCAGACGGCTCTGGCCGCTCCGTCCTCCAGAACAAAGGATCCGACACCCTGGTAAACGTAGCCCAAGCTTGGGCCGAGGAGTACCAAACAGTCAACCCGGATTTGGCCATTGCGGTTTCAGGTGGAGGCTCCGGAACCGGCTTTGCGGCCCTCATTAACGGTACCGTCGACCTCGTAAATTCCAGTCGGCGCATAAAGGATTCCGAGATGGAGTTTGCGCGTGCCAACGGGAAGGAACCCGTTGAGCACATCGTCGGCTATGATGCCCTTGCCGTGTACCTTCACAAGGACAACCCCATCACATCAATTTCGCTCGAGGTGCTAGCCGGTATTTATGGCGAACACGGCACTCTCGAGACCTGGGACCAGCTCGGGGTTACGGTACCTGGCTGCCGTGAACAGGAGATTGTTCGTGTTTCTCGCCAGAATAATTCTGGCACGTTCGCCTATTTTCGAAATACGGTGATGGGCCAGGGAGACTTCAAGCTCGGCTCGCGTGATATGCATGGGTCGAAAGACGTGGTGGACCTGGTACACAACACCGCCTGCGCAATAGGCTACAGCGGTCTTGCCTATGCGACCGATGACGTCGCCTCGCCGTGCATCGAGACGGAAGGAGGCTGCGTGTTTCCCTCGGTCGAGACAGCCATTGACCGTTCCTACCCCCTCGCGCGGCCGCTGTTCATGTACACCAACGGCGAGCCTACCGGAGATGTTAAAGAGTACCTCGACTGGATTCTGAGCGATGAGGGCCAATGCATCATCGTGGAAAAAGGCTACGCACCCGCTACCGAAGTTGGCTGCCCCTCGCTCGGTGCCTAGAAATGACGTATTACGAAGAACGGCTGACATCGGACAAAGACGCTCTTCGCGCGAAGGTGGAGCTCCTGTCACAACTCACCGTGACCGCCCTCGGCAACGCGGAACGGGCCTTCCAGACCGGCGACTACGAGTTGGCCTATGCCACGATCCTAGAAGACGGCCCCATCAATCGCCTAACAGAGGAACTCGAATCGGACTCTCACCGATTCATTGCCAGGCATCTTCCCACGGGGGGTCACCTGCGATTCGTCTCCGCCGTAATGAGAATCGCCATTCTGCTCGAAAGGGTCGGTGACTACGCGGTCGGGATCTCGCGGAACGCGGTCGCCCTCCGACATGATATCGCTAGCGACTTCAAGCACAAAACGTCGGCAATGGCCGAACACGCGATCACGATGTTCAGACAGTCGATCCAGGCTTTTGTACAGCAGGACGTCGAATTAGCTCGGGACACGATGGCTACTGCAGCGAGTATCGACCAGGAATATGAGTCGGCACTCGCGACATTGAGTTCGCAGACAGAACACGCCAGACCGCTGACCGACCTTTTCGCGTGTCTGATGGTGATCCTACAACTGGAGCGGGTTAGCGACCAGGCCAAGAATCTTTGTGAGGAAGCGGTCTTTGCCCTGACGGGCGAAACCAAGCGGCGTAAGCCGGCCAGAGTGCTGGTCCTGGACCACCGAGACGATGGCCCAACCCAGCTGGCGGCGGCGATCGCAAATCGCTCGTACGCGGATAAAATTGAAGTGACGAATTGCGGAGTCCACCCCGCGGAGGCCGTTCATTCAGACGTGACGGAGTTCCTACGCGGCCACGGTCACCCGACGGAGTCTCTGGTCACGACTACTCTGGCGGAACTGAAAGACCCTATCGACTCCTTCAAAGTCATTGTCAGCCTTGCGGGATCCGTTGAAAGCATGATCGGTCCGGTCCCCTTCAATTCGGTCGCATTGACTTGGGAACTGACCGACCATGAGCGCTCTCCGGTTGACGCACACCGTCATTTGGCCGGCCGCCTCGGTGACCTCGTCGCTCTCTTGAGGGGATAAGCCATGTTGCCCGGCAAGACGAAAGCCACCGGCGCAAGGCGCGGCCCCACCTCGGTAGAGCCCCCCCTTCGCGATCGACTGGATATGGCCTGGGTCGTGGACCGGGTCGCCAGAACTTTGATGTTCCTCGGCGGCATATCGGCCATCGTCCTCATTCTCGGGATCTTCGCCTTCATTATGAAGGAGGGACTCGGGTTCGTTTTCGCGCGTTTCGATCTTGCCGAGTTTTTCCTCTCCATACGGTGGACACCGACCTCAGAGAACAATCAGACCTTCGGCGCGCTCGCTCTGATTGCCGGGACCGCAAGCGTGACCGGGGTGGCCATGCTAGTTGCCATACCCTTCTCCTTGGGTGCGGCCATCTACATCTCGGAATTTGCCTCCGGACGCACTCGGGAAACCTTGAAAGTTCTCGTTGAACTGCTGGCGGCCATCCCCTCGGTGGTTTGGGGATTCATCGGGTTGTCGATCATGAATGGGCTCATCATTCAGCTTTTCAACGTACCGATTGGACTCAACGTCCTTAACGCCGGCCTGATTCTTGGGCTCATGGCCGCACCGATCATGACGACGATAGCGGAGGATGCGCTGAAAGCCGTTCCGGATCGGTTTCGAGAGGCGGCGGAGGCCATCGGCGCCACCAAATGGCAGATCATCAGGCAGGTTACGCTCCCGGCGGCGAAAAACGGCCTCGTCTCTGCGGTCCTTCTGGGGGTGGGTCGAGGGTTCGGCGAAACCATGGCCGTGCTGATGGCCTCAGGTCACGCGGTCAACATTCCGGGGAGCATATTTGACTCGGTCCGAGCCTTGACAGCCACGATTGCGG
>CAYXSE010000109.1:0-11487 GCA_964466675.1 uncultured Rhodothermales bacterium | reverse complement strand
CCAAGTTCGAAGCCATTCATTGGCTGGCGGATGAGAAGGCGAATGATCAGATCGAGCTGGCCTACACATCCAACGATGTGCGCCGGATCGTCGATTCGGGAAAGAAGGTGGCCATGATCGCCATAGAAAACGCCTACCAAGTCGGCATGGATCTGGATAACATTCGCCGATTCCAGGAAATGGGGGGACGCTACATGTCGCTGGCGCACAACGGCCACAGTCAGTTGTCCGACTCGAATACGGGAGAACGTGACGATGTCTGGCTGCATAACGGCCTCAGCGACCTCGGCCGTCAGGCTGTTGCAGAGATGAACAAATGGGGGCTCATGATCGACATATCACATCCTTCCAAGGCCGCAATCATGGAGATGTTCGAACTCTCGCGGGCGCCCCTGATGGCATCACATTCTTCGGCCCGGGCGCTAAGCGACGTCAGCCGGAATTTGGATGATGAGCAGCTGATGGCGCTGAAAGAAAACGGTGGTGTCGTGCAAACAGTAGCGTTCCGCAGCTACGTCAACACCGAAAAGGATTCAGCCTACCGGGAAGCACTGGGAGCCCTTCGAAGCGAAATCGCGAGCGAACTGGGGATCGAGATTGTCACTGATCGACGGGCCCTCCGCTCGATGGCTCAGGATGAGCGGGACGCCTACCGGGAGCGCATTGCACCGGTAACCGAGGCCTTGGAGACTCGAATGGGTGAACTGGACGCTGAGCCCGTGAACGTTAGCGATTTTGTGGACCACATCGACTACATGGTCGACTTGATCGGAATCGAGCATGTTGGAATCAGCTCCGACTTCGACGGAGGCGGGGGCATCGAGGGGTGGAACGACGCCTCCGAGACCTTTAATGTCACGCTCGAACTGGTCCGTCGGGGTTATACCGAGGATCAGATCGAGATGATCTGGAGCGGCAATTTGCTCCGCGTGCTGGACGAGGTTCAGCGCGTTGCCGCAGAGATCCAGGCGGAAGCCGCTTGACGAGGACACTTGAGGCTCGACGCTGACGCTAGCCCGTTCTGCGTCGGCCACGCCCATCCTTGCGACGTGTGTGGTGTCCTTCCGCGGGCCTGCCCGTTCGAGTCGAGCTACCCCCTCTCGAGGATCGGCCGTTTCGGGAGGACTGCCCGCCGCGACTCTTGCTCTTGATCTCCGCGGGCGCCGTTGTTACAAGCGGTTCAAAGCCTCCAATCACTTCCTGGTCGATTTTGCGGCCCAGAAGGTTCTCGATATCCCTCAGGAGACCTCGCTCCTCCGCCGACACCAGTGATACCGCTTCGCCCTCCTGCCCCGCCCGACCGGTGCGGCCGATACGGTGCACGTAATCCTCAGGCACATTCGGTAAGTCGAAATTGACCACATGCGGGAGCAGATTGATATCCAATCCGCGCGCCGCGATGTCTGTCGCAACCATCACACGGACCCGGCTGGCTTTGAAGTCGGCGAGTGCTTTGGTCCGCGCTCCCTGCGACTTGTTGCCGTGGATCGCCGTGGATGGATGTCCATCCTGGGTAAGTTGTTTGGCCAGTCGGTTCGCGCCGTGTTTGGTCCGCGAGAACACCAACACCTGCTGCCAATCTCCGTCGTTGATGAGCCAGGACAACAGTTCGCGTTTGCGAGTCTTGTCTACCGGAATCACCAATTGTGCGACACTCTCTGCCGCTGTGGCACGAGCCGCCACCCGAATTTCGGATGGGTCATGCAGGAAATCGCCTGCCAGATGCTTGATCTCCGGGGAGAGAGTGGCCGAGAAAAGGAGGTTCTGCCGGTCGGAGGGCAGTCTCTCCAGAATTTTGCGAATGTCATGGATAAACCCCATATCCAGCATCCGGTCTGCTTCGTCCAGGACGAGCGTGTCAACGTCCCTGAGGTCTATCGTGCCCTGCCTGCAGTGGTCCAGCAGGCGCCCCGGAGTCGCGACTACGACGTCAACGCCCTGGCGTAGTTTGCTTATCTGTCGGCTCATGCTGACTCCCCCGAAGATCACTGTGGACCTGAACGGGAGGAACCGTCCGTAGTCGCGCACACTTTCGTCCACTTGGGCGGCGAGTTCGCGGGTAGGGACCAGGATCAGAGTGCGGATGTAGGGCCTGGCCTTCGGACTGAAGGTATCCTGGAGTCTTTGCAGAATGGGTAAGGTGAAGCCGGCGGTCTTCCCAGTGCCGGTTTGGGCACCCGCTAGGACGTCGCCGCCGTCGAGTACCAGTGGAATGGCCTGCGCCTGAATCGGCGTGGCAGTCTCATAGCCCTTCACTTTAATGGCGCGAAGGAGTTCGGCTGAGAGGCCGAGATCTTTGAATAACATGTATATCGATTGTCCGGATCGTCCTGCCCAAGAACCGCGATTTGAGGCGGTCAGGGTCGGTCTGGACTGGATCCTTGTTGGACGCCGTCACCGCAGCGTTGCGGATCGGCAAGTGGCGCTGACCGAAATGCGCCGGGGTCGGAACGGTCAGAACTGACGTTCGACCCGGTGAATAGTTTTGCTTTGCCCTCAGGGCTAGCAAGAAATACGCCGTTTTCAAATCTTCATGAGGAAAACGGCACCCGTCGTTCGGGTTGATGGCGCCTGCTACGGCCCGGGGCACCCTTTGTTGCGAGAGGAAGCTTGGTTGCCCGGGAGGCGCCTCTCGTCTTCTGGCAGCCGCCCCAATCATGCCCGCCGGAAGTGGCAATTGTTGCCTCGGTTGTCACCGCAAACCGAAAGGCGTTTGTGGTTTTCGGCCGTTTCGGCTCATTTGGCGGTGGTACACGATTTGCGTCACCGGAACGCGTGAGATTGTGAAGGGAGTGGCCTCTTTAGTCGATTTCCGTTTCACCACCAACCTGAGACATGTTCGAACGTCGCCCAGGCGGACCCCGGTTGCGCCCGCCACCCTACGGCGGGCTGGGTGTTCTGTGTCTTTTGGCCACTCTTGCCCTGCCGGTCGATTCCGCGGCGCAGACGGTGACCGTTCGGGTTTCCCAGTCCTCGGACGATGCCGAAGAGGACCTCAGCGACAACTCGATGTACCTGGGCAGTTCTGACCTGGAAATCGATTTAGACGATTGGGACTTCGTGGGCCCTCAGTACGTGGGCATGCGATTCCAGAATATCACTGTTCCGGTCGGTGCCACGATCACCAGTGCCAAGATCCAATTCCATGTGGACGAAACCCACGCGAACGTTCCTGTCACTATCACCTTCACCGGCCAGGATATTGACGATGCCCCGACGTTCGCTTCGTCGGGCAGCAACCTCTCGAACAGGACAGAAACCTCATCTTCAGTCGTTTGGGCAATCCCTCACTGGAGCTCCGTCAGCGACGAGGGAGCATCTCAACTCTCGGCCGACCTGTCCAATATCGTCCAGGAGATTGTTGACCGGGCCGGATGGGCCTCCGGCAACGACATTGTCATCTTGATAAGAACTCAATCGGGGAGCGGATACCGCACCGCCGAGTCCTATGATGGCGAATCCGCGTCCGCCCCTGAGATCTCGATCACGTACTCCCAGGACTCGACCCCTCCATCGGCGCCTGTGGTCACACAACCCACCTCGCCGACCATCGACTCCACCCCGACCATCTCGGGGACAGCCAGCGAAGATGGCGGGACTATAACACTGACCTCCGACCTCGACGGACTGCTCGCGCCCACCGGCTCCGTTTCTGGTGGCACCTGGTCTATCGACCTCGCCACCACGCTATCCGTCGGCAATCATGCGATCACCGCCGTGCACAAGGATGCTGCCGGAAACGAATCGGCAGCGTCCGGGTCGAAATCTCTTGAGATCAAAGGATCTGTCACGAGCCAGGTCCGCCAGTCATCCGACGACGCAGAGGAGCGCCAGTCGGACGGGACCGTCAACCTCACCAGTACCGACCTTGAGGTCGACCTGGATGACGTTGGCAACTCCGGGCCGCAATATGTCGGTATGCGGTTCCAGAACATCACCATCCCGGCCGGCGCGACCATCGACGAGGCCTATGTGCAGTTCCATGTAGATGAAATCGAGGCAAACGTCGCGGTCACCACGACATTCACCGGAGAGGACATCGACGACGCCCCCGCGTTCACGACAGGGACGAACAATATCTCCAATCGTACGGAAACCGCCGCTTCCGTGGACTGGGCGATTCCGCACTGGGTAGCAGTTCATGATGAGGGAAGCGATCAGCGCTCGGCGGACCTCTCGACCATTGTCCAGGAAATCGTTGACCGTTCGGGTTGGGCATCCGGCAACGACATCGTAATCCTGATCAAGACCAAGTCCGGAAGCGGGTACAGGACAGCCGAGGCGTTCAACGGTGAGGCGGCTTCGGGCCCAACGATCACGATTGGCTATACGCCTGACACGACAGCCCCCACCGCTCCCGGCATCACCCAGCCGCCATCACCGACGGGGGACACTACCCCGGTCCTTTCGGGAACGGCGAGTGAGGACGGCGGCACAATTACCCTGACCTCCAGCGTCGAAGGAGTGCTGGCTCCGACGGGTACGGTCTCGGGTGGGACCTGGAGTATTGAGCTCACCACAGAGTTGAGTAACGGCACTCACGCCCTAACGGCCACCCACACCGATGCCTCCAGCAACGAGTCAGCGGCGTCCAGTGGCAAGACCCTGATTGTTGACCTCCCGCCTACTCCGGCCATCTCGACCGTTGGCGGGAGTCCGTTGAATGATGATCCGGTCCAGTTTGCAGTCAACTTCGGCGAGGCCATCGATACCAGCACGTTCGCGCTGGCAGACATCGCCGCTTCAAGCGGCACCAAGCAGAATCTGGTCAACACCGGGGACGACCAGAATTGGACTTTCGAGGTGGCATCGCCTACCGACGGGGCAACACTCACCGTCAACATTCCGGCAGACGTGCTGACGGATACCAACGCGAACAACAACCTCGTCTCGAACACGCTGAACCTGGCGATCGATAGGACCGCCCCAACAGTCCCAATCATCACACAGCCAACGACCCCAACCAATGACACGACCCCGGTCATAACAGGGACCGGTAGCGAGGACGGCGGGACGATCACCCTGACCTCCGACGTGGAAGGCGTTCTTGCTCCCACGACTACCGTCAGCGGAGGCGCGTGGTCGATCACCCTCACCACCACGTTATCGCTGGCCACGCACTCGCTGACCGCCACACACACGGATACGGCGGGCAATGTGTCTTCCGCCTCCGGGGCAAAGTCGATAGCAATTCTCGAAAATCAGACCGACGATTTCCGTTCCGCGGCGAGCGGCAACTGGACCACCGATTCCAATTGGGAGCGATGGAACGGCTCGGCGTGGGTGTCCGCTCCGAATGACCCGACCAGCTCGGATGGCCAAATCACGGTGCGTAGCCCACACACGATGACGGTCAATAGTGACAGGACCGTCGATGAACTGGTGATCGAAAGTGGCGCGACCGTTGCTGTCACCGATGGGCGCCTGCGTATCACCGACGGCTCCGGGACCGACTTGGTGGTTTCGGGCACCATCGAGGTCGATGGTGACAATTTTGAGATCAGATCATCCTCAACGGCCATTTTTACGTCCTCGGCGGTGGTTGAAATCGACGATGGCCGGTTCGGCTGCCAGCACACCGCGACCTGTACGTTCCAATCGGGGGCTGTAGTCAATTTGAACTCAGACAAGTTCAGGGTGGAGGACACGGCCACGGCCATCTTCGAGACGGGATCGACCCTCAACAATAACGACGAAATTGAACTGAGAGACGACGCGACACTCCAGATCTCGGGGACGGTTGTGCACACTGCGGTGCTCGATATCCAGGATTCCACCGTCCAGCTGCAGATACTGAGCGGCGGTGTCTGGAACCAGGCCAAGAACGGGAGCTCTCTCCCAGACCTTGACGAGACTACGTGGAATGCAAATTCCACGCTACTCATCACCGGCGTCACCTCCTCCCTCCCGTCGAACTTCACCGACAGCTACGGCCACATCACCTGGAATGCCACCGGTCAGACCAGCGCGCTCAATCTCGCGGCCAGCCCGACCGCGGTTGCAGGCAATCTGACGGTTCAGTCTACCGGCTCCTCCACCCTAAGGTGGGGCTCGGGTGATGATCTCTCCCTCGGTGGCGACTACCTGCAGACCGGAGGGACCTTCATATTTTCGAATGCCGGAGGAACACTCTCAGCCACCGATGTGAGCGTGACCGGCGGGACGCTCACGCTGACCAACGGAGGGACCATCCCCACGCTCGATGTGGATGGCGATTTCATTGTGAACGGCGGCGCGATAAACGAGACCGGTGCAACCAGCGGCTCGATCAAGTTTACCGGCTCGAGCACTCAGTCGGTTACCGCCGCCAGTGGCCTTTCGGGAGACATCGACCTCTATGTGGAAAACACGGGTGGCATTCAGCTCCTGGATGATCTCCTCGTACCTCGGCACCTTACCGGCACCACCGGGACTATCGATCTCAACAGCAACGATCTCAGTCTGAGTGGATCGCTCACGATAGATTCAGACCTCACGAACGCGGCCACAATTACCTTCACGGGCGCTTCGACACGGAATATCACCTACGCGCCAGGAACACTGTCCATTCCGACCCTTGTGGTGGACAAGTCCTCTGCCGTTCTCGCATTGGCTACGGACCTCACGATCACGACCACGGCCTCCGTCCGGAACGGCACGTTGGACACCAACGGCAGGACACTCACCTTCGGACACGGCACCACGCTCTACAATGCCGGCACGGTATCGGGCAATGTGACCTTCCAACGCACCTACAGCCAGACCTCCGACGGTTGGCGCATGCTGGCCACGCCGGTGGACGGCATCAATTACTCGGGACTCAACACCTCTTTCCATACGCAGGGCGCCACGTGGGCAGACTTCGGCAGCGGGACCGCCACGCTCCAATCTGCGGACTTCGGCGCCCAAGACTGGACTCCCCTATCGGGGGCCGATGCCTCCTTCGCGGCCAATGACGGCTACATCTTCTACATGTTCGACGAGGCCAAGTGGGTCACCCAATTCCCGGCTACCTGGACCGTCGCCGGGTCGGTTCGCGCTACCGCTTCGCGTTCGTTGTCATGGAATACGGTGTCTACGGATTCCTACAATCTGGCAGGAAATCGCACGACTTCGAATCTGGACTGGAATGCCGTCGTGAGTGCCAGCACGAACGTGGCCACCACCTACTCCACATGGGACCCCGCACTCACCACCGGAGGGGGGCTGACGGGATACAAGTATTACAACAGCGCCAGCGGACTCGGGGACGCAGGGCGCTACATCCCCCCCTTCACCGCGTTCATGGTGGAACCCTCGGCATCTGGCGGATCCCTCTCCTTCCCCACCAGTGAGGCCGCCAATCTTCAAAGCGCAAACTACTTTGGGAAACGGGAATCCGAGTCTGCCTCGACCCACCTTCGCCTGACCGTCGAGGGTCAAGGGCTGGCAGAAGTCGAGACTTACTTGAGCTTCGATGCCGGTGCCATCGACGGACAGGATGACCACGATGCACATCGAATGCGGCCGATCGCCCAAGAATTCGTGACACTGATCTCGCTCCAGGGCGGGCGCAAGCTGGCCTTTGATGGCCGATCCATGAGCGGAGGAATCCAGGATTACCAGATCGCTGTGGCGGCCTCAGCCGAGGGCGTCTATGACCTCGCTTGGCCCTCCCTGCTCGAACTTCCCGCACACTGGCAGGTCATGCTTGAGGATCTGGTGGACTACCGCGTCATCGATCTGCGAAAGCAGGCGTCACTTCGTTTTTTGGTTTCCGATGCCAATCGGGTCGACGCGGCCAAATTGCTGAAGGGCACCCTGAAGCCTCGATTCCGAATCGTCATTGTGGATCCGAATCTGGCCGAGGTCCCGGAACTGGGCGTCGTCCCCGGACAGGTAGCGCTACAGCAGAACTATCCCAACCCCTTCAACCCGACGACGTCCATCCGGTACTCGCTCCCCGAGTTCATGCCCGTCCGGCTAGAGGTTTTCGATACCCTGGGCCGCCGTGTCCAGCAGTTGGTCAACGCATCCCAGGATGCCGGTTGGCACGAAGTTCGATGGAATGCTAGCCGACAACCAAGCGGCCCCTATTTCTATCGACTTACTACCGGCAATACCTCGCTGATTCGCCCCATGATTCTCTTGCGCTGACAACAGCGCGCGGATTATCGGCCCTATCGAGGTCGTTAAAGGCGTTTTGGATACCGAGTCGCCGAACCTGACGGCTCCCCCTCGTGGATCGACTCCATATCTCCCATCCGCTCCTGTGGCGGCTTTTTGCCCTGGTCTGGCTTGTTTTTCCGGCCCAGTCCCTCGCCCAGGTCCCGCTGCCAACCGGAATCAGCTTATTCGATGGCACGGGTCTCAGTCAGGCAGTCACGGTGTCGGTTCAGGAGATCAACAAAATTTCGATATCCGGAAGCGTGTCTCTCACTATTTCCGCGGCAACCGCCGGTGCCGCTCCCGATGCGAGCCTAGACACGTCGTCATCCTACAATCTGACGGTAAACGGGACTGGCAAGAAACTGACGGGGGCACTGGACTCCGCATTCGCCTCCGGCTTGTCGCTGCGACTCCTGGTTGGCGCTCCCCCGGGAGGATCCGCCAGCCAGCGGACCCTCAGCAGCACATCCCAAGACCTGGTCACCGGCATAGGCCATGCCGCTGAGTCCAGCCTCACTATCTCCTATACGGCGACGGCGACGGCCTCTGCGACGCCAAACGGGGCGGGCCAAAGCAGAACCGTCACCTTCACCCTGACGGACGAATAGTGCGTGTATCCAGCCTCCTATCGTCATTTGCGGTGCTCTGTCTCTGGGGGCTTGCCGGATCTACGCAGGCCCAAACCCTGTCATTCAGCTCTGGCGGCGGCCCTCTGACCCTTTCCATCACGACGGCCACCGCCGGCAGTGATCCCGTTGAGGCCACCGACAATTCCACCGAAGTTACATGGGACTCAGAGGGCGCCGGAACCGGAAAAATCACGGTATCCACGTCGTGTGCAAGCCAGGCCTTCGGCCTCTATGTCACGCTAACAGTGACCAGTTGGGGAAGCGGCACAACTGGAACCGAGCAGTCAGAAATCCAGCTATCCGACGGCATGTTGGATGCGGACATCTTCAGAGACATACCAACCACAGCCCCCGCCCGTCAGGGAACGGCCACGCTCACCTACCGAGCCACCGCCACTGCGGCGCAGGGGAACAGCAACGAAGACGGAGACGACAATCACACCGTCATCTACACCATAGTCGCCCAATGACATCTAGAATTATCGGCCTTCTCCTGCTCTTGGGCTGTGTGACCAGCACCGTCGCGCGTGGCCAGATCTCGGTTCGATCGGCTCTGTCCGACGACCAGACGGTGCTTCCAGACACCACCTACGACGGGGTCATTGAGGTGTGGAATGAATCTGATGAAATGCAGCAGGTACACATCTACCAGACCGACTACCTCTTCTATTCGGACGGCTCAAACCTATACGGCGACCCGGGGAAACTGCCCAGATCAAATGCCACATGGACGGAGGTAGACGCCACCACTGTGAGCATTCCGCCGGGAGAATGGGTGCCCATCAACTACCGAGTTCGAGTCCCCGAGACCGTGGATGGAGTGGAGCTTGAGGGGAGCTATTGGAGCATGATCATGGTGGAAGCGGTCCCCAAGGAATCGCCACAATCCACCCTCAACCCCGAGACCGGCGAACCGCAATACAGCCTGCTCCAGATCATGAGATACGGGGTTCAGGTGGCCACGCATATCTCCAATACCGGAACGAACAAGCTGGAATTGTCCGAGAGCGCGCTGAGCCAGGGCCACGGGAACTCTGCCGTCCTCAGCATAAGCGTCGAAAACACCGGGTCTAGGATGATCCGTCCGGAGATGTGGATTGAATTGTACGACGAGAGCGGCAGCGCAGTCGGCCGGTGGGACGGAATTCAGAATCGAATCTACCCAGGCACATCGGTGCGCCAGGAAGTCAATCTCGGAGAACTTGTCCCTGGCTCTTACCGCGCCCTGGTAATTCTTGACGGCGGCGAGGAGAGTGTCTTCGCGGCGGAATTGAGCCTGGCCATCAACTAGGGCTTGCCTCTGCCTTGAGAAGCTTCACCTTCATATTCTCTCTCCTTCTGCTGGCCGGGCTTGGCCCGCGTAAGGCTCATGGCCAGTCGCGTTTGTCGCTCGGCCTTGAGATCGTCGGAGAAGAACACGTTTCGGCCTCGCCGGGCGATGTCGTGACCGTAGTCTTTCGAGTGTCGAACTATGGCGACGGCGAGGCGGTCGTGGAGCCCCTCTTCGTCTTGCCCGACGGCTGGTTTGCAGTCCAGCCATCCACGAACATGGTGATTGAGGCAGACGCCCAATCGATCGGGTTTCTATCGTTTCGCCCTCCCGCTGGGGCGACAGCAGGCCAGTACCGGGTCGGCGTACGACTGGGTTCTGGGTCGACGTCCCTTGAGGCCGGTGTGGACGTCTCTGTGCAGGCGGTGGAACGCTTGGAAGTCGAGGTCTCGCCCGAGTTCGGATTTGTGGTTGCGGGGAACACGCACCAGCTCCACATCCGGGTCCGGAACGCCGGCAACACGTCAGCGGTTGTTGACTTGGAAGCGAGAACCACTCCCCGTAGGGCTCTGGGAATCGACTCGCATAGCCTGATCCTCGCCCCGGGAGAGGAATCGACCCTGACCGCTCGGATTGCCACTCCCAGGTCGGTTCGAGGACGCCTATCCTATTTCGCGTATGTCAGTGCGTCCATTCGAGATCGCCCCGAGTCGTTCGTATCCGAGTCAGCGGTGGTTCGCGTAGTTCCACTCTGGGGAGAAGGGCCGAGGAGCAGATCTTCGGTGCCCGTGACCATGACTTTCCAAACGGCCGGCGACGAACTGGGAGCGTCGGGCCAATTGGGTATCACGGGCAAGGTCCCATTCCTCTCCGGGGTGCTTGATGTGGACTTGCTTTCTGGGCGCCGCAATCGCACACCGCTTTTCGGTACTCGGGATCGGTATCGCATCACGTACGTCACCCAGAATCTGTCGCTTCGTCTGCTGGACCATTTTCAGGCCCTGTCTCCCCTGACAACAAAAGGTCAGTTTGGCACCGGAGTCGGCGGCGAGTACCGCGGTGGGCGACTCCGGTTGCGTGGAACGGCGCAGACCACGCGCTACATGTTCCCGCGGCAGTCCATTTTTGGGACCTCATTGGGCTTCGCGTGGACCCCAACATCCACGACCAGCTACAACCTGATGTATCGAACCGGGTTGTACGAGGGGACGGTGGCAACGTTGCGCCACGAACAAACGCTTGGCGGAGGAAGGAGTCAGCTTGACGTGGAATGCGGCATGGACTCACAGGGAGGGATTGCTTCTCCTTCGTGTCAAGCCTCGGCCTCCGGCACGGTGGGGAAGGTGGGATTCCATTCCAGAGTCCTGCGGACCGCGGACTCCTATCCGGGATCGTCCGCAGATGCCCTAGCCCGCTTTATTCACGCGTCTCGAGTTTAGGGCTTTCCTCGGCGAGTTGAGA
>CAYXSE010000108.1:0-11496 GCA_964466675.1 uncultured Rhodothermales bacterium | reverse complement strand
TGATGGCGTTTTCGGCGCGCTCGAAATCACCCGCCGCTACGAGCGTCCGGGCAAACCAAAACCTGGCCTCTTCCTCCAGTCCCGTGCCCTGGTCTATGGCCTCCTGGAATTTCTGTTGAGCACCGACAAAATTGCTCTGATAGAAGTAGGCCTTCCCGATCAAGAGGAGAGCATCATCGACCCATTTGGACTCGGGATGCTCGCGCAGGACGTCGGCGCTTTTGAGGACGGCCTCCTCGAAGTCTCTCCCGCCCCCCTGCACCGCAGCGTCTCGGATAAAGATGCCCAGATAACGGGTCCGGTCTACCCGGTCTTCCTGCCGCTCACGACTCGTGACCCCGGAGCGATAAGACCTCTGGGCGTTGTAGAAGGTGTTGTAGTACGCCGTAAAATTGTCGTACCGCTTGCCCAAAAAGGAGCCCGACTTGCAGCCAACGAAGACCAAAGACAGGACCACCACCAAGAGCGGGCCGGTAATCAAACCGAGAGAACGAAATCGCATGAAACGAGCGGTGTTCAGATCGTAGCGTTGTCTCGATTCAGCGGCTGGTTTGATGAGGGTTACAGTCGGGTAACATGGACCATATTGGTTCGTCCACGAGCAGGAAGAGGCATTCCGGCCGTCATGACGACGATGTCGCCGGATCTTGCCAGGTTGTTCTTCTTCAGGACCTCGTGAACGAGTGCGATCCCTTTATCAGTATCGTCCTGAAAAGGAATTGCAAAACCCTTTGTTCCCCAGGTCAACGCCAGTTGCCCTACCACTCGCTCGTCGTCCGTAAAGGCATAGACCGGAGTGCGAGGCCGGTGGCGGGCGATGCTTCGGGCCGTGGCTCCACTCGCGGTTAGACAGACGATGGCCACCGCGCCAACTTGCCTGGCCAATTCGTACGCAGTTTTTGAAACCGCTTCGGTGACCTCGTGCGAAGACCTCCCGGCATCGGGTAGGTACTCTCCCTGATCCCAGAGGTGTTTTTCGGCCTCCTGGATGATGCTGACCATGGACTCAACGACCCGGATCGGGTGTTTGCCCACAGCAGTCTCCCCCGATAACATGACGGCGTCGGTCCCGTCAAAAACGGCATTGGCCACATCGGACACCTCGGCGCGTGTGGGCCGAGGATTGGTGATCATGCTCTCCAGCATCTGGGTGGCCGTGATCACGGGCTTGGCCGCAGCCTGGCACTTCCGGATGATCTGCTTCTGTATTCCGGGCAATCTGGCAAGCGGCATTTCGATTCCCAGGTCGCCTCTGGCCACCATGAGCCCGTCTGCCTTGGACAGAATCTGATCGATCCTGTCGACGGCCTCAGGCTTCTCGATCTTGGCAATAATGGCCACTCTCTGGCCAGCCTCCCTCACCCGCCAGATGAGATCACTAACATCCGACTCGTCCCTGACAAACGAGAGCCCGATGATATCGACGCCTTCGGCCAGCCCGAACCTCAGGTCCTCCAGATCCTTCTCCGTCAGCGAAGGCGTGGAGGTTCGCACATTGGGGAGGTTCACCCCCTTGCGAGAACGCAGAATACCGCCCACCACAATCTCGGTCACCAGTTCGTTGGCGCTGGTTTCCAGCACCTTCAACTCCAGATTCCCATCGTCCAGAATGATCGCGGCGCCGACCGAAAGGTCTTGAGCGAGCGTCGGATAGTTGATATAGACTCGGTTTTCGTCCGACTCTGCCTGAGGTTCTGTGGTGAGTATCAGTCGTTCGCCGACAGTCAATTCTACGCCGTCGTCCCTCATCTGCCCGACACGAATCTTCGGGCCCTGCAGGTCCTGTAGAATCGGGACGATGCGGCCCGCCTCCTTGGAGGCCCTCCGAATGTGCTTGATCACCTCCTTATGCTGTGCATGGGTACCATGCGAGAAATTGAGCCGGGCGACGTCCATTCCTGCTTCGACCAGGCCCCTGATGGTGTCCGCATCGGAGGAAGCTGGCCCGAGGGTGCATACAATTTTCGTCCGGCGTTCCATAGTTCTCAAGTGTGGTTGCTGAGCCTGCGGCAAGATCAGCGCCAATCTAACCCATGCGATGCCGAAGCGGCCACCGGAATCGCCGCGTCCGCAGCCGGCATCGCCGACTCCCTCAGGCCCGGCGCAGCGTCGTTGTTCTGGGAATCAGGTCGTCCACGATTCGATCGAAGTCTCGCAACCAACGGGCTCGATCTTCCTCCGAGACCAAGGCAATCTCGAACCCGGCACGTGCAATCGAGGCCAGCTGCGCGTGATCGAAACCGAGTCGGTCGGAAAGAAGGGCGTACTCGTCGAACAGCTGGTTGCCGAAACTGAGCGGATCGTCGGTACTCACCGTGCAGCGGACTCCAGCCTCCATGAGGCGCCCGATCGGATGGTCCTCATAGCGGTCGATCACCCCAAGTTTTACGTTGCTGATCGGGCACAGGTCGAGGGAGACTCCACGGTCCGCCATCAGCTTCAGCAGATCCGGATCCTCGATGGCTCGGACACCGTGTTCCACCCTTAGAACACCCAACTCTTCGACCACCCTGCGGACAAAATCAGGCCCACAGAACTCGCCAGCATGAGCCTTGGTCGCTTTGCCCGCGTCCCGAGCGCGCTTCCATAAATCAGCCGCCCACGGCCCCATAGGCTCAGTTTCTGTTCCGTGCAAATCGAATCCATCCAGATCCGGCCAGGTCAGGGCTTCCTCAATCCAACTACTGGTTTCCGCCGTGTAGCCGTCATGGTGGATACCCATGAAGACTCGAACATCGAGTCCCGACGGCGCAGCAGACTTTATGGCCTCTGCCGTGGCGCGCCCGTCAAGACCGTGGTACTGCATCATGCCGGACGCGAAACTGGTCTCTACGTAGTGCACGTTCTGTTTGTACACGAGGCCATCGAAGACCTTGGCCGCCGCCTCATGGTATCGTTCCTCCGAGATGTACCAATGTCCTGCGGCCGCCAGGAGCGCCTTCTCGAACTCGACAAACGATCCAAACTTGAAGTCCTGATCCCAGGCCGCCGGCGGCTCCGGGTACTCTTCCGGAGCCACAGAATGGAGCAACTCAAACGGAAGCGCGCCTTCGATGTGGAGGTGCGTCTCGGTCTTCGGCAGGTTCCGAATCAGCCGCTCAGTCGCGGCATCGATTTGAAATTCCATGTGGGAAGTTTGGCTCTGGGCCCAAGGTAAGGCTTACCTTTTAGTGACACACTCAACGGGCCCAGACGATGCGCTTCGCAGTCCTTCTCGTTCTCCTTCTCTCTGTTGCTCCGCCCGCCCTGGCGCAACGCACGGTGACAGTCGAAGACTACGAGAGGGCGGAACGGATGCTGCGTCAGCACACGTCCCCCATGGTGTATCGAAGCTCGGTCGCTCCCACCTGGCTGGATGACGGAACCATGTGGTACCGGGTCACCACCTCCACCGGGAAGGAGTTTGTGCGGGTGTTCCCGGAAAGTCGACGAAACCGAAAGCGACCGGCTTTCGACCATGCCCGCCTCGCTGCGGCCATGTCTGCGGTGTCGGACACGACCTATTCCGGCGCAGACCTTCCTTTTTCCACGTTCGTGTATGGCGATCGAGACCGGTCGATATCGTTTTCGGGCTTCGATTGTGACATTCGCCGCTACACCTGCACCGTAGCTCAAACCGGGGAAGCTCTGCCCCCGCCCCCCAGCCGCTTCGCCAGATTCAGAAGGACGGAGATCCCGTCGCCCGACGGCACCCGAGAGGCCTTCGTGAGAGATCACAACCTCTGGGTGAGAGACCGCGATTCGGGGGAGGAAACCCAAATGACCATGGATGGCGAGGAGGACTACGGCTACGCAACCAACAACGCAGGCTGGACCAAGAGCAATACGCCCGTACTCCTGTGGTCTCCAGACTCCAGAAAAATCGCCACGTTTAAGCACGACGGTCGCGGCGTCTCCATGATGTACCTCACCTCCACGAAGCAGGGAGCACCCGAACTCGAGGCCTGGCGGTATCCTTTCCCGGGTGACAGCCTCATTTTCCGGATTGAACGCGTGGTCATCGACGTCGACAATGCTCGACTTATCCCCCTCCAGATGCCTGCCGATCCCCATCGATCCACGATCACGGACCACGTGGTCCATCGCGGCGAATGGGCCGATATCGAATGGAGTGAAGATTCCAGTCGACTCGTGTTCGTCTCAAGCAGTCGCGATCACAAGATTGCCACTCTCCGGGAGGCCGACCCCGAGACTGGCGAGGTCCGGGACATTTTCGAGGAGGTGGAGGACACCTTTTTCGAATCGGGGTACAACTCCATCAACTGGCGCTCCTTCGCCGAGACCGAGGAGTTTCTTTGGTATTCCCAGAAAGATGACTGGGGACATCTTTACCTACATGATTTGCAGACTGGCGCGCTCAAGAACCGGGTCACAGACGGCCTTTGGAAGGTGCTTGCTCTCCGCCACGTTGACCAGGCAAGCCGGACCCTCTTCTTCACCGGAGCCGGGCGCGAAGAGGGTGATCCCTACTTCCAATACCTCTACCGGGTGGATTTCGACGGCTCGGGTTTCGACCTGCTCACCCCGGACAGCCTGAATCACTCCATCGTGTTCTCACCGGACTACCGGTACTTCATCGATACCGCGTCATCACCAGATACCCCGCAGGTGATTACGCTGCGTAGTGCCGAGGACGGCGAGGCCATTGTTGAGCTGGAGCGGGCCGACATTCGGGAACTGGTCGCCTCAGGCTGGAAGGCCCCCATCCCGTTCGTGGTCAAGGCTCGGGACAACACCACCGATCTCTACGGGCTCATGTATACCCCGACCAACATGGGTTCGAGCGGAAGCTACCCGGTGCTCAACTACCTCTATCCTGGGCCGCAATCGGGAAGCGTCGGGACGAGAAGCTTTACCCCGTCCCGGAGCGACAAGCAGGCCGTCTCCGAACTCGGATTCGTGGTGGTCGAGTTGGATGCGATGGGGTCTCCGATCCGATCCAAGTCGTTTCACGAGGCCTACTACGGGAATATGGGCGATAATGGACTTCCGGATCAGATCACGGGGATCCAGCAGCTGGCCGAACGGCACTCGTTCATGGACATCGACCGCATGGGCATCTGGGGCCATTCAGGCGGCGGATTCGCCTCCACCGCCGGCGTCCTTCGTTACCCCGATTTCTACAAGGTGGCCGTCTCAGGAGCTGGAAACCACGATAACGCCACCTACGAGGACGACTGGGGCGAGAAATGGCAGGGCCTCCTCACCCGCTTTCCGGACGGAACGAGCACCTATGACAACCAGGCCAACCACCTGCTGGTCAAGAACTTGAAGGGCAAACTGCTTCTGGCCCATGGCACCATGGACAACAATGTGCCGCCAAACAACACCCTCCTCATGGCCGAAGCGCTGATGAACGCCAACAAGGACTTCGACCTTCTGATGTTTCCAAACAGCCGTCACGGCTTCCGCCAGCGTGACTACTGGATGAGGCAGAGATGGGATTATTTCGTTCGGCACCTGATCGGCGTTGAGCCGCCGAAGGAATTCGAGTTCGGGCGCCAGCGCGACCGACCCAGTCTTTAGGCTCGTGATGCCTAGCGTGCCCAAGCTGGGGACCTTCGGCCTCCCGTGGCTTGGACTGGCGCTGGTGCTGGCACTTGGCGTCGGCCTTGCTGGCTGCAGTGGGCCCTCGATTTATTATGATGGAAGCGCCCGTCCCCGTGTCGAGGGAGAGACGAGAGCGCTCGTTATCTGGATGCGTTTTTCGGATGACATGAGGGATCTGAGTGGTGCCGCCACGGAGGCGCAACGCGACTGGGCAGTGCCCGATCGACTCCCGCGCCTGGCCCACGAGGTGTTGTCCACCTCGGCGCGGCGCCCTCGCGGATTAACCGAGTATTTCCTCAGCCAGTCCCAGGGCAAATTCAAGTTGACCGGGCGGTCGTACCCGAGCGTGATCGTCTCCGAGGCTCCCGAGGTGGACTATCTCACGCGAAACGGGACCCTGGATCAGGGACGATTGACCAAGGAGCTCCTGGACCACATCAATGCGGATCCGCGGTTCGACCTGGAGGACTTCGATGCGGACCGCGACGGATTCATCGACTATGTTTTTGTGGTGGTGCGGGGCATGTCCGCGACCCGTCTCTATCCGACCCATGCCTCGGGAGTCTCGGATCTGGGATATACCTCAGAGGTTCCGGAATTCGGTCGCCGCGGGCGATTGAAGTTGGATCGGCACCAGAGTGGTTCTTATGTCCGGTACGACGAAGCCGGAAACATCTTCGCCCAGATTGACCTCGTTCGCCTGATGGCCCACGAGATTGGACACGACCTCTGGACCGACTGGGTGCATTTGAGGCCACTGCGCCCGTTTCGCGGGGTGCCCTCCCTCCCATCGCGTCAGGTTGGCTACGCCCTCATGGCGGGAGGATCGGACGCGCGGGGCGACGAGACGATTTCTGCCTATGAACGCGAGGCCCTCGGCTGGATCAGTTGCGCGGGCCTTGCCACAGACACCGTGTTCGTTCTCCGTGACCTGTACAGTGCGCGGTCGGGTAACTGCTTCACCATGGCCGGCGCACAATTCAGGGTCCGGAGCGAGCCACGCCAGCTTTACCTCTCGTTTCGGGAGCGTATCGGCCCTTTCGACATCATCGCGCACGAAGACGCCCCGCAGGCCCGCAGTGATCAGGGCCTTATGGACACCGGCGTATTGGTGATGGCCACGGAGCCTTTCGGCCGGGTCGGCCCGGTCCCTGCGGACGGCGAGCTCGGGCTCTCGCCTCACGCGTCTGCGTATTCCGGCGATCTTTTCAAGGCAGGCGAGAGGTTGACGCCTTGGACGGTTCCGAATAGTGTCGGATTGCTGGGCTTCCCTGCTGGATTGATCGATCCTCCAGCCAGCATATGGCAGGGGCTGCATTTTCTGCGGCGGGACGGCGACGGGATGCGCATTCACTATCGGCCGGACGAGCGTCGAGGGGCGGTTTTTTATGACGGCGACGTTCTTCCAGCGCTCCCTGACCTGAGTTTTCAGGGCACGGCTAGCGTGAGGGGCATGGTGACCATTCTCGGTGACGCGGCCTTCCTGGACTCCCTGACCGTGACCGATTCCGCGGTCCTCATCGTGAACGGGACAGCTACCGTAGGCTACCTGGAATTGGTTGGCGAATCCACACTTCGGGTGAGTGGAACGCTTGACGTTACCCGGGTACTCATTGGACCGCTGGCCAAGGTCTTCCTGGCCGATGGTGCCTCGGTTCGAGGAGACGGGGCTGCCGCTGTAAGGTCTGCCTCGAGGTGATCAGCCTGGCGCGGTGGAGGGCCGGCCGTCGTAACCGACCGTCGTGACCGACCCGCGATCGGCCCTCCCCCCTTTCAATTTGACTGTGCCAATCGGAGTCCTCTTGTGGCCTCGACGAGTGTGATGAACTCGGCTCGGTAGCCATGAACGTCGTCGCCCAGTCCGGCTCTGGCTAGCGCGAGTACCTGCCGGATTGATCCTTGTCCCAGGTGGTCTGAGTTCCGGAGAATCATACCGAACTCGGCCACCGCGGCGGAAAAATCGAATGCGTTTGAGGCGACGTCGATGGCCTCGCCGACCAGCACCGGACGCTCGATGAGCTTGCTCTCGGAGCCGGCTGGATCCTTGTACCGAAGCTTGAGAAAGAGGAGTTCATCCGAATCGGCGGCGGCGGTCAGAGCACCCTGGCGGTATCGAAGCGTCCCAATGCCCGGAACCTCCGTGTCGGTTCTCGCCCCGACCGGGATGATTTCGTAAAGCGCCGTGACGGAATGTCCTGCACCCAGCTCGCCAGCATCTTTTTTGTCGTCGCGAAAGTCTTCCGCTGCCAGCAGCCGGTTCTCGTAGCCAATAAGTCGATAAGCCACGACCGCGCTCGGGTTGAACTCTACCTGAATCTTGACATCCTTGGCGATCGTGTGCAGCGTTCCTCCAAGCTCGGTCACCAGAACCTTGCGCGCCTCCAGGTCGCTGTCGATGTAGTAGTAGTTCCCGTTTCCATGATTGGCCAACTGCTCCATCTTGTTGTCTTTCAAGTTGCCCGTTCCGAACCCCAGGACCGTGAGGAAGGCGCCTTCCTCGCGGCGATCCTCGATCAGGCGAATCAACTCCGAATCAGAGGACATACCGACATTGAAGTCGCCGTCCGTGGCTAGTATTACCCGGTTGATACCTCCCTCGACATAGTTTTCGAGGACCGTGTCATAGGCCAGCCTGATGCCCGCCGAACCCGCGGTTGAGCCGCCCGCGCGTAACCGATCGAGGGCAGCAAGGATTTCCTCCCCGTGCTCGCCATCGGTCGGCGAAAGAACGAGCCCTGCGGCTCCCGCATAGACCACGATTGAAACGCGATCGTCTTCGCCCAACTCCTCAACAAGCATGCGGAATGCGCGCTTCAACAGCGGCAGCTTGTCCGGCGAAGACATGGAGCCAGAGACGTCGAGAAGGAAGACCAGATTGCTGGGCGGCCTGCCTGTCAGATCCATCCTCTGGCCCTGGAGCCCGATGTGAACCAACTGGTGTGTGGGGTTCCAGGGAGCCGCTCCGACCTCGGTGGTGACTGAGAACGGAGTGCCGTCCGTCGGGACGGGATAATCGTAGGAGAAATAGTTGATCATCTCCTCGATTCGGACCGCGTCTACGGGGGGCATCCGACCGTTACGGATGAACCTCCGCACGTTTGCGTACGAGGCTGCGTCAACGTCGATGGAAAAAGTGGATAGCGGATTCTCGGAGGCCAGTCGAAAGCCGTTTTCTTCGATGTACGCGTAGTCCTCCGTATTCCAGTTCGGCGGCGGCCGAAAGTTCGGCGCCGCGGCGCTGCGTGCCGCTAGGGCCCACTTCCCATTCGGCCTCCCCGCCGCATCCACCACCAACTCTTGGAGTCGCATATGCCCCGAAGATAGCGCGAA
Source organism: uncultured Rhodothermales bacterium (assembly GCA_964466675.1). Taxonomy (GTDB): domain Bacteria; phylum Bacteroidota; class Rhodothermia; order Rhodothermales; family UBA10348; genus CAYXSE01. The sequence continues at coordinate 2,616 of CAYXSE010000108.1, read as the reverse complement.
GTTTACCTCCTCCGGAACCCCGTCCACCAGCGTGACCAAGGAGGTGGTCGATGTGAAACCGACATAGCTTGCCTGTATTTCGTAGGACCCGGCAGGGACGCCTTCGATGGTGTACACGCCATTCGGGTCTGAGACCGCCATGAAGCTCGTGCCCAGCACCGTCACCAACGCTCCCGGGATGGCCAATCCCGTGTCGGCATCGGAAATCGCTCCAGAGATCTTTGTCTTCTGGAGAGACGATCCCGTAAGCGGGATCAATAGAATCAGGAATAAGGCAAGGACAGACCTCGCGGGACGAGTCAGAGTGGACAAGGCGAACCTCCGATGGTTTTGGTGCCAACAACAAGGCATTCTCATGCCTGGACCCTCGCACAACTAACGCGGGCGGTGGCCGGAGTATTGCCCACATGCCTGACACGCCTCTCGGCACCGACGGCAGACCACCCTCCAGATCCAGCGAACATTCATTTTTCAACCTGAAAGCTTCGCCGTATTATTGCGGGCTGCGTAACAGCATGTGCGCCCGTAGCTCAGCTGGATAGAGCGTCTGACTACGGATCAGAAGGCCGGGTGTTCGAATCATCCCGGGCGCGCCACAGAAAAAGCCCGATTCTGGCTACCAATTGCCGGTATCGGGCTTTTTTGTGGACGGATGTGGGATCCTGATTGACAAAGGTTCGGGCTTGCTGTGGCAACCTTGCCGATTGGACGGATGCCCGACATTCACAAGCACCTCCCCCCTTGGCGCAGCCCCCACGTGCTTAACAGCGAAGCGCTCATCTCAACAACACGGTTCGCTCCCTCGGCCCCTGAGTGATCCAACAGTCTAAATAGAGGGTGCGCGTTGACCACGGATTGTTGTAGAGCTCGACAGATGCCCTCAGGCTACCGCTGCCTTCGCTCTGTACCACCCGGCACAACAATCGACTTTTCCCAAATGCCGGGTCGAGTATCGATAGCAACTGGTCCTTTCTGGCGACCAAACGAGGTCTTCATGGACTACGTCCTGGCGGGTGGGACAGGAGGGTCTCCCTGACAGCCGATCAGACTTGAACCTGCCAGGGCCCGCTGGCGTGTGTATTCTCTGTTCGTATCATCCTTCGGACCTCAGGGAGTACCGGCTTGCCAAATGCTTCAGACAGAACAGCACCTGGGCCTCGCCATTTTTTTTGGGTGCTGGCAGTGTTCATCCTTGCAACTCCGCTGGCGAGTTGCTCCACCTTTGGAGACGACGAAACCGGGCAGCAGATAGGGTGACCAGTTTCTCACCAGCTATGTCCTGATGGATGGCACAGAGGAAAACCACTGAGGGCATGCTACTGCCGCCTACCTCGGCAGCCGCTCATCCATAATCGTCCTCGAACTCCAGGGGTAGTTTAGACGAGGCATATTGAAGTCTCACGGACCGCGCCGGAGTCCCGAGCAGCAACTCCGCCTTCGCCCGGGACATGAGCACGGACAACTTGCCGGGCTCCTGACGCATCGACCCTTCCACGCAGGGAGTGCCTTCAGTCCAAGAGCAACCCTGGAGGGGGAAGGCAATCAGCAGAAACACCACAAACCAGAGTGACCGTGTCATCGCTTCTTCGAGAAGGAGATACTCTTCAGAATACCGGACAGAACGTCCGCCTCGCCTCCAGCAGGCTCAAACTTCAATTCATAGCCGATGCGGAAACGGTAGCGTCTCTCACCGTCATCCCCCACAAAGAAGTAGCTGTTTGCAACGCCGTCCCGGTCGAGCATGTGACCTTGGAGGTACCCGTCAGGTCGCTCGGTCGCGGGGATGGAACGAATGGACATACCATCGGGCAGTTCATCCGGATGTGGGACAGTTTCTGTCGCCGTCCCAGAGCTATCCGCATTCACCATCACCCAGAAAAACCCGCCGTCGTCAGACTTCGCTTGGTAGACGCCGAATTCTGGAAGGCTTGGGGTGTGATTCTCGTCGGTGTGCCAGCCGTCAGGCAGACTGGCTAGAACGCCGAAACGCTCCAGGTCCGTAGCTGCCTGGGCCAGACAGGTCGAAGCGAGCAGAAGGGAGACGGCAAAGACCATTGTGGTTTTCATTGCGATTTGATCAGGTTTGACCCGATTGGTATCGGAATCCGCGTTCCCGGCTTAAATGGAGGGATGGGTTGACCATCAATCGGATATCTCGACGGTGTCCAGGATCCAGTCCGCGTAGGCCGATACTCGCGCCCACTTGGCGATGTGTCCGTAGGCTATTGCTCTTGAGGGGTTGCCGACACCCTGCACATCGCGAGGGGGTGTCATGCCGGCAACAGTGATTCCGGCCAACTTACACTCGCCATAATCCCGTATGTAGAGGCCGCCGCCGCTGTCTCCAGTGCACCCGCTCGCGAAGAGCACGAGCTAAATCGCGGCCAGGATCGCAATCCAGCGAGTGCGTGTGGGACGTGCGCTCACGAATCGGACCGACGCGCAAGTTGCGACTCCTTGCTTTCGGATCCGGAACGGTCGTAGTCGCCGCTTTGGTTGCGGCCGCAATCCTTTAGTCTCCCAGCAGGAGGGTCACCCGCCCGAGAGCATTATTTGTCCCCGATGGCGAGAAAATGAGCAGCATTCCTTCCGAGGCTTCAGGCTCCAGGACTGGCA
>CAYXSE010000107.1:0-11699 GCA_964466675.1 uncultured Rhodothermales bacterium | reverse complement strand
TGCCCTGCATGATGAAGCTGAAGCCAGCTGTCCAGGACACTAGAAGTAATTCCCCGTGACGATGACGTAGATCAAGACAGTCCCAATAGCCGCGGGACACACATACTTAACCAGGAACGTGAACAGACCGGGCATGGGAAATGTGTGACCCGAGGATTCCAACGAGTCCAACGCGTTCGGAACGCCCCATTTCCAACCCACGAAGAGGCAAAGGAGAATGGCGCCGATGGAAAGCGAGTAGTTGCCCCAGATGATGTTGTTCAGGGAGAGAAAATCGATTCCCATTCCCAGGAAGTCTGTGAACATGGGTGAGGCGCCGTTAGCGAGGGCCGAGGGCACAGCCAACGCAAAACACGCGCCACCGATCAGCCAAGAGGCCCTGTTTCGGGTCCACCCCTTTTCATCGACGAAGTAGCACACGCACACCTCCAAAAGGGAAATGGTAGACGTGAGGGCCGCAATCGCAAGAAGGGTATAGAATGCGACAGCGAATAGTTGCCCGGCAGGAAGACTCCCGAAGATGGAAGGAAGCACGACAAATACCAGTCCCGGGCCGGCGTTCGGCTCAACGCCGGCAGCAAAGAGCGCTGGGAAAATGATCAGGCCGGCTAGAATGGCGATACCCGTGTCAAACAAAGCGACCGTTACCCCGGCCTGCGCGATGTTCTCGGACTCAGGAAAATAGGAGCCGTATGTGATCATGGCGCCCATCCCAAGCGAAAGGCTGAACAAAGCCTGCCCGAGGGCGCTGATCACCACGACGACCGTGATCTTGGAAAAGTCTGGCATGAACAGGTAGGCCAATCCCTCGCCAGCACCCGGAAGGGTGACCGATCTGATGGCCAGCACTACGAGAATTGCCAGGAGGAGTGGCATGAGAATCTTGGTCGTCTTCTCAATACCCTGGGAAACCCCCCGGCGTACTACCACAATGGTCAAGAGCAGAAACGCTCCCGTCAGGGTAATGGCCTGCGTAGGATTGCCAATCATATCCGAGAACAGTTGCCCACTCGCCTCGGCCGTCATGGAAACGCCGTAGACGCCGGTAATCGCCCCCCACAGGAAGGAGAGCGTCCAGCCTGCGATGACCGCATAGAACGCCAGGATGCCGAATCCGGTCAACACGCCCAGGCCTCCGACCCACGGCCAGAGAGAAGCCGGCACGAGCTTCTTGAATGCTCCGACGGGGTTCTTCTGGGTGAGCCGTCCAAGCGACAACTCAGACAACAGTACAGGAATCCCGATTCCCAACACAAAGAGCAGATAGATGAGAACGAAGGCGCCGCCCCCATTCTCGCCCGCGCTGTAGGGGAAACGCCAGATGTTGCCGAGTCCAATCGCCGAACCGGCGGCCGCGAAGATGAATCCCATTCGGCCGCTCCATTGGCCTCGAGAGGCTGTCGCCATTGTAGTTACGTGGTTGTCTGAGTGGGTCGGGGGCAAAGATGGTTACTGACGCTGCACACGCTTCGCCTGCACGGAGAATAACGCCAATGTGCGCATGATAAGCACGGCAGGCCGCGATCAACCCCATTCCACCAAGGGCAGTTGGCGTGAATCGGGTAACCGCGGCCTGCAGACCGCTTCTTCTAACAATTGCGCCACGAAAAACTCATGGGCACATCTTGGAACACGAGGGTTGCCGAGAACCCGGGGTCAAAACGGTAGATCGTCGTCGGCTTCAAGCGCGAAGTCGTCTCCGGAATCGTTGCCGTTTGAGGCGGAACCGTCGCTCATGCTGGTCCCGGCACCGACAGCAGCGGGCACGGCCTCGGGGGCTTTTTGGGATCGGGGACCGCCATCGCCGCTCGTGAAGCCTTCTCCTCGTCCGCCGAGCATCAGCATCTCGCGAGCCTTGATTTCGGTCGAATACCGGGTGTTTCCGTCTCGATCTTCATAGGAACGGGTCTGCAATGATCCCTCAAAATAGACCTGAGACCCCTTCTTCAGGTACTCGTTACAGATCTCGGCAAGGCGGCTCCACGCCACGATGCTGTGCCACTCGGTCTTCTCGATCCAGTCCCCATTCGCGTCCTTGTAGGACTCGTTGGTAGCCAGCCGCAGGTTGCAAACCGCGGTGCCGCTACCCGTGTACCGGAGCTCTGGATCTTGTCCCAGATTACCGACCAGAATGACCTTGTTAACTCCTCTTGCCATGATTACACCTCCTGACGTCTTACTTGATATAGCCGTCTTACATGAAACCCCTGTGATGCCACTTGAGTGACCTCCAGCAGATGTAAAGAACCCGCTCTTTGCGATTGGCTACGCCCCTAGAGGCGTAGGCTCGCCTGGCCGTAACCCGCGGCCACAAAAACGTGGCACCGGCCGAGTCCAAATAATACGATGGCATGGTGACAGGTGGCTGTCATGTGGACAAGTTTCGAGAACGCTCCTTCCACAGGGACCCGCCACCGCGGTATTCTTGAATCTCGAATCCCATCCATCCAACAGACCCCGATGGCCGACAAGATATTCGATCCCATATTCGTTGAAGGTGACGACGCGACGCAGGTCTATGCAGACTTCGTCGCCATCATCAGGCAGCTTCGACGCGACTGCCCGTGGGATCGCGAGCAGACCCATGAGTCGGTTAAACACCTGCTCATCGAGGAGGCCTACGAAGCCCTCGACGCCATCGATGATTCCAACTGGGACGAGCTCAAAAAGGAGCTGGGAGACGTCTTTCTACACGTGGTTTTTCATAGTGTCATGGCCGAGGAAGCCGGACACTTCACCATGAAAGAGGTGATCGAAACTGAGACCAGGAAACTGGTGGGTAGACACCCGCACGTATTCGGAGACACCGAGGTGGACGGTGTCACCGAGGTCCTGAACAACTGGGAGCAGATCAAGCTGCGCGAAGGGGGGCGGACGTCGACCTTGGACGGCGTGCCGGCTCAGCTTCCCGCACTCCTGAGGGCGCACCGCATACAAGAGAAGGCTGCGGGGGTCGGATTCGATTTTCCAGAAAGGGAGTCCGCGTGGGACAAAGTAGACGAAGAAATGGGAGAATTCCGCGAACTGGTTCAACAGGGCGCGCCGGCCAAAAAAATGGAAGAGGAATTCGGGGACCTGTTGTTCGCTCTAGTGAACTACGCCAGATTTCTGGACATCAATCCCGAAAATTCCCTCCGAGCAACGAGTGCCAAGTTCATCCGACGATTCCAACACATCGAAACGCGTCTCAAGGCGCAAGGGCGCGGTATCCATGAAGCAGACCTCGAAGAAATGGACGTCTATTGGGATGAAGCCAAAGCGCTAGAGCGCGAAGGTGACGAGCGGTAGAGCGCAGCGCCTTCATGCGCCGACCCATAACAGCCTGGGCCACGAGCCATGCATCAGTCCACAATCGCAGCGTAGATCAGCACCTGCAGCTTGGCGTGGTCATCCAATCCAGTTGCCGGAAGTACCTGGGTCAAGTAGACCACGACCAGTTCTTCCGCGGGATCGACCCAATACTGGGAGTGATACGCGCCCCCCCACCCGAAGGAACCGAGCGAGCCCACCTGGCCGAGGTGGCCGACATCCTTGTTTACAAAGAATCCCAGCCCGAATCCGGCGCCCGCGCCCCAGGGAGATTCGATCTCGCGAAGGTGATCCGAGGTCATGAGCTGGACCGATTTGCGCGAGAGCAACCGTTTGTCATTGAGCGTGCCCCCGCTGGCCAGCATCTGAAGGAAGCGCGCATAGTCTCGAGCGGTGGAAAGTAGCCCGGCGCCTCCCGAGAAGCTCATTCTGGGCCCCTCCACGTAGGCTCCCTGGCCCACCATTTGACTCACCTCCGGGGTCCGTTCCAGTCCATTCTCGCCCACGGAGTAGAGCACCGAGAGGCGGTGGGTCTTGGACTCTGGGAGGTAGAAGTGCGTGTCTCGCATTCCGAGTGGGCCGAGAATATGCTCCTTCAGAAATACGTCCAGAGTCTGGCCCGATACCACCTCCACCAGGGCGCCGAGTATGTCTGTATTGTACCCGTAGACCCAGCTCTCGCCCGGTTGGGCGTCCATTGGAAGGTCAGCCATGCGGCGTACGGTTTCCCGGATAGGCTCTTCCAGGTGACCAAAATACCAACCCTGGATTCCGGCGGTCTCCCACTCGACAGCCCCCGGGCCACCACCATATCCGATCCCAGCGGTGTGCGTGAGAAGGTCGCGGATCGTAACAGGGCGGTCCGCAGGCACAACCTCGTAGGAACCATTCTCGCCGGCCACGGCAACGTTTGTCTCCATGAACTCCGGGAGGTAGTGGCCAACAGGGTCGCCGATGAGTAGTTTTCCTTCCTCCTGGAGCATCAACACACCGACACTAATGATGGCCTTGGACTGCGAGGCGATCCTGTAAATGGCGTCGCTTGGCATGGCCGTGTCGGATTCCATATCGAGTTCGCCGAAGGCCTCATCAAACACAACCAGCCCTTTCCGGAGGACGACCGTGTGCCCTCCTGGCAAACGCCCTTCGCTCACGTACTGACGGAGTACCGCGGAGAGGCGCTCGAGTCTCTCGGAGGACATTCCGACGGCTTCCGGTATCGAAACCGGGAGTTCCTGTGCCCGGGCGGGGAGCGCAAGAACCAGCAGGAGCAGGAAAGCAATCTTCTTCACGGGACCTAGTTTCTCACCGGGGGCACGATCTCAACCGGCTGCACACGTCCAGCGTCCCGGTTGAGGAATTCTTCGTAGAGTTGAATATGGCGGCTGTCGATAGCCAAACGGAAGCCGTCGATGAAGACCTCGGATATCTGCGTAGCTGGCTCGAAGGGGTCTCCATTCGCGAGTAGGAGATTTGCTTTCTTACCGACTTCGAGGGACCCGTAGTCGTCTCCGATTCCGAAGGCCTCTGCAGCGTTGATGGTGACCGCTCTAAGCGCCGCCTCCCGACCCATGCCATAGGCTGCCGCGAAACCAGCGTTGAACGGCAAGTTTCTAACGTTGGCAGCGTCGCCGCTCCGGATCGATACTTTGACACCCGCCTCGTTCAGCAAGCCGGCGTTCGCGTAGGCGCGGTCGTACCGATCACTCGAACGGGTTGGTGTGGAGAGAACGGGTCCAACAATTACCGGGATTCCGGACTCGGCAATCTTGTCCGCCACCCGCCAACCCTCGCCGACCCCGCTCAGCACCGAACGGTATCCCCGCTCCTGGACCCAGTCGATGGCCTTCTCGATATCCTCGGCCCCGTTGACGCGGATCATGAGCGTCATTTCGCCGCGAACCACGGGGGCCAAGGCGGCCATTTCGGGGGCATACGCGGGGGGACGATCGCCACCTCCAGCCGACCAGGTGGAGTCAATTCGGGCCCACAATTCGGCGTTGTCGAACACTTCGTCGATCTTTTTCATGGCGGCCTCGAGCGCCTTCTCCCGTTCGGCCTTCGACTGCTGCGGGCCAAATCGCCGCCTCCCGCCCGAGGTTGGCCAGCTCAACACCTGAAGGCGGCTCCCCGTACTCATCTGCTCGGGCGTGTAACCGACCAAGTTGATCACCGCGGCGACGCCGGGGAGCATTCCTCCGCTAGGTTCGGCCAGCACGGTGGTAACTCCGCTCACCCTGGTGACGGGAATGGCTATTGCGTTTGGGTTAATGGCCGTCAGAGCCTCCATTTGAGGCGTTATATCGCCAATTTCACGACTATCGTTCGTCTCTCCGACCGCGCCAATCTCCGTCAGACCGAGTGTGGTGCCACCGTCGATCATTCCCGGAAATACGGAGCGACCGGCGGCGTCGATAATCTCCGCACCTTCCGGAATTTCCACGTCATCGCCGATGGCTATGATCCGGTCCCTGGAAATAACGATCGTTCCATTCTCGATCGTTCCGTTTGTCACGGTTTCGATGCGGGCGTTGGTAATGGCGTAGACGCCTTGTTTGGCTTTGGGCGCGTCTTGTGGCTGAACTTGAAATCCGGCCACCAGCATTAATCCAATGAGGATGTGCATGAGTCTTCTCTAGTTGTGGTCGAACGACTGTTCGGTAAGGGTCCCGGTCTGAATGTCCGAAGTGACATCCACGTTCAGGCGCATATCATCGTCATCCATGGCCCGGTCGAAATATTTTCGTCCGTCGATGAAGGTCATCAGGGGGATTGCGTAGACGGACAGCGGGTGGCCGTCGTAGATGGCGAGATCTCCGTCTTTACCCACCTCAATGGAACCAACCCGTTCGTCTATTCCGAGTTGAATGGCTGGGTTGATGGTGATAAGCCTCAGCGATTCGTTGTCGGTCAGTCCGCCGTAGCGCTGCGCCTTGGCCGCCTCGTGGTAGAGATGGCGGTTCAACTCCCCGGAATCGGAATTAATGGACGTCGTGACTCCGTTTCTGGTCAGAATCGCCGCATTGTACGCCGTCGAATAGTAGACCTCGAACTTGTAGGACCACCAGTCCGCAAAAATAGACGCGTTGGCGCCGAAGGCCGCGAGTTCCGGAGCGACCTTGAAGGCCTCATTGGCATGTTGGAATGTGATCTTGTCGACCCCGAAGTCACCCAGGACCCTCATGAGCATGAGGATCTCGTCGGCCCGATAGCTATGGCAATGGACCAGGATTTCGCCACGGAGAATGTCCGCCATCACCTCCAGACGCTGATCGTAGGCGGGGCCACTGGCCTTTGGGTTTGACCGCCGAGCAGACTCGAACGCATCCTGCGCCTCCATATACCGCTTGGCTGCGGCGAAAGTCTCCCGGAGGACTGCCTCGACGCCCATTCGACTCGACGGACGGAGCGCTGGACGACTGCCATTCGCGCCGCGCTGGCCATGCACCCGAGTCGGGTTTTCCCCGAGCGCGAACTTGATGGTTCTCGGAGCACCCTGGAATCGGAGTTCATCCGGGTCCAGGCTCCCGTATCGGAGCTTCACCGTTTCGTTTTGTCCGCCGATCACGTTGGCAGAACCGTGCATGAGATGGGCCGTGGTGACCCCGCCCGCCAGCGCGCGGTAGATGGAAACGTCGTAGGGATTCACCACATCCTCCATGGTCACCTCGGCGGTTACCGGCGCGGAGCTCTCATTTACGGACGAAAGTGCGATGTGCGAGTGCGCATCGATGATTCCCGGCATGACGTATTTGCCGGACGCGTCGATCACCTGGACGCCGTCTGGGGCGGTGAGCCCTTCCCCGACCCTTGTGATCCGGCCGTTCTGAACCAAAACGTCCGTGTTGGGCAGCGTTCCCTGAGTGATGGTGAGCAGCGTACCGCCCTGAATGAGGACGTCCTGACCGCTAGCCGACAAGCCGGACGTTGCCAGAAGGGCGACAAGCGCAAATGTGTATCGATAGTTATTCATGACGTTACTCGTTTGGCACTCGGTCCAGAGTGAGGGCGATTGCCTCGGCGCCATCAACGAGCGCCTCGCCGGACATATGGTCTCCGTCTCGGGTGAGCGTAATGGTAATGTTGCCGTCGGGGGAGTCGAAGGAGAAGCTGACTTCGTCTCCGTCCACGTGTATTTGTGAGATGGAGATCGCCTCGGGTGCTCCCTCGTAGGTGATGGTCCCCCTAAGCCCGCCTCGGGCGGCCTCGATCTCCAGGGTCCCGCTTATCGGCCCATCCGGCATGATGGCCAGAAGGGTCCACTCGCCGGCCAGCGAATCATCTCCATCGCCTCCCTTCTTCGAAGCCGCCTTGATCTCGTAGATGCTGCCTTCGATCACCACCTTGCGAACTTCGGAGTCCTCATCGAACAGCGGACCGCTGGAAATAACCAGATTTCCCAGCTTGCCGACCTCGATCGTTCCCATGGAGCGGGTAAGACCAAGAATCTCTGCGGCGTTGGTCGTGAGGGCGGCTAGTGCGATCGTCGTGTCCAAACCGGCCGCCAGCATTTCCCTGATGTTCGGCATGATCTTGTCCGCGTCCGTTTCCATGGAAGTGAAGGCGAACGAGGCTCCGGCGGCGCTGAGGGATGCGGCGTTCATGACGTAGTCCTCTCTGGCCAGTGCCTGTCGCGCCTCAAGCGTCCTGACTTCGGCTTCGGTATCACGCCAGGTCGCGGTTCGTGTGTCGGGATCGTAGTTCTCTATCACCTGAATGAGCGAATCACGTTTGAGGGAAGCCATCCATCCGGGCTTCTTGGGGAGATTCGTCGTCACGGCCAATGGGACACCCGAGTTGGCGAGTTTCGTCGCCAAGTCGTGGCCGCGGGAGAGTCCCGTCAGGACCATCCTGAAGCCAAGGTCCTCCCGTAGTTTTAGGGCACGATGAGCCTGGAGGGCGTCGGTCACGTGGAAAAACACCGGCTTGGACCCCTCGATCACGGGAAAAAAGGCATCGTGGACGGCGTCGTAGGGCGGGCGGGCGCGCCCGCTTGGGTCCTGCTCATAGTCCGCGACAAGACCGTGGCGTCTCCTGGCCTCGCGATAGAGCTGTCGCATCTTGGCCGTCATCGCCATGGGAGTGCCCGGATACATCCCGCGGGCTCCCTGAAACTGGACAAACATGGAGAGATCGCCGGCCAGTACCATTTCGTCTGCCGAATCGCCGTGCAGAAGAATAACCGCTCCTGATCCCGGTAGCATGCGTCCGTAGGGGACAGCGTGGACGGCCGTGAATCCCACGCTTCGAAGCTCTTTTACGGATTTATCGTCCGCTTTGAGGGCGGTCCGCACGTCCAGATTGGGCTGAATCCCGGCCCGGTCATTGGGTGGGTTGCCACGGTCTGGAACCGGGTCTGGTGTCGTGCCGCCGCGTCCGGCTCGGCTTGGAGCCTCCAGGCCAGCATGCGAGATGGGATCGATGAAGCCCGCGTAGATGAACATCGAATCCGCTTCGACGACGCGCGCGTCGTACGGAATCTGGACCCCGGGACCGACGGCGGTAATCAGCCCATCCCGGATGACCACGGTGGCGCCATCGATGCGTTCACCCGGCGCTGGAATCACCGTGGCGCCTGTGATGGCGAGTGAGTGGGTTACTTCCGGGACGGATTGCGCTGAAGTTGAGAGCGGGGCGCCGGCCAGTAGTACAGCAATCAGGGTCAGGGCGCTGAAGAATCGGGGTAGTCTCATAAACTCTTGGAGTGTGTGTATCCAGGGGCAGACCAATCATCCACAACGCCCAACACGACAACATTTGCCGGCAGGTCGGACTCGCCGGTTATCTGCCTGGCTACCGCGCCTTCTTTGGCAATAAGCACGACATCACCTTCCCCGGCTCCAAAGCCCGGATCCAGGGCGAGCATGTCGCTCTCGTCGGTGACTTCGCCTTCGAGATCTACGGGGCGAACCACGAGCATCTTGCTCTTGCGGAACGCCTCCGATTTGCGGGTCGAGACCGCGGTTCCCGTGACGCGGCAGAGTCGCATCGTATTGAAGGATTATTGTGGAACCCTGAGTATAAGTCAACGACAGGAAGCGGACGCGGCAAGGAGCCGACGGAGGTCTACCTGACCAGTCGCTTCAGCTCATCCACCCTGCGCACGATGGTCTCCCGGTCCATAGTTCGGTATTTTTCGGGCAGAAGCGCTCGCGAAGTGCACTCAAGCACCGCAGAGAGCGTCTGTAACTCTACTTCCAACGGGTACGTTGGCGGAATAAAGTCATCCACCACGGCCTGGAGCACCTCCAAGTTCACCTCGGAGGGGGGATCAGCCGCGGCTGCCCTAAACTTGGCCCGGGTCAGGAGGGCTTCCATATCCGCACCGCTCAGTGTTCGGTCTCCGTTCAGTAGGGACTCGGGTACCTGATCCATGGCCACGTCCACCGAGGTGCGGCGGAGCATGACACGCAACAACTCCTCGCGCTCCTCGCGCCTGGAAGGGTAGAACAGGGCGATGTGCTCCTCGGCGCGACCCTGCCTCTTGAGGTCGACAGGCACAAAATCTGGACGAGCGGTTACGAGGAAAAAGATGATCTTCCCGCGGTGCGTGGGATCGCTCATGAAGGCGGCGATCTGCCCGAAAACGCGCTTCGACACACCGGAATCTCCGGTTTCCCAGCGCCGCGTCCGCTTCGTCAATCATGACGGCAACGGGAGTCATCGCCTCCAGGAGCCCTAGAATTCGTTCCAGGTTGGCCTCGGTCTGACCCTGCCACTGAGAGCGAAAATTCTTGAGCATCACCATCGGGATCCCGATTTCCCCGGCGAAACACGTGATGGTGAAGGTCTTCCCGGTTCCCACCGGGCCGGACACCAGGTAGCCCATGGGCAGTACATCTCCGCGCCCGGCCTTGAGGGCCCTCGCGGCCTGCCTGAGGTGAGCCTTCGCCTCTGTATGGCCGGCCACCATGTCCAGGTTCCAGTCCGACTCGACGAAGGCCAGCATACCATGCGCCTCGGCTTCGATGAACTCTTTCTTTTGTTCGGAGAGGACTTCGTAAGACAGGTAGGTCCTGTTCTCCAACACGTCCGCGAGGATCGTTTGGAGTTGGATGTAACCCAAACCGGCGGAGTTTACGGCAAGGCCTGAAGCAGGGACCTCGGAGGACCGGGTAAACTCTCCCTCGCGGTCCGTCAGGAACCAGTCCACGTATTTCTTGCGCGCCGCTTCGTCCGGCAACGGAATCTTGATCTCTGCCGTGTAGGCGCTTTGAACAACCTGCTGATTGATTTCGCTCAGGTTGTCGGCGACTAGAATCATCGTGAAGTCGCTCTCCAGAAAGAGGGGGTCGTGCGCCCACTTCCTCAGAAACACCAGCGAGTTCCTGTCATCGGTGGAGTAAGCCGAGGCCTCCGCCATCGGGATGATGGTTTCCGCGTAGTCGATGATGCATGCGATGCGTTTTCCGTCCGCGAGTCGGATTCGAAAGTAGTTCTGTAGCACGGCGAGGACTCGTACCGGGTCCTTCGGCAGTTTTCGCGCGTAGTCGGTCCCGAAGATGGTGTCGTATCCGCTTAGCGCCCGGTTGAAGTCCTTTTGGGACTCCTTGTCCGCGAAGTGAATGCCGCTTGACCGATCGTAAAAAAGCACGATGTCTCTGGCCGCGAACAGGTCATCGACCAGGAAATCTCGCAGCGAAACGTATTCGTTGCCCTCTTCACCTCCTGGCACCAGATCCCGGACGTTTCCATACAGGATGAACTGGTTGAGCGTCTTGGTGAAGTACTTGCGCGCGAAGTCCTGCGCCCACTCCGGGTATCCAGAGGTGAACTGCTCAAGCAGACTGGGCGTGGCGGGGGAAGGCACCGTCATTTGGGCGGATTCCGTCTCCTCTGGTCGTTCGTCTGCCCGCTTCTCTGACATCTTTGGCTGGTTCGGTGAGTGGCCCTTAACGAGGGTGCAAGTAAACCGTCGCCCTACGCGATGGTCACATTATCATTCAAGTACACATCCTGGATGGCATTCAGAATGCCGATACCGTCCTTCATGGGACGCTGGAATGCCTTTCGGCCTGAAATCAGCCCCATTCCTCCCGCGCGCTTGTTGATCACGGCGGTCGCGACAGCCTGCTGCATATCGTTGGCGCCCGAGGCGCCGCCGGAGTTGATCGTTCCAACTCGGCCCATGTACGCATTCGCGACCTGGTACCGGGTCAGGTCGATCGGATGATCTGTGGCCATCTCAGTGTAGATCCGTTCGTCCAACTTGCCATAGCTGGAGTCGCCGGAATTGAGCGCCTTGTAGCCGAAGTTTGAAGTCGGCTGCTTCTGCTTGACGATGTCGGCCTGAATGGTGGCGCCGAGGTGGTCGGCCTGCCCGGTGAGGTCTGCGCTGCCCTCGTGGTTCACACCGTCCACCTTGAAACCAGAGTTTCTCATGTAGCACC
>CAYXSE010000106.1:0-11703 GCA_964466675.1 uncultured Rhodothermales bacterium | reverse complement strand
GCGCACTGCGATCGACAATCAGCTGACCGCCCTCTCGGCGGAAATCACTGACATCATCGGAGATACGACATTTAATGGTGTCTCACTCTTCACCTCGACGGCGAACAGCTTTCAGGTTAACGAGGGTGCCGCCGACGCTTTCTCAGTAACCGTGGGCACGCTCTCGGTCGCTGGAATGTCCATCGCCGCCGGTGATATCACAGTCAGTTCGGCTGCGTTGGCGACGGCGCTGCTTGGCAGTATTGATACGGCAATCACAACCATCTCCAACAAGATGGGAACGATCGGCGACAACCAGAAGCGACTGACCTTCAAGCAGGACGCCCTGGGCATCGCCATGAACAACAACGAGGCAGCTCGCAGCCGCATCGCGGATGCCGACTTTGCCAAGGAGCAGATGGAAATCGTAAAGCTGCAGATCCTGCAGCAGACGGGTACCGCAGCGCTGGCTCAGGCCAACGCAGCACCCCAATCGATCCTCGGCCTCTTCTAGTCTCGACTAGACGACTAAGTACCCACACGGAATGTTCTGGCACGAATCCCGTGGGTACTGTGGGAGGATTTGGCGGTCCTCCTGCACTAAAACGGCTCCCCCATTGCGGGGGAGCCGTTTTTATTTTCAGGCCACGGCCCTCTGTTGCCCCTGCACGAGGCCGAGCTTCAGAGACTGAATCAGGTCCGCCGCGTCGTCCGCGTGAAACTCGTCGCTAAGAGCCAGGTCCGTAAATGCCTCCCCGTGACGATCCAAGCCTGCCTCGTGGCATATTTTCGCCAGAGTTCGCATGAGCGCGGGGGTATTCAGCACAAAACGTGTGTTCGGGGACTCTCCGGTCTTGACCAGCGCTTCGAGCATCATGAGAAGCCCGTCCGCAAACTGGTGCGCCTGGAGAAAAGCGACTCCGGTAATCTGGTAGGCCACGGGCTCGTCCCGGTTCAGACTCAACATCGCGTTACAGTGAATGAGGGCCCGGGTCGGCAGTTTGCATTTTAAGGCGGCTTGACTCGCCAGGAGATGAGCGTAGAAGGCGTTGTAGTCCTCCAACTCGTCGAAATCGAGAGCGCCGAAGGTA
Organism: uncultured Rhodothermales bacterium; assembly: GCA_964466675.1. Lineage (GTDB taxonomy): Bacteria > Bacteroidota > Rhodothermia > Rhodothermales > UBA10348 > CAYXSE01. The sequence goes on along the minus strand of CAYXSE010000106.1, from coordinate 10,633 downwards.
TCCAGAACGCGTTCGTAGTCCTCCAGTACGTAGTGCACCACGCCTAGCTGAAAGCCGTAGTAGGCTTTTCGTTTTTCTGACTGCGCATTGCGATATTCGTCCTCCAAGAGATGAAGACGCACGCTGTACTTCTCCTTCATCTTTCCGACGGAATGCGCATATCCCGTGTGGATGACCTCCGAAGAAACTTCCGCGAGGCGGTGGCCGGTTCGCTCCATGTAGGCGACCATGCCATCAAAATGCTGATTGTGGACGCGGCCTTCGTACCGAATCACCGGATCGTTCTTGAAAACGCGCTCCTGCCACATCCGGTCTGCAGCGATGAGCTGACCTTCTGGGAGTAGGTTCTTGATAGGAATCCGAACGACCGCCACGTCGCCAGACGAGATGGCCTTGCGAATTCGACGCCAGTGAAGCGGATCCGGGAGGAATTCGTCCCCGTCCAGCACCACAATGAAGTCCCCTGTGGCGAGATCCAAACTATGATTTCGTGCCTCGGCGAACGAGTCCGGCCATTCGATCTCGTCGATCACATCTGCGTATCGTCTCGCAATATCGAGTGTACCATCGGTAGATCCGGTATCGACCACCACGATTTCATCGACATGTGGCCGAGCCGTACTTAGACACTTCTCCAGTCCCTCGGCCTCGTTCTTGACGATCATGCACAGGGACAGTGTGGTACCCTTCGTTCTTCGGCGCTCAAGCTTTCGATTGCTGCTCATGGGTCCGGTGCGGCCTTGGTTAAGACTGTTTCTTGACTTCGGTGGTTTTCTCCTTTCGGACGAGCGTCAACTTCGCGCGAGATGACTCTTGCTCGCTCTCATTTGGCCACACCCGTAGAGGCTGAACACGGCCCGCGTCGTCGAACATCGCCTGGTCGGACAAGGTCGGCGTTAGGTCGTGCATCCAATCGGCGTCCTCGCCTCCCGTTTTTCCTGTTCCCGGCAGCGGCTTGATGCGCGCAGTCTGTGCCATGTTTCCAATTTTGTCTGTTGTTGGTCACACGGGCGCCATGCCGGAAGCATGCCAAAGCCAGTAGACCAGCCTGGAATCGTTCATTTCGTCGAGTCTCCCGCTGGGCAGAGCCGATCGAGGCCGAAATTCGCGGCCAGCGCCATCGCTGGAGTCTCTCTTGTGCCATCGCCTCCGGGAAGCTATTTCCACGGATCGTCTGTCGCTGGCTAATTTTTCCCAGCGACCAGTCGATACCAGCCGCAAGACCGACAACGCCGAGAGGTCTCATCGCAGCAACGGAAAGCTGATTCCTGAACCTGTGAGAGTAGCCTCTCTCCCGGCCCAATCACTGGACGCCTGGAGCGGCACGGGTCTTGACCGCCAGTATTCCAATCAGTTACCGCCAACCTCTCATGCCCTCTCACCAGCGCTTCAGTTCCTACCAGACTCAAGCCGTGCTCTCGTCGTCCCCCGAACAGCTCATTTTGAAGCTTTACGATCTGGGAATCGGCGCATGCCACCAAGAGGACTGCTACAAATTGCGGCCGGTACTACGGGAACTCATCTCCGCACTGGATCTGGAGAAGGGGGGTGAAATCGCCGGACGCCTTCACGCACTCTACGCCTTCTGCATGGACCACTCCATCAGTGGTGACCTGGCGCCCATCATGGAAATCCTGGAGGGCCTTCGTGAGTCTTGGCGATCTGCCATGACCATGAGCCGCGCAGCCTGAGCCAGCTATGCTGAGCGAACTAAACAGGTCGCTGTTGGCCAACAATCCTTACGAACAGCTGCTCCAGCAGGTTATTCTGATTGAGAGCCAGCCTCGGCAGAGGATCGAACAGAGGATCAGCACCAGCCAGCGCCAATCCGACATCCTGGGCGACCTGGACAGTTCGATTTCCGCGTTGTACTCCCTGACGGAAAAGTTCAACGACATTATTTCGAACCCTCTCGAGGGGAGATCGGCCTCGATCTCAGACGATTCCTACTTCACGGTGGCGGCCACGGACGGAGCCTCGGCCGGAGCCCATACGCTTCAGACGCTCCGTCTCGCTTCTACAGACACGCGTTTGAGCAGCCAATACACAGCCGCGGGCACGACCCTAAGGTCCTTTTTCGACACGAACGGGTCTCAGACGTTCACAATCAACGTCTCCGCTCCCACCGAAGCTGACGAGGACAACCGAGAGGACGTCTCTGTCACGGTGAACCCGACGAGCGCTACCGACGAGGACATTCTTCAAGAAATCTCGGTGGCCATAAACGACGCCATGAGCGCCGCGGTAACTGCCGAAACCATCGAGGACGACAATAAGGCCAGCTCGTCTGTGGTGAATGAGACGACGGATACCGCTCGCCTTACGCTCCGATCGGGGGAGACGGGTTACTCCAAACGGATCTCCTTTACCGATAGTGCGAATGGTCTTCTGGCTGCCCTGGACCTGTCCAATGCGGCCGTAGCCTCCGGGACCGGCGGCGGCTATGTAACCGACCTGGGAACGAGCGAAGCCGATTCTCTGCTGAACAACAAATTTACGCTGGACGGTCTGACCATCTACCGCGCCAGCAACCAGGTATCTGACGCCCTGAGCGGCGCCACGATCTCGTTGAAGGAGGTGCAGACTGACCCCCTGGACTTTACCATCGGACCCGATACGGAGGGCATCAAGTCTCAGATCGCGGACTTCGTTACCAAATACAACAGTATTGTCACCCAGCTGGTTGGCTCCACAATGGTAGATGGAGACCTGGGGCTGCGAGGTGTCTTTGCAGGCGATCCGACGATGCGGAGCTTGCGATTCAATTTGCGAACTGACATCGCCGCCACCGTGACGAGCCAGTCTGCCGGTCAGGTACAGTCGATCGCCGAAATCGGGATATCGATTTCCGAGGATGGATCGCTGTCTCTGGACGACGAGGATGCATTCGAGGATGCCCTCGAGTCCAACCCTGCGGCCTTGAAGGCGTTATTCACCGGCTCTGACGGCATCGCGGTCAGGCTGGAGACCCGTTTGAAATCGTATCTGGGCGCGGACGGTATTCTCGACAACCGGGTTGACGTCCTAGATGACTCCATTCGGAGGTTCAACACCGACCTGAAAGCATTCGACGAACGCATGGGCCGCCGCGAGGCCCAACTGAGATTGCAGTACGCCAAGATCCAGGAAGCGATTTCCGGTTTCCAGAGCCAACAGCGGTTCCTCGGTTCGTTTGGTGGTGGCGGGGGCCTGTTCTAAGTGGGCTGAGTCACGCTCAACCGCGTGGTGCGCGGTTATTCTGGGACTGGCACACTCCTTGTTATGAACGGAGTCGAACCCTAACTCCGACATGACCCACCCTTCCCTGCATAAACTTCTCGAGCTAGGAGACCGTATGTGTGAAGCCCTAGAGGCCGGCGATGCGGAACTCTTCTCCGATATGGTCGAGGAACGCGGCCAGATTCTTAGATCTGTCGCCGACGATCTGCAAGACGAGACGTCCGACAAGGACGATGCCCTTCGGGCGTTGGCAAAACAAAGCGCTCGCCTTGAGAAGGGGATGTACGAATGCAGGATTGGACTGGGCGCGGCAGTAGGGGCCATATCGCGATTTCGCTCGGCCAGATCTGCGTACAACATCGACATTGGTCGTCGCACCGGTCGCCTGAACAAAAGCCTACGGGGCTAGTAAAGCCCTTTTCCCTCCAAGCCCATGGATATCTCCAGCATCCAAAACACCGCTACCCAGGCGGCCAAATTCGCTCGAACTCAAGACTCGGACGAGGTTTCCTCAGGTGCACATGGCGCTGCCACGAAGGCTGCGGTGTCCGCCCAGAATGATGTCGCCAGCTTTCATGACGCCGCCCAGGAGTCGATAGAAATGACTGCTGCCCGGGTTGCCATGCGCAATGTCGACACCCTCGACGACGCACGCCGAGCTGAAATCCAGGCTCGGCTCTCGACCGGATTCTATACCCAGCCGGACGTCATTGAAAGCGTGTCCGCCGCAATGGCTGAGGCATTGTCTGCTGAGGCATTGACCCCTGAGGCATTGACGCCCAATCAGGGAAGCAAGACGGACTAGTCCAGAAGGCCCTCTTCTCGGTACTTCTTGAGTTTATTCCTGATCGTCCGGGCACTGATCCCAAGTTTTTGGGCCGCGAGTTGCTGGTTGTTGCCGGTATCCTCCAGGGCCTGAAGGATCATGTACCGCTCCATGTCTTCTATGGTCTCGTTCTTCGGATTCGGGCCTCCCCCCTCTCCGGCTCGTGTCGGATCGGCGTCGGAAAAGAAGTCGTCGAAGACATCTGTTACCTCAACGACGCTCCGTTCGGCCGAAAGGAGGACACCGCGCTGGACCAGATTCTCCAACTCGCGAACATTGCCCGGCCAGTTGTAGGTACGGAAACGGTCCACCAGCGCCTTCGAAAGCGTCTTCTTCTCAAGATCGTAGAGTGAACAGTATTTCTTGCTGAAATGCTCAGCAAGAATCGGGACGTCCGAGAGGCGCTCCCGCAGTGGCGGGACCGAGAGCGGGAATACCGCAAGACGGTGGTACAGATCCTCCCGGAATATACCTTCCGAGATCGCCTGGCCCAGATTACGATTGCTGGTGGCTATGACTCGGACATCCACCTTCTTCACCTCGGTGGATCCGATACGCTGGAATTCGCCCTCCTGAAGGACGCGCAGCAGTTTGGCCTGGACCGACAGGTCGATCTCAGTAATCTCGTCCAGAAGAATGGTCCCGCGGTCGGCTTCCTCGAAAGCGCCGGTCATATCGTCAATGGCTCCCGTGAAGGATCCCTTCTTGTGCCCAAACAGGTGACTCTCGACGAGCTCTCTCGGGAGATTCGCACAGTTGATGGTGAGATACGTCTCGCCCGATCGGTCGCTCATTTCGTGGACGGTTCTGGCCAGAATCTCCTTCCCCGTACCGCTCTCACCCTGAATAAATACGGGCGCCTTGTTTGAGGCAATCCTGGGCAGAACCTCCTTGATGCGCTGGACACTATCCGCCTGCCCCACATACACCGTTTTGGAGCTCCGTCGTCGCCGCGAGCTCCTCTTTCCACCTTTCGCCCCGGGCTCGGAATCTTCCTGCCCTGGAGCCCCGGCCACATCTTTTGCGAGAGACGCCTGGACCCGCTCCACCAGTTCCGCTGTCGAGAAGGGTTTGGGAATGTAGTCGATCGCCCCATGCTGCATCACCCGCACCGCGTGCTGGACGTTCGCATGCGCCGTGATCATTATCACCTTCATCCCGGGATAGTGCTCCCGGACATGGCCCAGTAACGCGAAGCCATCCATGTCCGGCATCATGAAGTCCGTGACCACCAGGTCGAATTGCTCCTGATTCAGCAGCTCTATCGCCTTCGTCGCGCTGGAGCAACTGGTAACGGTCATCCCGTGTCGTGCAAAGAGGCGCTCAAACAGGCTATGCAGGAGCTGCTCATCATCGACGAATAGGATTCTGGCTTTGGGGTCCATCTGGGCGCTGTCTCCGTGGGTGTCACCGGAATATAGCCCAAATTCGGTCCCTCGCGGCCGGGCAATTTTCTCCTCGATGCGAAACCAATTCTTCCGCGATATCAGGGGCTGAGTCTCCGTAACGTCCCAACACGCCCGATCGGGCAGATGGCACGATGGTTGGGCGATGGCTGATCCGTTGATACAGCATTCCATTCCCATGGTATCGGACAAACTGAATCTGCTCTCCCGCGCAATGACCGCCTATGCCCGTCGCATGGATGCGATATCGGGCAATCTGGCCAACATGGCTACGCCCGGATACCGGAAGGTTTCGGTCTCGTTCGAGGATCGCCTGCGGGAGGTTCTCCAGGGCCCCAACGGTCGATCTGCCGCGGGCCAGGTGAACCCGCAAATCAAGCTGGGAGAACGTGCTCCCGTATTAGAGGACGAACTCATGGAGATGGCGGACACCCAGATGCGCAATCAAATGGCTGCCAAGGCGCTGAGTGCGCACTTTGGTATGCTCCGAACCGGAATTACCGGTCGAACCGGCTAATAGAGAGGTAACTACTATGGATCCAGGAGGACGCATCCTCTCTTTTTTCCGAACGGCGGCCAGGGGGCTCGAGGCGCAACGTATAGCGCTCGCAACCGCTACCGACAACATTGCCAACGCGGCGACAACCCGCGCGGCCAATGGAAAGCCCTACGCGATCAAACGAGCCGTTCAGAGAATTGACGGCAGGCAGTTTGAGCAATTCAGTCAAATGCTCGCGGCCAAGCAGAGCGGTCTGTCCACGTCGAATCCCAGGCACATGACGGCGTCCTCCGGAAGCCGAGCACTGTCCGCTATTGGGCTGGGTCCGACCACAGAGGTCGTCGAAGAACTCCGTACCCGGAGCGTCTTCGACCCTAGCCATCCCGATGCCGATCCGTCCGGATACGTCCACTACCCCGACATCAACGTGGTCGAGGAAATGGCAAGAATGGTTTCGGCAAACCGCCTCTATGAGGCGAACCTCGCATCGGTCCAGTCCGCCAAGGACATGATCAAGCGCACCCTCGAAATCTGAGTACCCCGGCACCGATTCTGACCATGATTCGACCCACCCTATCCCCCCTCCCCCGTGTTGACCAGGACCCCCTGAAGGCCCACGCCAACGCCAGGCAGCCCAGCGCGACCAATCTCAGCGGACAGGAAAAGGAAATGATCGACACCCAGTTTCCGGAATCCGCTAGGATGTCCCTCCGCCTTTACGGACCGGCAAGACCCGCATCTCTGACTCCCGACGGCATCGGATCCCGCCTCGACTTGAAAGGCTGACTCACACAGAAGACTATGACCATCACCGACCTCCAGCGCCTACGAGCCAATCACATTGGGATCGACCAAGGGCAGTCGCTGCCGAAGCCTCAAGAGTACCGTTCCGGTGATCCCGGGGACTTTGGGGACATGCTGAAGGGCGCCATCGACCGAGTAGACGGTGTCCAGAAAGCCGCGGACGCTCAGCTGACTTCTTGGGTTGCCGGAGAGCAGGAGAATTTGCACGAGGTGATGATTTCGATGAACCAGGCCCAACTCTCCTTCCAGCTCATGACCGAGGTCAGGAATCGACTCCTGGATACCTATAAGGAACTCATGCGGATCCAGGTCTGATCCGAACCAGCACTACTGATACATGAATTTGTTTTTTAGGCAGATCGTCGACTTCGGCGCCCGACTCTCGGTTCAGCAGAAGCTCACCGTGGGAGGCATTCTTGCCGTTTCACTCGTGGTACTCGGGTCGATTGCGTATTGGTCGAATCAGCCTGACTACGCCCTCCTGTTTGGCGAGCTGGACCAGGCCGATGCAGGCCAGGTGATCGAAGAGCTCAAGGGTCGCGGCGTCCGGTACGAGCTTCACAACAGCGGAACAGCCGTTTTTGTGCCTCGGAGCGAAGTTTATGAACTCCGCCTCGCTATGGCTAACTCCGGGGTAATCACCGACGGCCAGCAAGGTTACGAGTTGTTTGACAAGGCCACTCTCGGAATGACGACGTTCATCCAGAACCTGAATATGCGTCGCGCACTTGAGGGAGAACTGGTCAGAACGATCACCAGCATTCACCAAGTAGCCAGCGCCCGTCTCCACCTCGTAGTTCCGGAGCGGAGCCCCTTCAAAGAGACACAAGCGCTCCCGAGCGCCTCTGTAGTCCTGAAGATGACAGCCGGATCATCGCTGGCCCTCAGCCAGGTGGACGGGATCGCTTCGCTCGTCGCGGGAGCGGTAGAGGGACTCATGGCATCGGACGTCACCGTCCTGGACACGCAGGGGCGCGTCCTTTCTTCCGGGGGCGACGACGCAGACCAGACGGCTCTCTCTTCCACTCAGCTCGAAATGCAGCGATCTGTAGAGGAGGGTCTCGAAACCAAGGGACAAAGTCTCCTCGACGAGATGCTGGGTGCCGGGAACTCCATCGTCCGTATTTCCGCAGACCTCGACTTTAGCCGGACCATCTCAAGCCGAGAGATTATCGACCCAGAGAGCGCGACCATCGTTTCAGAGGAAAAAATCGATGAACAGCTCGGCGAGAACTCGACGGCAAATTCTTCCGTGCGCAATTACGAGATGACACGCACCTCGGAGACGCACGAGAAGAGTGTCGGAAGCATCAACCATATTTCGGTGTCCGTCGTCCTCAACCAGAGACCAGAGTCTGTTATTCCCATCAGTGGCGAATCCGGAGCGCCCACGGAGACCACATTTCGCTCCTTCTCGCCGCCCGAACTAGCTGAGCTTACAGAGCTCGTGAGGAACGCCGTCGGGCTTGATGAGAGCCGCGGAGATCGCATCACCGTGGTCCAGACCCGGTTCGAACCTTCCCAAGTCCCACTGACGGAAGGCTTTGGGGATTTCGAGCAGTCGGAGCGTATTGCCATGTACCTGCGCTACGGCTTGATCGCGTTGGCACTCGTCATGGCCTTCTTCCTGATCAAGAGGGCCGGTCGCCAGGTGACCGAAATGGCCTCCCGACCCAGCGCCCGAGTAGGGTCCGGTCCAACCTTCCCGGCCTTGGGCTCGGCGAGCCGGTTCGATCAGACCGCTGGCGGCAGCTTTGGCGGTGGAAATGAGAGTGATTCCGGATCGATTGGATCCGCTCCCCCGGCCCATCAGGAAGAATCACCAGACCTCAGCCTCCTACCGCCTCCTTCTAGCGACACCAATAGTGGCGATAGTTTCGCTCCCGATCCGCGGACGAGCCTCCAGCCTGACAACCCTCTCTTCGGCCAAGTCCGCGAGTTGGTCCATACGAGGCCTGAGGATGCAGCCGCGGTGATCCGCGAATGGATCGGCGATGACCCGATGGCAGTCTGATTCCAAGCGACCTAGACAGAAAAATTATGCGAGTTGACGGGCTTAATAAATCAGCCATATTTCTGGTATCGCTCGGCGTCGACACGGCCGCGAAGGTCCTCCGATGCATGGACGAGAAAGAGGTTGAGCAAATCTCCATCGCCATCTCGCTTTTGAAGGGCCTCTCGGCGGAAGTAGTCGAAGAGATTCTGGATGAATACCTGACCCTCTTCGGCAAGACTCACATCGTCGGTTCCGGAGGCGTTTCGTTCGCACGCCAGGCCATCGCGTCGGCTTTGGGAGATGAGCAAGCAGAGTCCATGCTGAGCCGAATCGAACAGACGGTCTCGGGATCGGCCTTCCAGATGCTGGACCGCGTTGAAAACACGCAGCTCGCTAGTTTTCTTCAGAATGAGCACCCTCAGACGGCGGCCTTGATCCTCTCGCACGTGACCGCGAGAAAGGCCTCTGAAATCGTGGGACTCCTCAAAGAAGAGCAGCAGGAAGAGGTTGTCTACAGACTTGCGACGATGGGCAAGACATCGCCAGTATTGGTAAAAGAAATCGAATCCGTGATCCGGGATCAAGTGGGCTCGGTCATGGGTGCCGAACTCAGTACGTCGGGTGGAGTCGAGCTTGTAGCCGACATCCTCAACAGCTCCAGCAGAGCCACCGAGCGCACCATCATGGATGCGCTGACCGAGCGTGACCCGGTGCTCGCGGGCAGCGTCAAGGCCCTGATGTTCATGTTCGACGACCTCATCAAGGTTGACGGGCGGGATCTACAGAAGCTCCTATCCGAGATCGATCAACGGGATCTGGTTCTTAGCCTCAAGGGCTGCGACGAAGAACTCAAAGAGAAGCTAATGGCCAACGTCTCGGAGCGAGCCGCGGGCGTGATCTCCGAAGAGTTGGCGCTGCTTGGCCCCGTAAAGGTTTCCGAGATCGAAGAGGCTCAAAAGCGAATCATCGAAGAGGCCCAAAACCTGGAAGAGCGCGAAGAAATTTCCCTGGGACGAGAGTCCGCGGAAGAAATGGTCATCTGAGTCATGTCCCGCATTCCTTCTGGCCGACTGGCCCCCCTCGACCCGAATGAGGTGCCTCTGGCCAACGCCTCCCGACGAGTCCTGAAGTCCAGGCGGCTTTCTGCTGAATTGACAGATTTTTTGATTGAGGCGCCTGCTTTCGCTGGGCCGATCTCGCATACCCGGTCGGGCGCGGACTCTGGGATGGCCGCCGTTCGGGACGCTTCGCCGGAGTCGGAGACGGCATCCGTTCAGCGAGCTGTCAATACGGCAGAGCGCAATTTCGAGCTGCGGCTGGCAACCGGGATCAAGCAGGCCCGAGCCGAAGCCCACGCCGAAGGCTTGGCCGAGGGCCTCGCGGCCGTGTCCGGCGGAGTGGAGGAGCTGAAGGCAAGCTTGAACGAAGCCATTGCAGGTCTCAGCGGAGCCCGGGAATCTTTCGCCGAGCAATCCGAACCGCTAATCGCTGAACTCGGCTTCAGGCTGGCTGAAGCCATTCTTGGATCCCCACTTCCTGAGCACATCCGGCTGATTTCCACCACAAGCCTGTCAGACGCCATCGAAAGAATTGGCGAAGCCGATTCGGTCCAGGTCACCGTGCATCCGGCGGATTTCATGGCCCTTACCGAGAACGGCCTTGTCGCGCAGATCGGCCAAAATCATCCGGGGCTATCCTGGCGAACGGATGCCGGCCTGGAAAGGGGGGATTGGGAGGCCCGGTCGAATTCCGCTGTGATAAGAAGGGTCGCACTTGAAATGCTGGCCGACACCCGCGAACGCCTCTCCCACGCAGATTCCAACGATTCTTCTACCGTCTGATGTCCTACCTGGCCTCCGCTATCGAGAAACTCTCCCTCTCTC